>DASPZP010000325.1:0-15012 GCA_035636195.1 Anaeromyxobacteraceae bacterium
GCGCTGCAAGCCTTCTTGCGCCAGGAGCCATCGGATCGGACGCCGCTGCCCGAGATGCTGGTGGCCCTGAAGCGGGCGCTCGGGGCGGAGGTGGCGCGTGGATAGCCTGCTCTTGGCGCTCGCGCTGCTCGCGGCCACGCCGGAGGCGCCCGTCGCGCCCCGGCCGCCTTCTGTTCCGACCGCGATGGCACCGAGCTCGACCCCGACCGCGAATGCGAGCGGAGACGATCGGTTGCAGAGTCCGTCCGCCCTGAGCGTAGCGACACCGGAGGTGGAGCGTAGTCGAAGGGCCGCGACCGCGAAGGCAACTCGGCCCGTGGGGCAACAGCCCATCGGCCGCAAGCCTCCGCCTCGCCCGGATCGTGGCGCATCCAAGGAGCCGCTCCTCGAGCTCGCCACGCCGATTCGACCACCTGCCCCCGAGCCCATGCCCACCCCACCCGCGCTCTCCGCCTCCGCACTGCGTGACGAGCTGCGCGCCTCCTCGCGCAAGCGGCAGGAGGAGCTGGCAGCGCTGGACCGGGAGCGGGCGCGGCTCGAGAAGCTCACGGCCGACATCGCGACCGCCCGCAGCGCCCTGCGCGAGGAGACGGCGCGCCTGGATGACCGCGCGAAGAAGGCGTCCGCCGAGAAGGTCGCCGCGCGCGGTGGGCCGGGCGGACTCGGCCAGGGCGACAAGCAGGTGATCGCGCTGGCGAAGACGCTCAAGGGCATGAAGCCGGACCAGGCGGCGGCGCTCGTCGCCCGGCTCGACCGCCCGCTGGCGATCGATCTCTTGCGGCGCATGCGCCCCGGCGACGCGGCGGTGGTGCTCGAGAAGGTCAAGCCCGAGCTCGCCGCGGAGCTGTTCTCGATGATGGCAGGAGGTGGCCGGTGAAGGCGCTCTCCTTGGAAGTGCTCGCTGGCGTGACCGCCGACGGCAAGGAAGCGGCGGCGGAAGGCCGGAGCCGCGCCGGGGCGGCGCACCGGGGCTCGCTCCGCTTCGGCGAGGCGCTCGGCCAGGCGCTCGCGAAGCACGCCGGGCGAGCGGAGGGCGAGGGCGAGGCCACCGGAGGCACCTCGAAGGGCGTCGAGGCGGGCGTAGCAGCCGCGGTCGACGCCGAGGGGCGACCCGCGCACCCGCGGCGCGGCTTGTCCACCACGCCGGCGCTCGACGCCGCAGCGGAGCTGGAGGCCACGGCTGCCGAGGAGGGAGCTGCTGGTGGCGAGCGCACCCGCCGCGCGCCTGCCCGCAAGCGTCCGGCGACCGAGGAGCGCCCCGCAACGCCGGAGGGCGCCCCTGGAGCGGGCCACGCCGCCGCCAGCGCCGCCCCGCCCCGCGCTCCCACGGTCGACCCGACGGCGCGGCTCGCCGCGCGCGCCGCCGCCAAGGGCCCGCTCGCCGCGCCTTCGTCCGCGAAGCCGCAGGCGCCGAGCCCGGTGCGCGAGAAGGCTCGCGAGCGCGAAGCTACCAAGGCCGAGGTGGCTGTGCCCACCGCTGCCGCTCGCGAGGCGCTCACCCCTCCGGCCGCTGCCACCGAGGCACGGCCCGCCTCGCGCGCAGCCGCATCGCAGCCCGCCGCCCCCCTACCCGCCCCTGGGGCGGGGCAGGAGCTGCAGGGCGGGGTCCTCCGCAGCGCGGCCCATCTCAAGCTCGACGCTGGCTCGGCCGGGACGCTCGAGCTGCACCTGCGGGTGCGCGACGGCGCCTTGCACCTGCGCGTCGAGGGCGAGGGCGCGCGTGCCCTCGAGGCGCGCTCCGGCGAGCTGTCGCAGGCGCTGGCGGGAGAGGGCCTCAAGCTCGCCCCCATCGAGCTCGGCGGCACCGACGCCGGTCTCCGCGCCGGCGGCGAAGGCGGCCGCGGCTTCGAGGAGCGGCGCGAGGCCTGGCAGGAGGCCGCCGAGGCGCAGCACCACCCTGGGGCGAACCCAGCACGTGCAACACGGAGCGACGCGGGGCCGCAGGCCGGCCGCGGCATTCACGTCGAAGCCTAGGAGGCACCATGGACACGAGCAGCATCGCGAGCAGCACCGCCGCAGCCACCCAGAGCACCACCGCCTCCTCCAGCCTGGGGAAGAACGAGTTCTTGAAGCTCCTCACCGCCCAGCTCGCCAATCAGGATCCGCTGCAGCCGGTCGACAACCAGGCCTTCGTGGCGCAGCTGGCCCAGTTCTCCAGCCTCGAGCAGCTCCAGAACGTGACCAGCCGGCTCGACACCCTGCTGGTCGCGGCCGCGTCCTCGAACCAGCTCGCCACCGCGTCGCTGGTGGGGAAGCAGGTCAGCTATCAGGCCAGCACCGTCGCGGTGACCGCGGACGGCGCCGGCGCGGTGCAAGCCAGCCTCGGCGCGCGCGCCAGCGTCACGGCCGTGCTGAAGGACGCGAACGGCCACACCGTCCGCACCCTCGCCCTCGGCACGCGCGACGCCGGCACGTTCGACCTCGGCTGGGATGGGCGCGACGGCACCGGCCAGCAGGTCGCACCGGGCACGTACACGGTCCAGCTCACCGGGCGCGACCTCCAGGGCGCCGAGGTGCCCGTCCAGGCGCGCGCGCGCGGCGTGGTGAGCGGGATCACCTTCGACGGCAGCGCCGCCGAGCTGGTGGTGGGCGGCAACAAAGTGAAGCTCTCCGAAGTCTCCGAAATCACCCAGAGCTGAAAGGAACCGATCATGAGCCTCCTCACCTCCCTCTCCTCCGGCACCACCGGCCTCGCTTCCTCCTCCGCCGAGCTGGCGGTCATCGGCGACAACATCGCGAACGCCAACACGGTCGGGTTCAAGTCCGAGCGCGCGGACTTCGAGGACGCCCTGGCGCAGAACGTGATCGGCGGCGCGGGCCAGATCGGCCTCGGGTCACGCCTCCAGGCCGTCCAGAAGATCATCACCCAGGGAGCGCTGACCAACACCGGCGTCGCCACCGACCTCGCCCTGCAGGGCAACGGGTTCTTCGAGGTGAGCGGCACCACCGGCGACGGTCGCACCGGCACCTACGTCACCCGGGCCGGCCAGTTCACGGTCGACCGGACCGGGCTCCTGGTGAACCTCGACGGCCTGCGCGTCCAGGGCTACCCCGCCGATGCGGCCGGGAACGTGACCACCGCGCTCGGGGACCTGCAGGTGGGCAATGCCAGCTCGGCCCCGCTTCCCACCTCGCAGGTCACGCTCAAGGCCAATCTCCAGGCCGACGCCCCCATCGTGGCGGCATGGGACCCGGCAAATCCCGCCACCACCTCCAACTTCTCCACCAGCATCACCGCCTACGACTCCCTCGGGGCGTCGCACCAGGTCCAGGTCTTCTTCCGGCACGCCGCGGCGGGGAGCTGGGAGTGGCACGCCATGGACAGCGGCGCCCAGGTGGGCAACGGGCTGCTTGCCTTCGACACGAGCGGCAACCTGACCGCGAACCCGGGCGCTACCGTGACCTTCACGCCGCCGGGGGCCGCCGCGCTCACCTTCGGCATCGACATGGGCGATCCGGCCTCCGGCGACGTCGGCATCACCCAGTTCGCCGCCGCGAGCGCCACCACCTTCGTCGGCCAGGACGGCTACTCGTCGGGGCAGATCAGCTCGATCCAGATCGACAAGCAGGGCATCGTCAACGGCGTGTTCACGAACGGTCAGACGCGCGCGCTCGGTCAGGTGGGCGTGGCGCGGTTGGCGGCGCCGGACCAGCTCGAGCGCGTGGGCGGGAACCTCTACTCGGTCACCCGCGCCTCGGGCGAGGCGGTGATGGGTGCCGCGGGCGACGGCGGCCGCGCCTTCATCTCCTCCGGCACCCTGGAGCAGTCCAATGTCGACATCGCCGATCAGTTCGTGCGCATGATCGCGGCCCAGCGCGCCTTCGAGGCGAACTCGAAGACCATCACCACCTCGGACCAGCTCCTGTCCGAGCTCATCCAGATGAAGCGGTAAATCCCCTTATCGGCACGCTCGACCGTGCCGATGGATCCCTGGAGGCATGCCCGATGATCGCGCTCACGCGGCTCGACGGGAAGGAGCTGGTGGTGAACGCTGACCACATCCTCACCGCGGAGGCCACCCCGGACACCGTCATCCTCCTCACCACCGGCCACAAGCTCATGGTCAAGGAGGAGGTGCCCGAGGTCATCGATCGGATGGCCGCCTGGCAGCGGCGCATCCGCGGCGGCCCCGAGGTGCGCGGCTCCGTGCTTCCCTTCCCGCGCGGCGTTCATCCGGAGTAGCCCATGGACATCACCACCATCGCCGGGCTCGTGGGCGGCTTCGGCTTCATCCTGCTGGGGCAGCTGCTCGAGGGTGGCCACGTCGGCTCGATCATGCAGGGGACCGCCGCCGTGATCGTGTTCGGCGGGACGCTCGGCGCCGTCATGGTCTCCTTCCCGAAGAAGGACTTCGTGCGCGGGATGAAGATGTTCAAGATGGTCCTCGTGGAGAAGAAGGAGGACCTCTCCGCGGTGACACGCCAGATCGTGGAGCTCGCCAGCATCGCCCGCCGCGACGGCGTGCTGGCGCTGGAGGGGAAGCTCTCGGAGGTGGAGGACCCCTTCCTGCGCCGGGCGCTGTCCTACGTGGTCGATGGCGTTGACGCGACGGTGACCCGCTCCTCGCTCGAGGCCGCCATCGACGCCGAGCACGGCGAGAACGTCCAGGGCGCCAAGGTGTGGGAGGCGGCCGGTGGCTACTCGCCCACCATCGGCATCATCGGGGCGGTGCTCGGACTCATCCACGTCATGGAGAACCTGTCCGATCCCTCGAAGCTGGGCGGCGGCATCGCGGTGGCGTTCGTCGCCACCGTCTACGGCGTGGCCTCGGCGAACATCGTCTTCCTGCCCACCGCCAACAAGCTGAAGCGCAAGCTCGCCCTGGCGATGGAGCGCAAGATCGTCATCACCGAGGGGGTCCTCGCCATCCAGGAGGGCCTCAACCCGCGCGTCCTGGAGGAGAAGCTGCGGGCGCTGACCGGCGAGCCGCCGCCCTCCAAGGACCCCGCGGCCAAGAAGGCCGCCTAGCGGCGGACAGGACGCGCCATGGCCAGGAAGAAGCACGAGGAGGAGCACGAGAACCACGAGCGCTGGCTCGTCTCGTACGCCGACTTCATCACCCTGCTCTTCGCCTTCTTCGTCGTGATGTACTCGGTGAGCCGGGTCGACAACAAGCGCATGGCGCAGGCGGCCGAGTCGATCAAGTGGGCGCTCCACTACGGCGGCACCGGCGGCGTGGGCCAGCTCCCCATCTTCGATGGCACGCCCTCCGAGGGAGGGAGCGTCATGTCCGCCCCGGGCGGAGGCATGAGTCCGGCGCAGCAGGCGGCGGTGGAGAACTTCCGGCGCAAGATCGAGAACCGCATTCGCCCGTTCGTGATGCAGCGCGCCGGCGCGACCACCGTCACCCTCTCGGTGGAGGGTCAGCGCGTCACGGTCCGGCTCGCCGCCGCGGACTTCTTCGACGGCGGGCAGGCGGTGCTGCGCCCGCAGATCCTCCCCGTCCTCGACGCGATCGCCGAGGAGCTGGTCCCCCTCGACCGGCCGCTCCGCGTCGAGGGCCACACCGATGACCTCCCTGTCGCCGGCCTGCGCTACCACGACAACTGGGAGCTCTCCGCCGCCCGCGCCGCCACCGTCGTGAGCTACCTCGAGCGCGCCCACCACGCCGCGCCCGAGCACCTGCAGGCGGTGGGACTCGCAGCCACGAAGCCCATCGCCAACGGCGACAGCGTCGAGGCGCGCGAGCTCAACCGCCGCGTCGAGATGGTCGTCGAGCTCGAGCTGAAGGCCGAGCCCAAGCAGCGCAAGCAGCCGACGCGCCTCGAGCCCGCTCCCGTGCCGAGGTTCGAGCCCGCGCCGAAGAAGTAGATCGCCGCGGTCGCGCGGCCGCGCTATTTGTTGAACGGGCCGAGTCTCCGGCGACGCGGAGTCGCGCCGACAATCTTTCCGACGCCGAGCGGCCAAGGAATCGTGGTCTCCGTTGCGGACCTCGAGAAGGCTCTCAGGCTCGAGCTGGAGAAGTACGACACTGAATAATCGCGACATGGAGGAGCGATCGCCTTCCGTGAGGCATGGAGAACCGCTCAGGCTGCCCCGCGCCGGGCGGTTCCCCTGGACAGCCACGCCGGCGCCTGCCCTTCGGACTGCCGGTGCCGGCGGCGAGCCCACGTCGGCGAATTGGCGTGGAAACGACGGATTGGGCACAGGTGCGGGACGCCTATGCGGGTCGCGCTGGTCCCTGTTCTGGAATCGCGCCGCGCCGCGCCCGCCCGAGCGCGAGTTGGCCTGCGGCGACGCCAGCGCACGCCAACAGGCATGCCATCCACAGGGCGGGCGCCCCGCGTGCCTGCATCAGCGCTGGCCCGGCGATCGGGGCCAAGAACCCAGCCAGCCCGAAACTGAGCCCGAAGGCGCCGGCGTATCTGCCGCGCGACTGGGGTGGCGCGAGATCGGCCACGACCACGCCGGCGACCGGCTGGTACACGATCTCTCCTAAGGTCAGGATGCCGGTGGCGAGGGCATACTGGGGGGCGGTAGAGCAAAGCGCGTAGCCGCCATACCCGAGCCCGACCAGAAGCGAACCCGCGGCCAGGGTCCTGGCCGGCGCAAGGCGGCCGGTGAGGCGGTGTGCGAACGGTTGAAGCAGCGCTACGAGGATGGTGTTCACCGCGAGCACCGAGCCGAACGCGGCCGGCGAAACGCCGTGCCGCGCCATGTCGATCGGCAAGCCGGCGTGGAGCTGCCAGAACGCCATGCTGAACAAGAAGTGCAGCGCGAGGAATCCAGCGAATGCCCGATCCGCGAGCACCTCACGGTGACCGGGGCCCGTGGACTCGGCCGCGTGCCCGGACGGGCGCGTCTCCGGCACGCGGCGAAGCACCACGAATGCAAATGCCAACGTCGTAATTGCATCGGCGAGAAATGGCAGGGCCCATCCCCGCGAGGCCAGGAAACCACCCGTGAGCAGCGACAGGCTCACGCCGAGGTTCCTGGCCCAGTATGCGAGGCCAAAGGCGCGGGGCCGCATCCGTCGAGATACCAGGTCGGTGACGATCGCCTGGAAGGGCGCGTTCACGGCTTGAGAAGTGAGGCCGAAGAGGAGAACGACGAGCCCGACGCTGAGAGGCGAAGACAAGAAGGCGAGGGCGCCCGCTGCTGCGGCCGCGCCGAGGAGCGACAAGAGGATCGTAGGGCGGCGGCCGATCCGATCGGCCAGCATCCCAGAGAGCGGGCCCGCGATGACGCACGCCGGCGGTGAATCGGCCGCCGGAACGCGCCGCGTGTGCCGTGATGCGCGGCGAGGACTGCCACCCGAACCTCGCGCGGCGCGGAGCACGGCGGCCGCAGCGTGCGCTGGCGCGGCTCGGCGCACCTGTCGCGACCTCGACCTCGACCTCGGAATCCGCCCCTCTCCCCGACCCTCTCCCCGCTGCGCGGGGCGAGGGAGCAAGGCCCTCGACCTCGACCCCGACCGCGAGCGCGACGCCTATGCCGCGCTCGCCTCGATCGCGCCGAGGATCTCGGCCGTCATGCGGTCGAGGGGGACCACGTGCTCCACCGCTCCGAGGTCGGCCGCCACCTTGGGCATGCCGTAGACGACGCAGCTCGCCTCGTCCTGGCCGAACGTTCGCGCGCCGGCGCCGCGCATCTCGAGCAGGCCCTGCGCGCCGTCGCCGCCCATGCCGGTCAGGATGACCCCGACCGCGTTGCGGCCAGCGCACTGCGCCACCGAGCGAAACATGACGTCCACCGACGGCCGGTGGCGGTTCACGTGCGGCCCGTCGCGCACGCTCACGAAGTAGCGGGCGCCGGAGCGCTTGAGGAGCATGTGCTTGTTGCCGGGCGCGATGAGCACCACCCCCGGCACCACCGAGTCGCCCTCCACCGCCTCGCGCACCTCCACCTCCGCGATCTGGTCGAGGCGGTCCGCGAAGTAGCGGGTGAACATCTCCGGCATGTGCTGGGTGATCAGCGTACCGGGCGCGTTCGGCGGAAAGCCTCGCAGGATGCCCTCCAGCGCCACCGTGCCGCCGGTGGAAGCGCCGATGGCGAGGATCTGGTGGGTGGTGCGGGTGAGGGCGGGCGTCGCCACCGGAGGCGCCAGCGCGCCGGCGGGATGGGTCGGGGCGCGCGCCTTCAGCTTGACGTGGGCGGCCGCCTTCACCTTCTCGGTGAGCTGCACCGCCATGTCGCCGACGGTGAAGGACGCCCCCGGCTTGCACATCACGTCCACGGCGCCCGCGGCGAGGGCCTCCATCGCCAGCTCCCCGCCGGCGGGCGTCAGCGACGACACCACCACCACCGGCAACGGATAGTAGTGCATGAGCTTGCGCAGGAAGGTGATGCCGTCCATGCGTGGCATCTCGAGGTCGAGCGTCAGCACGTCCGGCTTCTGTTGCACGATGAGGTCGCGCGCCACGTACGGATCGGGCGCGGTCCCCACCACCTCCAGCTCGGGATCGCGGGCCAGCTCGCGGCTGAAGATCTGGCGCACCACCGCCGAGTCGTCCACCACCAGGACGCGGGTGGTCATCGGGCGGCCCCGGCGCCGAACCTGGCCGACAGGTCGATGCGCCTCCCCTCCTCCTCCAGGAGCGACGCCGCCACGTCCGCCCGCGCCAGCTCGCGTTCGTGCTGGTCGGCCGGGATGAGCGCCACCCGCGGCAGCCCCAGCGAACAGCGCGCCTCGGGGCCGTGTAGCTCGACGAGCAGGGAGCCGGCGATCATGTTGAGGAGCTCGCCGACCGCGTCCGCGTCGTCGCCGGTCATCGCGGCGCCGCCCTCTTCCTCACCCAGCAGGTTCGCCGCCAGGGTTGCGGCCAGCTCGTGGGGCGCCGCCAGCACCAGCTCGCCCTGGTGATCGCCGTCGTAGGCGAGGCGGGCCTGCAGCACCGGCCCGCACAGCGGCGGAGGGTCGTCGGTCGCCTCCCCGAACACGAAGGCCGCCTCCTCCAACACCTGCCCGAGCGTGCGGGCCAGGATCTCCGTCAGGTCATCGCTGCCCATGCTTCCCCTCCCCGCCGGCCAGGAGCCCGGTCACCACCGCGCGGAACTGCTCCGGCCGGAACGGCTTCTTGACGTAGGCGCAGGCGCCCGAGCGCTGCATCTCCTCGACCCGCGCCGCGCTGTGCTCGGACGACACGATGACCACGGGCGTGCTGGCCAGCGCCGGATCGGCCCTCATCGCCCGCAGGAGCTCGGGCCCGGTCATCTCCGGCATGTTGATGTCGGCGAACACCACGTCGACCCAGGTGCGGCGCAGCACCGCGAGCGCTTCCGTGCCGTTGGCCGCCTCGTGCACCTGGCCCACCGGCAGGCCGGCCATGGAGATCGCCTTCTTCACCATCGCACGGACGATGGCAGAGTCGTCGGCGACGAGGATGGTGTAGCTCATGGGTTTCCTCCCCCGGGCGCGAACAGGCTCGCCAGCTCGCGGATCTCGTCCAGGCTCTTCCCCGCCGTCTGCTCCAGGTCGCGGACGCGGAAGCCGAGCCGATCCTCCACCCCCGCGTCGACCCCGCGCGCCAGCTCGCCGGCGTCGGCGCCGAGCCCGAGCGTATGCGCCAGCCCGTCCGCGACGTGGACGAGATCGATGAGCGCCTGCGGGGCACCCTCGGGCGCGGCGCCGGGCGCGTGGTGCCAGCGCGCCGCGGCAGCCGCCGCCGAGGGCAGGCTCCACGCCTCGGCCATGAGCCCGCCCACCTGGCCGTGGTCGACGCCCAGCACCGCCTGCTCCGCCGCGACGAAGGGGAGCCCGCCGCGCGTGCGGATGAGGATGGAAGGCGCGTCGTCGGCGACGAAGGCGCCGATGGCGAGCTTCCCGATGTCGTGCAGCAAGCCCGCCGTGAAGGTCAGCTCGGGGCAGCGCAGCCCGAGCTGCAGCGAGAGCCGCTCCGCCAGCACCGCCACCGCCACGCTGTGCAGCCAGAAGGCGGACGCCTCGAGCTCGTAGCCGGGCAGGCGCGAGGGGATGACGGGCGCGAGCGCCACCGCCGCCGCCACCTCGGAGACCCGCTTCACGCCCAGCACCGTCACCGCCTGCCGGACGGACTCGGCGCGGCAGCGCAGGCCGAAGTAGGCCGAGTTGGCGACGCGCAGGAGGTTCGCGGTGAGCGCCGGATCCGGCCGGACGACCCGCTCGAAGTCGGCCGCGCCCGAGCGAGCGTCGCGCGCCAGCTCCGCCAGGCGCAGGGCGGTGGCCGAGAGCGCCGGCAGCTCCTTCACCCGGGAGAGGACCAGCGCGGGCGCGATCACAGCTCCACCTCCTCGCCCTGCGAGGTGACGGTGCAGCGCCCCGAGCCGACGTGGAGGCGGGCGGTGCGGCTCTTCGCGCCTCCCACGTCCTCGGCCGTGACGATGATCCCCGTCTTCCAGAACATCTTCCGCATCACCGTGTAGTTGCGCTTGCCGATGCTGAAGAGCCCCTTGTCGTCATAGAGCGCGCCGCCCCCCGCCACCTTCACCACCAGATCGCGCTTCTGCGCCCCGAGCGCATACAGGCTCTGGAAGAGGAGCGGGATGCCGGTGTCGGCGAACATGGCGGGCCGGGCCTTGGCCTTCTCCTGCGAGGTCTCCGAGAGCGGCAGCATGTAGTGGATCATGCCGGCCGCCTTCCGCACCGGGTCGTGAACCATGACCGCGATGCAGGAGCCGAGTGCGTACGTGACGAGCACGTCGTCGGGCTCGGCGCTCACCTTGATGTCGGAGATCTCGACCGTGACCATGCTCACGACGAGCGCTCCTCGGGCCGGCGGAAGACGGATGGCCGCTGCATCTTGAGGCCGCAGCGGAGACCGGAGAGCGTCTCCGTGTGGCCGATGCACAGGAGGCCGCCGGGACGGAGCAGCTCCTCCACGGCCGAGACGAGGCGCTGGCGGGTCGGCTGGTCGAAGTAGATGAGGACGTTCCGGCAGAAGACCACGTCGAGCGGCCCCTTCATCGGGAAGGGCGGCTCGGCCAGGTTGAGGCGCCGATAGGTGACGAGCGCCTTCACCTCGGGTCGCACCTCCCACAGCTCGCCGTCCGGGTCGGAGGCGCCGGGCAGGCGGGTGAAGAAGCGGTGGCGCAGCGCCTCGGGCACCGGCTCCAGCCTGGGCGCGGCGTAGCGACCCTCGGTGGCCTGGCGGAGCGTGTCGACCGAGATGTCGGTGGCGAGGATCTTGACGTCCGCCTGCGCGGCGCCCTCCACCTCGAGCGCAGTCATGGCCATCGTGTACGGCTCCTCGCCCGTCGAGCTCGCCGCCGACCACAGTCGGAGCCGGCGCTCACCGGCCGCGAGCCGCAGCGCGAGCTCCTCGCGCAGGAGCTCGAAGTGATCGGGCTCGCGGAAGAAGCTGGTGAAGTGGGTCGAGATGACGTCGAGGAACCGCACCAGCTCCTCGCCGGAGCGGTCCTGCTCGAGGAAGTGCAGGTAGGCCTCGGGGTCGGCGATGGAGAGCGCGCGCTGGCGCTTCGCCACGCGTGCGGTGACGAGCGCCTCCTTTCCGGGCTTGATGCTGATGCCCGCCTTCTCGTAGGCGAGGGTGACGAAGCGCTGGAAGAGCTGCGGCTCCATGTGCGTGTCGACTCCGCTCCGCGGCTGGTAGGGCGGGCTCCCCCGGCGTGTGGCCAGGGGCAGCCCAGGGTTCGGGGGAGCACGCTGCGTGCCACGGGGCGGGTGCCGCGAGATGCCGGAACTCCTGAGGGTTTCAGCTGGGGGAGCCTGCCCGTCCTGGGTCGCCGTTCACCCCTCGAAGCTCACCCCGACCCGCTCCGTCACCCCCACCCCCGCGGGCGCGATCAGCCTGGGCCGGCGCCCGCCACCTGGAACGACGCGAGGACGTGCGCGAGCGCCTCCGCCTGGCGCGCGAGCTCGGCGGCGGCGGCGGACGACTCCTCGGAGCTGGCGGCGTTGTGCTGCGTGACCGCGCTCATCTGCCCCACGGCCGTCGTGACCTCCTCGGCGCCGCCGGCCTGCTCTCGCGCCACCTCGGACAGCTCGCCCACGATGGCGGTGACGCGGCTCACGGCGGCGGCGATGTCGGAGAGCCTCGCCGCGACCACCTTCGCCGCCGCTTCGCCCTCCCCGCTGTGGCGCACGGAGGTCCGGATGAGCGCCTCGGTCTTCCCGGCCGCCTCCTTGGAGCGAAGCGCGAGCGAGCGCACCTCCTCCGCCACCACCGCGAAGCCGCGCCCGGCCTCGCCCGCCCGCGCCGCCTCGACGGCGGCGTTCAGGGCGAGCAGGTTCGTCTGGAAGGCGATCTCCGTCACGTCCTTGATGATCTGCGACGTGCCCTCGGCGGAGGCCCGGATCTTCTCCATGGACGCCTGCATGGCGCGCATGGCCTCGGCCCCCTCCCCTGCCGCGGCGTGCGCCGAGCCGGTCAGCGCGTGCGCCTCGCGCGCCCGATCGTCGCCGCGCCGGGCGAGGCCCGCCATCGCCTGCAGCGCGCCGCCGGTCTCCTCGAGCGCGGCCGCCTGCTGCGAGGCGCCGGCCGCGAGCGACTGGCTGGTCGCCGCGATCTGGGCCGCCGCCGTCTTCACCTCGCCGGTGCTGGCCGTCACCTGCGCCAGGGCCTGCTCGAGCGCCTCCGCGGTGGCGTTGATCGCCTCGCGCAGCCGGCCGAAGTCGCCCGGGTGCTCGCCCGTCATGCGCACCGTCAGGTCGCGCTCGGCGAGCCGCTCCAGCACCTCGGTCGCCTCGAGGAGCGGCCGGGCCACCTCGGCCAGCAGGCCGTTGAAGCCCTCCACCATGGCCTGGTTGTAACCGCTGTAGGCGCTGGCCTCGGCGCGGACCTCGAGCCGCCCCTCCGCGGCCGCACCGTGCAGCTTCCTCAGATCGGCGCTGCGCCGAGTCATGGTGTCGATGAGCGTGTTCCAGTTGCGCTTCAGGTCGTCGAAGGCACCCTGGTATTCACCCGTGACTGGCCCCGGGACGCGCCCCTCGGCGAGGAGCCGCACCCCGCTCGCGCTCAGCTCGAGCGGCCCGCGGTACGCCTCCGCCACCGCGTTCAGGTCCTCGACCACCGGCCTGAGCTCGGGCGCGACGGCCCTCGGCTCGGCGCGCTCACCGAGGCGGCCCTGGAGCACCGCCTCGGTCAGGCGGTGGCTCTCGCCCCGCAGCGCGGCGAGCGCCCGGCCGACGTGGCGCGCGAAGCCGCCCGCGAGGAGGAGGGTCGCCGCGAGGACCGTGAGCGCGAACCCGGCGATGAACGGCGTCCGGCGGGCGAGGAGCTCCTTCGCCTCTCGGTCGGCGGCGTCGCCCCAGGCCTGCGCCGCCGACACCAGCGTGGCGCTCGCCTGCGCGTTCTCCTCGGTGGCCTGGTCGGCGCGCTGCAGCGTGGCGAGCGCGCCGGCGGCGTCGCCGCGCTCGACGGCGGGGAGGAGCTCCCGGGTCACGATCTCGTGCAGGCGCCGCGCGCTGTCGGCGGCCCGCGTCAGCTCGCGCGCCGGCCCGTCGACGGCGAGCGCCCTCTTCCAGGAGGCCTCGCGGTCGTCCAGCTCGACGCGGAGCTCGCCCAGCCGCTTCACGAGCAGCGCCCTCCGGCCGGCGTCCGGCTCGCGCGGCAGGCGCTCGGCGATGGCGAGCGCCTCGACGGCGAAGAAGCTCGGCGGGGCCGCGTCGGCGACGAGGTCCTTTCCTCGGGCCATCTTCTCGTACAGCGGCCCGCCGACCTGCGCGGCTCGGAGCGGCACCCAGCAGGCGAGGAAGACCGCCCCCAGCCCGACCGCGAAGAGGGCGGCCAGCGCCCACGCGCGCCGCTGCAGCGTGAACGTCCCGTTCATGGGCCTAGAAGTCATCGAACGCCGGATCGCCGTCGAGCGGGATGAGGTCCTCGGGCTTGAGCGCGATGCCGTTCCCGTGCGAGACGGTGGCGCCATTGGACGTTCTCGGCGCCGGCGGCTTCGGCTTCGCGGCGGCCGCGGTGCGCTGCGGAGCGGGCGGGCTCTTCGCGCGCGGCGCCGGCGCGCCACGCAGCTTCGGCGGCGGGTGCCCACCCGCCTTCGCGTGCGCGGCGAGCGCCGCGGCCGGCCTGCCGGCGGGCATCGACGCGGCCCGCCCGGCGGTCAGCTTGAAGTTCCCGAGCACGCTCCCGAGCTCCTCTGCCTGGGCCGACAGCTCGACGGCGGCCGAGGACGACTGCTCGGAGTTGGCCGCGTTCTGCTGGGTGACCTTGTTCATCTGGCCGACCGCGTTCGTCACCTGGTCGATGCCGGTCGCCTGCTCGCGCGAGGCGGCCGCGATCTCGCCCACGATGTCGCTCACCTTGCCGACGATGCCGGTGATCTCGGTGAGCTTCCCGGCGACGAGCTTGGCGGTCGCGTCGCCCTCCCCGGTCTGGCGCACCGACTCGCGGATGAGCGCCTCGGTCTTGTTGGCCGCCTCCTTGGAGCGGAGCGCCAGCGAGCGCACCTCCTCGGCCACCACCGCGAAGCCGCGTCCGGCGTCCCCGGCGCGTGCCGCCTCCACCGCCGCGTTGAGCGCGAGGAGGTTCGTCTGGAACGCGATCTCGTTGATGTCCTTGATGATCTGCGAGGTGCCCTCGGCGGAGGCACGGATCGACTCCATCGCGCCGGCCATCTGCTGCATGGCGTCGGCGCCGTCGGCCGCCACGCCCTTCGCCGACTGGGCGAGCGAGCTCGCCTGCTGCGCGTTGTCGGCCGACGACTTCACCATGCTCGCCATCGATTCGAGCGAAGAGGAGGTCTCCTCGAGCGAGCTCGCCTGCTCCGAGGCGCCCGAGGCCACCTGCTGGCTGGTGGACGCGATCTCCGCCGCGGCCGAGGAGACCTGGCCGACCGAGGTCGACACGTGCCCCAGAGCGTCGTGCAGCTCCTGGGCGGTGGCGTTGAGCGCGGTCTGGAGCCGCGCATATTCACCGGGGAAGGCGCCAGCCATGCGCGCCGTCAGGTCGCGCTGGGCCAGCTGCTCCAGCGCTGCGGTCGCGCCGCGCACCGGTGCCCGGAACACATCCAGCAGGGTGCCGATCGTGTCCAGCAGCCGGCCGTTGTAGCCGGTGTACCGGCTCGTGTCGACGCGCACGTCGAGCCGGCCGGCGTGCCCGGCGTCGAGCAGCAACTTGAGATCG
>DASPZP010000326.1:0-11329 GCA_035636195.1 Anaeromyxobacteraceae bacterium
CGCGGTCGGAGGTCGCGGTCGGAGGTCGCGGTCGGAGGTCGCACGGCGGTCGCGCTCGAACCCGGCCGCCCTTCCAGTCGCGCGCAGGACAGGGCACAATCTCCGACATGCCCGAGCCCGGCCGCAGCGGCAGCGAGGAGCTGGTGCTGGCCTTCCTGGCCGACGCGAGCGACGAGTTCGTCTCCGGCGAGGCCATCAGCGACAAGCTCGGACTCTCCCGCGCCGCGGTGTGGAAGCACGTCAATGCGCTCCGCGCGCAGGGCTACCGCATCGATGCCGTACCGGCGCGCGGCTACCGGCTGGTCGAGATCCCGGACCGGCTTGGCGAGCTCGAGCTCCGGCCGCTCCTCAACACACATGACCTCGGCGCGGCGCTGCATTGGTACGCCGAGGTCGGGTCGACGAACGACGTCGCGAAGCGGCTCGCCGAGGAGGGCGCTGCCCACGGAGAGGTGGTGCTGGCGGAGGCGCAGAGCGCCGGGCGCGGGCGTCGCGGCCGGGCGTGGGCCTCGCCCCCGGGCAGGAGCGTCTACCTCTCCATCGTCCTCCGGCCGGAGCTGCCGCCCACGCGCGCGCCAGAGCTGACCCTGCTCGCCGCGGTCGCCATCTGCCAGGCAGTGCGGCAGGCGGGGATCGCCGCAGCCGAGATCAAGTGGCCGAACGACGTCATGGCGGGCGGTCGCAAGGTGGCGGGCATCCTGACCGAGATGGCGGCCGAGATGGAGCGGGTGCAGTGGGTGGTGCTCGGGATCGGCGTCAACGTGAACGGCGGGGCGGAGGACTTCCCGCCCGAGCTGCGCGCCATCGCCACCACCCTCGCGGCGGAGCGGGGGAGCCCGGTGCCGCGAGTGCTCTTCACCGCCGCCCTGCTGGCGTCGCTGGAGGGCTGGCTGGACCGCCATGCCGCCGAGGGGTTCGCGCCGGTGCGCGCCGCCTGGCGCGAGCTGTCCGGGACGATCGGGCGCGAGGTGCGCGTCCGGAACGGGCCGGAGGAGCTCACCGGCCGGGCCGAGGACATCGACGAGGCGGGGGCGCTCCTCGTCCGGACCGCGTCCGGGGTCCAGCGGGTGCTGGCGGGCGACGTCGAGATCCTGCCGCCGACCCCCTAAATTGACCCTGAGGAGGGCCACGGCTACGCTCTCGCCGTGCTGCTCGCCGTCGACGTCGGCAATACCAACACGGTGCTGGGGGCCTTCGAGGGGAAGGTCCTGCGGCAGCACTGGCGCGTCGAGACGAGCCACCGCCGGACCGCCGACGAGTACGGCATCCAGGTGCGGGAGCTCTTCGCGGCCGGAGGGATCGATCCGCGGGCCGTGGACGCTGTCGTCGTCTCGAGCGTCGTGCCGCCGCTCACCTTCGCGCTCACCGGCATGAGCGAGCGCTACTTCGGCGCGAAGCCGCTCTTCGTCGGCCCCGGCGTGAAGACTGGCTTGCCCATCCTCTACGACGACCCGCGCGAGGTGGGCGCCGATCGCATCGTGAACGCCGTCGCCGCGTGGGACCGCTGGGCGTGCGGCATGATCGTGGTCGACTTCGGGACGGCCACCACCTTCGATGCCGTGTCGCCGCGCGGTGAGTACCTCGGCGGCGCCATCGCGCCCGGGGTCGGGATCTCCATGGACGCGCTCTTCCGGCATGCCTCCAAGCTCCCGGAGGTGGAGTTCGCCCGCCCGCCGCACGTGGTGGGCAAGAACACCGTCGCCTCCATCCAGAGCGGCCTCGTCTACGGCTACGTCGGGCTGGTCGATGGCATCTGCGCCCGCATGACCGAGGAGCTTGGGTTCTCGCCGCGGGTGGTCGCCACCGGCGGGCTGGCGCCGCTCATCGCCGGGGTGTCGAGGTCGATCGCGGAGGTCGACGAGCACCTGACCCTCAACGGACTCCGCCTCATCCACGAGCGAAATCGATGACCGACGGAGCGCGGAGCGGCCGCGAGCGCCTGACGCCGCCGGAGGCGATCACCTCCTTCGACGAGGGCCTGCAACGCTACCGCGAAGGGGACGCGGTGGCGGCCCACGCGCTCTTCGAGCGCGCGCACCGGCGGGCGCCCTTCGACGCCCGGCTGATGTCCTGGTACGGCCTGACCCTCGTCATGGTGGAGCGGAACTCGAACCTCGGCATGCTCTTCTGCGACCAGTCGCTGCGCATGACAGGCCCCGATGCAGAGCTGCTCCTCAACCAGGCGCGGGCGCACCTCGCCCTGGGGCAGCGCGACCGGGCGGTGCGATCCGTCATCCGCGGCCTGGCGGCGGCGCCGTTCGACCCGGCGCTCAAGGCGGCACAGACGAGCATGGGCTGGCGACGCAAGCCCGTCCTGCCGTTCCTGCACCGGAACAACCCCATCAATCGCTGGCTGGGCAAGCTCCGCCACAAGTGGTCCCGCCGCATGAACCCGGTGCCGGAGGTCTCCCCGATGATGCTGGGGCTCCTCCCGCCGGCAGGCCCGGGCGAACCCCCGCCGCGGAGCGAGTGATGGAGCTGCCGTTCCCGCTCGAGGCGCTCCCGAAGCCCCTGCAGAAGCACGCCGACCCCAAGGCGCCTGCGCCGCTCCGCATGATGGGGGCGAAGGGCCTCGTGCCCGCGGTGGCGCCGCTGGACCTCGTGACGCTCCTCTTCGTGCTCACGTTCGACGAGGACGAGCAGGTGCGCGCCACCGCCGCCAGGACCGCTGACGGCCTGCCGGACAAGATCTATGGCGTGGCGCTCCGCTCGGACGGGCTGCGGAGCGAGGTGATCGACTGGCTGGCCGAGCGGCTCGCCACCAAGGACGCGGCGCTGGAGCTCGTGCTCCTCAACCCCGCGACCCGCGACGAGACGGTGGCCCGGCTGGCGCCCGTGGTGTCGCAGCCCCTGGCCGAGATCGTCCGCCAGAACGAGCTCCGCCTCCTCCGGCACGACGACATCATCCGCGGGCTGTGCCGCAACCCGAGCGCGCTCGCCTCGACGGTGGACGGCGCCTGCGAGTTCTGCGTCCGCAACGGTCTCACGCTGCTCGACGTGCCGCAGCTCGTCGAGGCCCACCAGCGCATCCACGGGGTCGATCCGACGGCCAAGCCGCCCGAGGACACCGCCCAGCAGGTCATGCAGGACTACGCCGCCGAGCTGGCGCAGGAGGCGCAGCCGGTCACCCAGGCGGAGACGCCGGCCGAGGAGCAGAAGAAGCTCAACATGACGCAGCGGGTGCTGCGCATGTCGGTGGCGGAGAAGATCAAGCTCGCGACGCTCGGCAACAAGGAGGCGCGGACGTTGCTCCTGCGCGACTCGAACAAGCTCGTCTGCATGGCGGCGGTGACGAGCCCGCGCATCACCGACGGGGAGGTGATGACGCTCGCCAACTCGCGCACGCTCAACGCCGAGGTGCTGCGGCACATCTACTCGAACCGCGAGTACCTCAAGATCTACGCCATCAAGATGTCGATCGTGAAGAACCCCAAGGTCCCGCTGCCGACCGCGCTCAAGTTCTTGTACACGCTGCAGGAGAAGGACATCAAGGAGCTGGCGCGCGACCGGAACGTGCCGCAGACCATCCAGTCTCAGGCCAAGGCGTGGCTGCTGAAGAAGGAGGCGGCCAACAAGGGCCCCTCCTCCGGCAAGCACTGACGGTCGAACCCTCTCCCCCGCCGGGGAGTGGGCCGGGCGAGGGGCGGCAGGCGTGACGGAGCCGACGAAGACCGCGACGCCCGTCCGCATGGCGCGCGCCCTGTGGATCAGCGCCGCCACCATGGCCTCCCGCGTGCTCGGGCTCGTCCGCGATCAGCTCTTCGCGGCGCTGGTGGGGGCGAACGCCTTCTCCGACGCCTACATCGCGGCCTTCCGCATCCCGAACCTGCTCCGCGACCTCTTCGCCGAGGGCGCGCTCTCGGCCGCCTTCATCCCTACCTTCGCCGACTACCACCGGAATCGCGGCGCCGCCGACGCCTTCCGGCTGGGCAACCTCGTCCTCGGCCTCATCACGGCGGTGGTGGGCGCGGTCACGCTGCTGGGCGTCCTCTTCGCGGCGCAGGTGGTGGCGCTCATCGCGCCGGGGTTCTCCGAGCAGTGGACGCTGACGGTGCTGCTGACGCGCATCATGATGCCCTTCCTCCTGCTCGTCTCGCTGTCGGCGGCGGTGATGGGCATGCTGAACGCCCAGTCGCGCTTCACCGCGCCGGCCCTGGCGCCGGCGCTCTTCAACGTCGGATCGATCGCGGTCGGCCTCGGGCTGTGGGCCGCCGGCGCCGGGCCCGAGCGCGCGGTGGTGGGCTGGTCGGCGGGTACGCTCTTCGGCGGGCTCCTGCAGGTCCTGGCGCAGGTGCCCAGCCTGCGCCAGACCGGGTTCCGCTTCCGGCCGCGGCTCGCCGGCGCGCTCGCCGAGCCGGGCGTGCGGCGTATCGGCCGGCTCATGGGCGCGGCCGTCGTCGGCCTCTCGGCGACGCAGGTGAACATCGTCGTCAACACCATCTTCGCCTCGCACCAGCGCGGCGCGGTGAGCTGGCTCAACTACGCCTTCCGCCTGATGCAGTTCCCGCTGGGGGTGTTCGGCGTCGCCATCGCCACCGTGGCCGGCGCGGGGATAGCTCAGAAGGCGGCCGCGCGCGACCTGCCCGCCGTCAAGGAGACCATGGGCGCCGCCCTGCGGATGGTGGCGTTCCTGAACGTCCCCTCGGCGGTGGGGCTGATGGTGCTGGCCGAGCCCATCATCGGGCTCATCTACCAGCACGGCCGCTTCGGCCCCTCCGACACCGCCGCCACCGCCCAGGCGCTCCTCTGCTACGCGATCGGGCTCTACGCGTACTCGGGGGTGAAGGTGTTCGCGCCCGCCTTCTACGCGCTCGACCAGGCGCGGGTACCTGTCGTGGGGAGCTTCCTCGGCATGGCCAGCAACGTGGCACTCAACCTGGCGCTCTATCCGGTCCTCGGGTTCAGTGGAGTCGCGCTCGGGACGTCCCTCGCGGCGACGGTGAACTTCGCCGTCCTCTGGTTCGCGTGGCGAAGGCGGTACGGCGGCCTGGGCGGCACGGGGGTCGTCCCCCAGCTCGGGCGCGTCCTCGCCGCGTCCGCGGCGCTGGCGCTCACCGCCTGGGGCGTCCGGATCGGGCTGGCGAGGACCTTGCCAGCGCATGGCCTCACCCGCCAGCTGGCCCTGGCGCTCGTGCCCATCGCCGCCGGGGCCGGGGTGTACTTCGCGCTGGCGCGCGTGCTCGGGATCGCCGAGATGGCCGAGCTCGCGCGCGCAGCGCGGCGCCGACGCCCTGGCGCTCGCCCGACGGCACGTCCCTGAGCGGACCGGACCGGCGCACGCCCCGGGCGCGGGCTTCTCCGCACACCGGCACCGCATACCTTACCCGCGACGCTCTTTCTGCCGCGGAGGAGAAATGGCCATGAATGGGAGCAGGGACGTGACCGAGGGCGCGCGCGATGCGATGCGCCAGGTCCAGGGCAAGGTGACCGATGGGATGGAGGGCCTGCGCAGCTACGCGGATACGGCTGACAACACCATCCGCGAGTTCGCGCGCGAGCGGCCGATGGTCGCCATCGCGTGCGCCGTCGGGATCGGCTTCATCATCGGGCGGCTCGCGTCTCGGGCCTAGGGAGCTGCGGACATGGCGGATGTGATCAGCTCGATGGATCCACAGGAGATCGCCCAGGCGGTCTCGGCGGTGAAGGACCAGGTCGTCCGGGTGGTGCAGCAGGCCGGGGAGCAGCTCGAGGTCGAGCGGCGGATGCACGAGAATCCGTGGATGGTGCTCGGCATCGCGGCCGGCGCCGGCTTCCTCCTCGGCGGCGGGCTCTGGCCCGCGCTTCGGCCCATCGTGAAGGCCACCGCGCGCGCGGCGCTCTCTCCTGCCAACCTGGTCGCCATCGCGGCGGCGTTCGGTGCCATGAAGGCGGCGCAGGGCGGGGGCGAGGATGCCGGGGGCGACGGCGCCGAGGCCGCCCCCACGTCTCACTAGGCGGCCGAGCGACACCCTCATCCGCCAGACGCGAGCTCAGGCAGGCGGGCAGGCGAGCGAGGGCCTGATGCTCGACGCTTGATCGCACGCATGGTATGAGCCCAACCCCACCGCGCACAGAGCACCTCACACCCGAAGCGGCCACGGTGGGGCCGGTAGCTTGCCTGGATGACGGGCGCTGCCCAGGTTGCGAGGAGCGGAACCTCGCGAGGACTCCCATGATGCGCGTGACGAGCAGCTCGGCCGGCGAGGAATTGATCCAGGTCGATGGGACCTTCGACGCGGTGGCGGCCTGGAATGTGCGGAAGCGCTTGCGTGAGGTCCCGTCCGACGTGCGGGTCGTCCTCGACTTCACGCGGGTCAAGGAGTTCCTCGACCTGGGCGTGGCGGTGGTCGCCCCGGGCCTCCTCGATCGCGACGGTCCGCGCGTGAGCGTGCGCGGGCTGCGCCAGCACCAGCACCGCATGTTCCGCTACTTCGGCGTGGACGTCGGCGCAGCCATGAGCGGCTCGGCGGCCGCGGAGGGCGACGCCAGCGCCTGACGCCGCTGTCCGCGCTACTCCTTGCGAGGCTGTACGTCCGGGCCGGAGCCGTTCGGGCCGCGCTCCTCGAGGAGCTGTAGCGCGATGGTGAGCGCCTTCCGCGTCTTCTCCCGGATCTTCTCGTCGTTCTTGATCTTCTGGTAGGCCTTCACGACGCGATCCTCGTGCTTCGCGAGCTGCGCCTCCAGGTCCGGCACGCGCTTCGCGAGCTCGCCCGCCGCGCGTTCGGAGTCGGCGCGGGCGCTCTCCATGACCTTCCTCGCCTCGGCGAGCTCACCCTGCAGGGTCGCGAGCCGCGGCCGTAGCGCGCCGAGTTCGCCCTCGAAGCCGCTGGTACGCGAGTTGGCAGCGCCCAGCTCCCGGCCCAGCTCCTCGGCGCGCTCGCGCGCTTGCGCGGCCTCGCCCGCCACGCGGGCGGCTTCGTGACGGCTCGCGTCGAGCTCACGCTGCACCCCCGCGAGCTGCTCCTCGGCCGCCGACGCGCGCGCCTCCGCTGCGCGAGTGGCCTCGTCCGCGGCGATGGCCCGCTCTTCCGATGCCCGGGTCCGCTCGGCCGTGGCGCGGACGCTCTCCTCGGCGGTCTCGGCGCGCCGCGCGTGCGCGCTCGCGCCTGCCTCGGCCTCCTGCAGCCGCTCTTCCGCCGCGCGGAGCCGCTCCTCGACCGCCACCAGCTCGGCAGCTGCGCGCCGCCCCTGCTCCCGCGCCGCCGCGCGCGCCTGCTCCAGCTCGCGCGCAAACCCGCTCGCCCGCTCCGCCGCGGCCGCCAGCTCGGCGGTGGACGCGGCGTGCGCGGCAGGTGCGGGGGGCTGCTCCACGTCGAGGAGCGCCTCGGCCGCGGCGGCGAGATCGAGGTCGTCGTCGGCTCCGAGCGCGGCCAGCGCCGCGTCGGCCTCGTCGCCGAGCCGATCGACCTCGGACGGTCCGTCCGCGTCGGTCGAGAGCTCCAGCGACGCCGGCTCGGGCTCGGGCGCCGACGCGGGCGTGACCACTGGCGTCGCGGCGCGCTCCTCGCCCTCGCCATCGGTGAGGGCGGCGATCATCGTGGTCGGATCGGGCGAGGCCAGGTTCTCGAAGGCGTCGTCGAGGAGCTTCAGGTCGTCGTCTTCCTCGATGGCCGCACCTGCCGCCGCCGCGAGGCTCGCGCCCGCGTCGATCTCCTCCACGTCCTCGAGGGTGACCTCGTCGAGCGTCACCATCTCCTCGGCGGCCTCGGGCTCGGGCGGCAGCTCGACCAGCCCGGCGAGCTTCTGCAGCAGCGTCGCCGCGCCGAAGGGCTTGATGAGGTATTCCTCGGCGCGCGTCTTCAGCTTGCGGTGCTGCTCGAACGTCTCCGGGGTCGCCTCGGCGCTGATGATGACGAGCGGGATGGTCTTGAGCTGGTCGTCCTTCTTGAGCTTGTTGCAGATCGAGTAGCCCGACATCTTCGGCAGCTCGACGCACAGGACGATGCAGTCGGGACGATCGACCCGGGCGAGGTCCAGGCCCTCCTTGCCGTCGCCGGTGACGCGGGCCTGGAGGCCACGCGCCTCGAGCGCGTCGGCGAGCTCCTGGGCGAAGGCGCCGTCGCTCTCGATGAGGAGGATCTTCTTGGCCATGCTTCGTTCCCGGCGGCCGGCGCGGGCAGGGGCGCCCAGCGAGATCCGCGTGAAATCGAGCGGATTCTACTGTCGAGCAGGAACGGGCGTCAAAGGCGCGGCCCGCCGCGCGTTCACTTATCGCCGAGGCCCTGCGCCGACTCCACCAGGCGGGCCAGGTCCTGCTCGTCGAGATCGGAGACCAGCGAGTAGACGATCTCGTTGCGGCGCCACATCGCCACGTTGAAGCCGCGGGCGTTGATGAGCCGCACGGTGGCGGGCCCGGCGTGTACGACCCGGCCCGCCTCGTGGAACCGCCGGTCGGGATCGTCCAGGATGAAGAGGCCCAGGTGGCCGCGAGGGAGGTCGTAGCGCACGTACGCCGCCGGGCGGTCCTGGATGTGGGACAGCCGCGCCCCGACGAGGCGCACACCGGCCCCACGGAACTGGGGCGGCGAGGGGTTGAAGTCGAGCTTGCCGGCGAACCAGCCCGCGACCGACTCGGGTCCGACCGCGGCGGCGGTCACCTCGAGCGGCAGGTCGCGGGTGTGCTTGCGGATCGCCTCGTCGACGAGCGGGTTCGACCCATCCTGCGTGACGAGGACGAGCAGCACCCCGGCGGCGCAGGCGGCCACCGCCGCCACGCGCAGCGGCGTGAGGAGCCGCCGCCAGCGCGGCGTGCGCTCCTCCACCAGGGCGAGGTGAATGCGGGAGCGCAGCTCCGGTGAGGCGCGGCCCTGCGGCGTGCCAGCGCCCATCGCGCTCCGAAGGCGGGAGCGTAGCGCGTCGTGCAGCCGGCCGGCCGCGTCCGCCTCCGCCCAGCAGCTCGGGCAGCTGGCGAGGTGCTCCTCGACCTGCGCGTGCTCCGACTCGGCCAGCTCGGCGTCGAGGAAGGCGTCGAGCGTTCGGGCGAGCTCGGCGCAGTCCATCTCGGCGCTCACGTCGGTCGGGTGGGTGGACAAGGGAGCGGTCCTGCGGCTCAGGCGGTCTTGCCGCGGCTGCGCCGAAACGCTTCGAGGTCGATGGCCTCGCTCACCACCGGCGCCCGCAGGACACCGGAGGCCACCGCGTACACGGCGAGCGCCTTCTGCAACAGACGGCGCCCGCGGTAAAGCCGGCTCATCACCGTGCCCACCGGGACGTCCAGGATCTCGGCGATCTCCTTGTAGGAGAACTCCTGCAGGTCGGCCAGGATCACCACCATGCGAAAGTCGATGGGCAGCGAGTCGACGGCGCGCAGCACGTCATCCGAGAGGAGCCGGTCGAAGAAGAACTGCTCGGGGTTCGCGGCGTAGTCGCTCGCCTCGCGCGAGATGAAGCGCTCGTGGACGGCCTCTCGCTCGGAGCCTTCGACGATGCTGCGCTCCTTCACCGTCCGGCGATAGCGGTTGATGAAGGTGTTGGTCAGGATCTTGAAAAGCCAGGCCTTGATGTTGGTGCCGCGCTCGAACTTGTCGAAGAAGCGGTAGGCGCGCAGGAACGTGTCCTGGACCAGGTCCTCGGCGTCACGCTCGTTCTTGGTGAGGCGCAGCGCGGCCGAGAAGAGCGGGTTCACGTGCTTCATCGCGAGCCCTTCGAACTCGTGCCGCGCAGGATCGGTCTTCTCGAGGTTGAACATGCGCGCTTGATGCCCCCGTCGGAGTCTATTCCGGTGCCACTCCTGGCGCCTTTCCGCTTTCACGTGCGAACGGGCGGGCGGGCGGCGGCATTCCCGGCCCGCCTGGAGCCGGGGAGGTAGGCGCGTGTGGGACACGCACCTCCCTGGCGGGGCCTCAGCGAGCGGCGAGCTCCTTCAACGCGGACTCGAGCGTGACGTGAGGCCGCCCCAGGCTCCGGGCCGCCGCCTCGTAGGTGAGGTGGCCGGCGGCCGCGTTCAACCCCAGCGCGAGCGGCCGGTTACCTCGCATCGCCTCCACGACCCCCTTGTTCGCCAGGTCGAGGGCGTAGCCGAGAGTGGCGTTCGTGAGGGCGAAGGTGCTCGTCCGCGCCACCGCCCCCGGCATGTTGGCGACGCAGTAATGCACGACGCCGTGCAGGACGAAGGTGGGGTCGTCGTGGGTGGTGGGGCGGGTCGTCTCGAAGCAACCGCCCTGGTCCACCGCCACGTCGACCAGCACCGATCCGGGTTGCATCTGGCGAACCATCTCCTCGGTGACGAGCCGGGGAGCGCGCGCGCCCGGCACGAGCACCGCGCCGACGACCAGGTCGGCGTCGCGGAGCTGCTCCAGGACGGTGTGCGCGTTCGAGGAGAGCGTCGTGACGCGCCCGCCGAAGAGGTCGTCGAACCAGGCGAGGCGGGCGAGGCTCAGATCGAGCACGGTCACGTCGGCGCCCAGGCCGACGGCCATCTTGACGGCGTTCGTGCCCACCGTCCCGCCGCCCAGGACCACCACCTTCCCGTGGCGCACGCCCGGCACGCCGCCGAGGAGCACGCCCTTCCCGCCGTTCTCCTTCTGGAGCGAGACGGCGCCGACCTGGATGGCCATGCGGCCCGCTACCTCGCTCATGGGGCGGAGCAGGGGGAGCGATCCGTCCGGGAGCTGGATGGTCTCGTAGGCGACCGCCGTCACCTTCCGCTCGACGAGCGCGTCGGCGAGACGCGGCTCGGCGGCGAGATGGAAGTACGTGTAGACGATCTGGCCCGGGCGCATCCGGCTGTACTCGGCGGCGATGGGCTCCTTCACCTTCACGATCATCTCGGCCGTGGCCCAGACGTCGGCGGCGCTCGCGGCGATCTCGGCGCCGACCGCGGTGTACTCCGCGTCGGAGATGCCGGCGCCGAGCCCGGCGCCCGCCTCGACGAGCACCCGGTGGCCTGCCCGCGCGAGCGCGTGGACCCCCGCCGGAACGAGGCCGACGCGGTACTCGCGCGTCTTCACTTCCTTGGGGACGCCGATGATCACGGGTGCCTCCTGCAGTGCTGCAGGGTATAACCGGCGCGCTCGGGACGGCGCGGCTCGGACGCCCGCCTGCCATCGAACCCCTTCGCGATGCGTTACCGGCTCCTCTTCGCAGACGCCCAGGGCGTCGTCTACGATCATCCGCGGCTGCTCGCGGCGGTGCGCTCGGGCGACGAGGTGCGCGCACCCCGCGAACGCGCCGCACCGCTGCCGGAGGGCGCGTCCTTGTGCCTGCTGCCCGGCCGCAAGCCGGTGGGCGTCGACCCCGTCACCGGCGAAGCGGTCGCGCTCTCCGAGGTGACCGTCGGGCGGCGGACCTTCGTGCCGCACGCGGTCGGTGCCACGCTGCCGCCCGGGTGGACCCGCGCGCTCCTGCCGGC
>DASPZP010000327.1:0-1685 GCA_035636195.1 Anaeromyxobacteraceae bacterium
CATGGACGATCAGGTCGCCGGGCTCGAACTCCAGCTCCCAGGTCGCCGAGCGCGCCCGCACCACGCCGCGCCGGACCCGCTGGCGCAGGCCACCGAAGAGGTCGGTGTCGCCGTAGACCTCGAGCTGCTGGGAGGGGACGCGGAACCCCTGCGCCACCGGCTGGTTGCCGAGGACGACCAGGCCCGCGGCCAGCGGCGTTTGCGACCAGACGAACACTCCGCTGGCTGGGTAGACGTCACGATCCTCGAGCAGCTCGCGCAGCCGCGGCTCCTGCTGGGTCACGATCAGGAGGCGCGATTTTGCGCGCGCGTCGGTCCGCACCCGGTCGGAGAAGGCGTCGATGCGACCGGCGTAGGCATCAACCGGCTCGAACCCGAGGTCGAGCGAGCCGAGCTCCGCGCCTCGGGCGACCTCGAGCCGCCGCCAACCGCCGGCAGCCTGCCGCAGGCTCGCGATCGACACCAGGCCCGGTCGCAATCCCTGCGGCAACTCGCCGCGCTCGATCTCGACGGCGACAAGCTCCTGGAGTTCCTGCTCGCGTTGTTCGGCCTGCGTCAGGGATCGCCGCCCGTCGAGGGAAAGGATAAGGGCGTCCTTCGGCGTATGGTCGAAGAGCGTCGGCTGCGCGGGATCGAGATAGGCCTGGAAGCCTTCGATCCCGTCGAAGTAGGCGCCCGATCGCACGCGCTCGGTATCGGTCAGCCACTGGTCGCGCACCTCCGGAAGGGTGCGACTGAAGTCGATCTCGCGCAGCGGCCCGTCCGCGCCCGCCACCGCCTCGGCTGTCAGGATGATTTCCGCCGCCGGAAGGATTCGGGCGCTGCCGATGTCACCCACCGAACCTTGCGATTCGACTTCGAACTCGCGCAGGGACTCGAGCTCGTCGCCAAAGAATTCACTGCGGACTGGCCGCCGCCGATCCGGTGGGAAGCAATCGAGGATGCCGCCACGCAGGCTGAACTCGCCGCGTCCCTGGACAAGCGCCTCCCTCCGGTACCCGAGCGTGGTCAAGCGGCGGACCAGGTCATCGACCGCGTAGGTTTGTCCTGGCTTCAGCGTGAAGACCCAGCGTCGAAGTGCCTCCCGCGCCAGCGTCGGGCGCGTCATCGCCGTCCAGGAGGTGAAGCAGACCACGGGTTCACCGGCACCGAGCGCATCGATTGCCTCGAGCCGGCGCCGAACGGTCTCTTCATCGGGGGCAAGGCGATCGAAGGGGAGCGTCTCGACGGCCGGAAAGACCACGGTGCGCACGTCGTCGCGGAACCAGGCACCCGCTTCCTGAAACGACCCTTCCGGGTCGGGGACGAGCGCGAGCACCGGCCGCCGGGCGCGCCTCGCCAGCCACACCGCGAAGACCGGCAACGCGCTGGACGGAAGGCCATGCGCATCGAGGCTGCCGATGGCCGCGTTCCACCACGCCTCGAGCCGGTCGCGGGCCGGGAGGCCGTCGAGCAATTCGAGCAGGGTCTGCGTCATCGATTTCGAACCATGCAAAAATGCGCCCTCGGCACCGTGCCGGGGCGTTCGCAGGTCAGCTTACCATCGGGTCTCAAGCCTCAAACGCATCGAGCTGGAAGTCATCAGCTGCGGCGCAAGGTGTACCAGTGCGAGCCAAACGGATCGGTGCCTGGCCTCGCCTCGACCAACTCGAACTCCGAAAACCGTGCCCGTACCTCGTCGGGCG
>DASPZP010000328.1:0-4534 GCA_035636195.1 Anaeromyxobacteraceae bacterium
ACGTGATCGAGGTGCATCCGCAGGCGCATGAACCCGGCGGTCGGGAAGGCCCGCGGATCGTCGTCCAGGCACAGGCCGCAGGTGTGCTCGGCGCAGGTGAAGGCCGCCTCTCCCGTCAGGAACTGGAACACCGGCGAGCCCGGCGCCGAGTTGAAGTCGCCGCACACGATGAACGGCTCGTCACCGGCGTGGCGCTGCACGAAGCCGGCGAGGGTGCGCGCCTCGTGGAGCTGGTTCGGGCCCCAGCCCATGCGCAGGCGCTCGGCCCAGAACTCGCGAGCGAACGGCGTCGGCAGGGAGAGGTGGGTGTTGAAGACATGCAGCGAGAGCCCGGCGGGAGTGCTGATGCGCATGTGGGCGCAGATGCGCGTCTGCTTGCGGTCCCGCCACCGCTCGACGTGGTGGTGCGTGATGTGCTCGGGCGATTCGACGTTGTGTCGGTCCACCCGGACCCGTCGCTGGTTCACCAGGATGGCGAGGCCGGTCGTGTAGATGGGCACCCCGCGCAGCTGGTTCACGTGGGCGCGGAAGTAGTAGCTCTCGTAGGGCGACTGGCGCGCGTCGCCCTCGAACGCCGCCTCCACCTCGTGCATGAACGCCTCGAGCTGCGTCTCGCCATGCCTCCCGCGGAAGGCGACCCGGGAGCGGATCGAGATGGTCTCGATCTCCTGGAGGCACACGACGTCGGCGAGCGGCTCCAGCACCGCCAGCCGAGCGGCGATTCGGCGCTGCGCCGAGCGCGTCGAGGCGAGGCCGCGCAGACCGTGCCCGAAGTACCGGACGTTGTAGCTGACGACGCGCAGCGGCGAGCGAGGCACGGCCCCGCATGATAAGGCGGCCGGGCGCCCGGGGCACCGCCGGCGCGCCGGGGATCGCGCGCGGCCGGGAGCGTCCGGCAGGACATCGCGGGGGCATTGCCGGCTCGCACCACGGGAGACATCGTTGAGGTGGGGCGGTCCCGGTGCGAGCAGCGCTACCGCGAGCGGCGCAACCCCGCAGGGCCGACGGCTCACACAGGGAGGATCATGTCAACCACGACGCGGCTCTCGCTCGCCCACGAGGCCTATCGTGCGGCGCTCTACGCTGCTCGGGCGGACTCGACGAGGCAGACCTGGGCTCGCCTCCTGCGCGCCGCGCGCAACCTGCGCGAGGCCTGCGCCGAGGCCGAGCGGCGCGAAGCGCGCCAGCTCCGCCGGCGACGGTGATCCCCCGTCGCGTCCAAGTCCTCGCCGTGCGCACGCCGGGCCGCCGGGCGCTCGCTGCCTGAAAGGGGAGGAGCGCGCCCGCTGAACTGGCTCCGCGCACGGGGGCCGCCGTTACACTCTCCGGCATGCCTTTCTTCCAGGACCCTCCCCGGCTCGCGAACGCCTATGACTCCGATCCGCTGCTGCGCGAGTACCTCACGCTGAAGCTGGGCGCGGAGCTGGCTGCCGTGGAGCCCGAGCTGCGCCACCTCGGCGAGCGGGCCGTGGGCGACCTCCTCGTGCTGCAGGCCGAGGACCGCCTCTCGGAGCCGCGCCACGTGCCCTTCGACGCCTGGGGGCGGCGGGTCGACCGCATCGAGCTCACCCCGCTCTGGAAGGCCGCGGGGAGGCTCGCTGCCGAGCACGGCCTCGTCGCGACCGCCTACGAGCGCCGCCAGGGCGCCCGCTCGCGGCTCGTGCAGCTCGCCCTCCTGCACGTGGTGGAGCCGTCGCTCGACCTCTATTCGTGCCCGCTCGCCATGAGCGACGGCGCCGCGCGCACGCTGCTCGACCTCGGAGACCCCGCGCTGGTGGCCCGGGCCGTGCCGCGCCTGATCTCGCGGGATCCGGCCTGCGCCTGGACGAGCGGGCAGTGGATGACCGAGCGAGCAGGAGGATCGGACGTGGGGCGGACGGAGACGACCGCGCGGCGCGACGGCGACGGCTGGCGGCTCTTCGGGACGAAGTGGTTCTGCTCGGCCACCACCGCGGAGATGGCGCTCGCCCTGGCTCGGCCGGAGGGGAACCCGGAGGGAGGCCGGGGCCTCGCGCTCTTCTACCTCGAGACCCGGCGCGAGGACGGGACGATGAACGGGATCGTGGTGCATCGCCTGAAGGACAAGCTCGGCACGCGCAAGCTGCCCACGGCCGAGCTCGGGCTGGAAGGTGCGCGCGCGGTTCCGGTGGCGGGGCTCGGCGACGGGGTGAAGCACGTCTCCGCGATGCTCAACGTCACGCGCCTGTGGAACGCCGTCTGCTCGGCGGCCGGGATGCAGCGGGCGCTCGCCCTCGCCGCCGACTACGCGCGCCGGCGCGAGGCGTTCGGCGCGCCCCTCGCGGCCCAGCCCCTCCACGCCGACACGCTGGCTGGGCTCTGCGCCGAGCGCGAGGGGGCATTCCTGCTCGCTTTCCGGGCGGCCGAGCTGCTGGGGCGGTGCGAGGCAGGGGAGGCCACCCCCGCCGAGCTGCGCGCGCTGCGGACCATCACCCCGCTCGCGAAGCTCACCACCGCGAAGCAGGCGGTGGCGGTGGCGTCGGAGGCGCTGGAGTGCTTCGGGGGAGCGGGTTACGTCGAGGACACCGGGCTGCCGCGGCTCCTGCGCGACGCGCAGGTGCTGCCGATCTGGGAGGGCACCACCAACGTGCTGGCGCTCGACCTGCTGCGAGCGCTCCGCAGCGAGGGGGGCCTGGCCGCGCTCGCCGGCGAGATCCGCCGCCCGGCTTCGGCGGCGCGCGACCCCGCGCTGCGGCCGCCGGCGGCGGCGTCGCTTCGGGCGCTCGAGCATGCGCTGGCATGGTTCGAGCGGACGAAGGCGCCGGCGACCCTGCAGGCGGGGGCGCGCCGGCTGGCCCTCACCCTCGGCCGCGCGCTCGAGGTGGCGCTCCTCTGCGAGCACGCCCAGGCCGCGCTCGAGGCGGGCCTGGGAGGCCGGGCCACGGCGGCAGCCCGCCGGCTGGCGCGGCAGGGCATCGACCTCGTAGAGGACGGGCTCGACGAGCTCACGCCTCCCGCTTCCTGAGCCAAAGCGCTGCCCCGACCAGCGCCGCCAGGCCCACCGCTGCCCGCACCTTTGCGCCCACCTCGACCCGTCCGGCCGCGAGCCCACTCCCGTACGAGCCAGCGGGCTCGCCCGGCTCGAGCTCCTCGGTCTTCGAGCCGGTCCGGCCGGCGTCGGCGAGCCGCTTCGCGCCGGCGCGTTTTCCCTCGTCCGACTTGTGCTCGATGACGGCGTTCGACTCCGCGCCGAGCAGCAGCACCACCGAGGAGAGGTACATCCAGAGCAGCATGACGATCACGCCGCCCAGCGAGCCGTAAGTGGCGTCGTAGTTGCCGAAGTTCGAGACGTAGAGCGAGAAGCCCCACGAGGCGACGACCCACACGACGACTCCCATCACCGAGCCGGGCGTGATGAACTTGAACCTCTGTTCGACGTCCGGCAGGGCGTAGAAGAGGAGCGCCCACAGGAACATCATGACGAGCCCCGCGACCGGCAGGCGGAGCCATACGATGGCCGTGCCGAGCGTCCCCCCGATGGCATTGCCGAGCGCGGGAGAGGCCACCGCCACCAGGGCCGCGACGACCGCGAGCGCGCTCGACACGAGCGTCATGCCGAGCGCGATTCCGCGCGCCTTCCAGAAGGGCCGCCCCTCCTCGACGCCGTAGATGATGTTGAGCGCCCGCTGCAGCGCGGAGACGCCGCTCGAGGCACTCCACAGCGCGACCAGCGCCCCGAGGGTGAGGAGGCCGCCCTTCGACTCCGAGGCAATGGACTTGATCCGGTCGCCCACGATACCGGTCACGTCGCCGGGGGCCACCGTCCCGAGCTGCTGCACGATCTGCTCCGCCTGCTCGGGGGTGATGACCAGGCTCGCCAGCGCGACCAGGAAGAGGAGGAACGGGAAGACCGCCATCACCCCGGAGTAGGTGACCGCCCCGGCCCAGTCGGTGAGGTTGTCGCGGGTCATCTCCGTCCGGAGCGCCTGGAAGAACTCCTTCCAGCTCATCCCGCCGCCTGGAAGTCTCATCTCGACGGCCCCCCACCCGTGTCCCCTCTAAGTCTGAGCACGGCCGAGCCGCGCGCGCAGGCCAGGCGCCTGCTCATGGGCCGGGCGGGCGCCGGCTTCTACAGCTTGACCCGCACCTCGTAACGGCGGTTCTTCGCCTTCTTGGCCGGCGAATCGTCGGGGCTGACGAGGGGCCGCTCGGCGCCCATCCCCACCGTCAGCACATCGCCGTCCGGAATGCCCTTCGCCACCAGCTCACGCTTCATGCGCGCCGCGCGTCGGGCCGAGAGCTCCTTGTTGTGCGCCGCGCTGCCGGACGTGTCGGTGTGGCCGGAGACCTCGAACTTGAAGCTGCGGACGCCGGCCGACTCGAGCCGCTTCTTGGCGCTCACCATGGCCTCGGCCAGTCGCCGTGCCTTGGGATCGCAGCCCTTCTGCAGCTCGTCGGAGTCGCTCTTGAAGGAGCACTGGTTCTTGCGGCTCTCCGCGAGCAGCCGCTTGTTCACCTCCTGCTCGACCTTGCCGGCGGTGGCGTCCCCCACCGCCTTCTTGCCGAGGTCCCACGG
>DASPZP010000329.1:0-12633 GCA_035636195.1 Anaeromyxobacteraceae bacterium
CCTGGATCGGCTGTTCGCGGCTCTGCGCGCGCCCGGCGCGGTGAGGGAGCGAGCGCGCGGCTCGAGCGGCGGATTGGCGTGGCGCTCGCCGACCTCGACCTCGCCGAAAGCGCTCCTGCCATGAGGGTGCCGCTCCTCGTCATCCACGACCGCGGCGACCGGGAGGTCGCGTTTGCGAACGGCGCGGAGATCGCGACTTCCTGGCCGGGAGCCGAGCTCCTCACGACCGACGGGCTCGGGCACCGCCGCATCCTCGCGAGCCAGCAGGTCTCCGAGAGGGCTGCCGAGTTCGTGGTCCGTCACCTGGGGCGCTGCGCGTGCGGCCGGCTCGCCTCCGAGGCAGTGGCGGGTGTGCCCGCGTGCTCCACGTGCGCCATCGAGCAGGAACTCTTCCACCGCGGCCGCTAGCACCCGCGACCAGGTTCGACGGGCCGTCCTTGCGCGCCCGAGCGCTACGGACCCATGCCGGGGTCGAACATCGGCCGCACCTCGGACTCGCCCTCGAACCCGGGCCAGTACTTGCGGTGCAGCTCCATGAACTCGGTCGCGAGCCGGATCGCCTCGGCCTTCGAGTCCGCCTTCAGGATGGCCCAGCCGCCGATGACCTCCTTGCTCTCGGGGAACGGCCCGTCGGTCACGGTGATCTTGCCGCTTGCGAGCCGGACGCGGGCGCCATCCTTGCTCGGCAGCAGACCGCCCGTGTCGACGAGGGTGCCGTCCTTGAACGACTTCTCGACGAACTTGCCCATGGCTTCCATCAGCGCCGCGGGGGGCGGGGACTCGCGGTACGACTCGGAGTGGCGGATGAACGTCAGGTATTTCATGGCTCCTCCTGTGGGTTTTCGATCAGGCGACGAACGGGCCTGGGCCGGATCGACATGCCACCCTTCTGGACCGCCAAGACCGTGGTCGGTCACGGCGGTGCTGATGAAACTGAGGTCGCCTGTCGCGGGTGGCACAAGCCGTCCGACGCCGACATGGAGTGATGCGGTACGGCCGGGCGCCCGGTCATCCGGCCTCCGCGACGGCCGCTACCCGCTGTCTGGTAGGCTGGGACCATGCACCGGCCCGCCGCGAGCCGCGCCAAGCACGAGCCGACATGACCGACGGGCCCAGCAACTCCTCGCAGGAACTCATCAAGGCCATCGCCAACGAGGGCGGTCGCCTCGGGATGGAGCTGGTGGACGTGGCAGGCTTCATCGAGGACGTGTCGACGCGGGTCACGGCTCAGGCGGCGGAGTTCCACGCCCTTCGGGACACTGCGCTCCAGGTGCTGGAGCGCGGCCGGGCCATCGGCGAGGCCGCGTCCTCGGCGCGCGCCGTCACCCGCGCCATGGCCGACGAGGTGACCTCGACGCGGGTCAAGGTGGACGCCACCCTCAGCGACATCGGCGGCCTCGTGGAGATCGTGCAGACCACCGCCGCCCGCCTCGACGAGCTGCGCGGCTCGCTGGAGACGGTGGCAGCCACCGCAGCCGGCATCGAGGGCATCGCCAGCCACACCAACATCCTGGCCATCAACGCCTCGGTGGAGGCGGTCCACGCCGGGGTCCGCGGCGCCGGCTTCGCCATCATCGCGGCAGAGGTTCGGTCCCTGGCCAGTCAGACCAAGGACGCCTCCCGCAAGGTGGATGCCTCGCTCAAGGCGCTCGCCGCCGTTGCCGGCCAGCTCGTCGAGGCGAGCCAGCGCGGCAAGCAGCGGGCCGAGGCGGTGGGGGCGGGTGCCCAGTCCATCGCCGCGCTGGCGCAGCTGGTTGGCAAGTCCACCGCCGAGATTGACCAGCGCGCCGAGCGCATCGGCAGAGGCGCGCAGGAGGTGGGGACGCGCGTCTCCGGCTTCCTGGAGAACGTCCAGGCCCTGGACGAGGGCGTGGAGGTCTCGAGCCAGCAGCTGGCCGTCGTGAGCGAGAGGCTCGGGGGGCTGATGCAACTCTCGGAGCGCATCCTCGGCCTGTCCGCCGACACCGGGGTGGACACTGTGGACCGGCGGTTCGCCGAGCTCGCCATGCGGCTGGCCGCCGAGGTCGGAAACCTGCTGGAACGCGAGATCCGCGAGGGCCGGGCAACGGTCCAGGAGCTTTTCGACGAGCGCTACGTACCCATCCCGGGCACCGACCCGCAGCAGGTCACCACCCGCTTCACGGCGCTGACCGACCGGCTCCTGCCGCCCCTCCTCGAGCCTCCGCTCACCGCGCTGCCAGGCGTCATCTTCGTGGTGGCAGTGGACCGGAACGGCTACCTGCCGACACACAATGCCAAGTTCTCCCAACGGCAGCGCGCCGATCCCGAATGGAACAAGGCCAACTGCCGCAACCGGCGCATGTTCGACGACCGGGTAGGGCTGGCGGCTGCGCGGAACACGGCCCCTTTTCTCATCCAGTGCTACCGGCGCGACATGGGTGGCGGGCAGTTCGCCCTCATGAAGGACGCGTCGGCCCCGGTCCTGGTGGGCGGCCGCCACTGGGGCGGCCTGCGGGTCGGCTACCGCACCTGAGTCAATCGCCGACCGCGAGCACGAGCCCGTCGGCGCGAGCGCCGCGGCCATCGATGCGCGTGCGTGCCGCGAGCAGGGCGCGGAGCAGGTCGTCCATCGCGCCCTGCGCCGCGAGGTACCAACTCGCAGTGGAGCGCGCGGTCCTCCCGACGCGCACGCCGACGTCGACCGAGCTGAAGACGTCCTCGTCGGTGCGGTCGTCGCCCACGTAGAGCACCGGGCGTGGTCCGGCACGCCGCAGCACCTCCTGGACGGCGGCCTTCTTGTCGGGGGCATCGCGCGGAACGACGTGGACCACCGCGTGGCCTCTGCAGACGCGCGCCCCCTCCAGCGACGACGCGACCGCCGTCACGAGCGCGCGGGCCGAGGCGCGCGCCGGGACGTGCCGATAGTGCACCGCGACCGAGAACCACTTGTCCTCGATGTCGATGCCGGGCAACAGGCTGAGGTCCTTCTTCAGAGTGCGCACCCAGCATAGGACCTGGGCGCGGCGCGTCCGATCGAGCTTCCCGAATCCCGGCTCGGCGCCGTGGGTGCCGACCACCGCGAAGAGCGGGATCCGGTCGACGCGCCTGGCGAGGTCGGCCCGCGCGCGCCCGGAGACGACCGCGCACGGATACAGGAGCGAGAGCGCTCGCAACATCCGGCGCGTCGCGCTCGGCGCGCAGGCCGCGGCGCGGTCGCCCACGATCGGCGCGAGCGTTCCGTCGAAGTCGAAGGCAAGCAGTGCGCGCCGCGCCGCGAGATCCTCGAGAACGCCGCGGCCGTTCGCCGACAAGATGGAGTTCATCCGTGCACCTCCTCAACCGTGTGAAGACCCATCGAAAGCCGATCCGAGAGGCGACCCCGCTGCCGCACGCGCGCGGCATCGGCGAGCATCCGCCCCGCCCAGCGATAGACGTTGAACTCGGCGACGTGCCCCCGCATCGTGCGCATCCGCTCCAGCTGCTCGCGGGCGGGCATCGCGACCGCGGTGGCGAGGGCGGCGCTCGCCTCCTCGAGGTCGTACGGGTTCACGATGAGCGCCTCGGTGAGCTCGCGCGCGGCGCCGGTGAACCGGCTCAGCACGAGCACGCCGCGCTCGTCGTCGCGCGCCGCGACGAACTCCTTCGCGACCAGGTTCATCCCGTCATGGAGGCTGCTCACGTAGCAGACGTCGGCGGCGCGCAGGAACCGGAACACGGCCTCGGGCGCGTGATTGGCCCGCAGGAGCGCGATCGGCCGGTACCGGCCGGACCCGAACCGCGCGTTGATCCGGACCGTGAGCGCCTCCACGCTCTGGTCGAGCAGCTGGTACCGCTCGATGAGCGTCCGGCTCGGCGCCGCCAGCTGAACGAAGGTGAACCGCCCGCGCAGGTGAGGGAAACGCTCGAGGAGCCGCTCCACCGCGAGGAGCCTCTCCTCGATGCCCTTCGTGTAGTCGAGGCGATCGACGCCCACGCCGAGCAGCGCGTCGGGCTCGAGGCCGAGCTCTTCGAACACCTTCCGGCGGCAGTCCGCCGCCGGCGCGACCGCCTCCGCGACGCGGTTCGGCCAGTCGATGGAGATCGGATAGCTGCGGACCAGGGACTCGCGGCCGCCGACCACGACCGCTTGACCCTCGCGATCGATGCGCGCCTCGAGGAAGCGATCCACCGACTCGAGGAAGTTGTTGCAGTGGAGCTGGGTGTGGAAGCCGAGCACGGAGCTCCCGAGCAGTCCGGTGAGGAGCTCCTTCGCGAACGGGCACGTCCCGAGCTGCTCCGCGGTCGGCCACGGGATGTGCCAGAAGGTGATCACGTTCGCCCGCGGGAGCCGTTTACGGATGAGCGCCGGCACGAGCGCGAAGTGGTAATCCTGGACCAGGATGATCGGGTCGGGGCCGGTCGCCTCCGCGCACGCCGCGTCCGCGAACCGCTCGTTCACTCGCCGGTACTCGCGCCAGTCCGCGGCGCGGAACGTCGGCCGCGTGTGCGCCGCGTGGCACAGCGGCCAGAGCCCTTCGTTGGAGAAGCCGTAGTAGTAGCCGCGCTCCTCGTCCTCCGAGAGCCACACCCGCCGCAGCGTGTACGAGTCCTCGCCCGGCGGAACACTCACGTGGTCGTCGCGATCGACCGCCTCGCGATCGGCGCTCCCGCTCCCGTGCGCGATCCAGGTGCCCGAGCAGGCGCGCATCACCGGCTCGAGCGCAGTCACGAGCCCGCTCGACGGTCGCACGACCTGTACGCCGCCGCCCGGCTGGCGCTGATGCAGGTAAGGCTCGCGGTTCGCGACGACCACGATGCCTTCTCCCACGAAGGATCGCTGCAGCATCCGCTGCAGCCGCTCGGCGGACCACTGCCCTCCGCTCGCGCGCGACTCCTCGCTCGCGAGCTCCGCCGCCATCTGGCGAACGTCGGCGAGGAGCGGCTGGAAAGGCCCGCGCGACGAGCGCGCCGTGCGCGAGCCACGGCTCAGGAAGAGGACGCGGCGGAGCTCGTCGGTCCAGGAGAGCCACGACACGCGCCGGCTGAGGACCGTGAGGATCGCCGCGAGCACCGCCACGACCGCGAAGATCGCGAACGTGATTTGCCGCATCGAGCTCTCGCGGTGTGCGGCGTAGCTCATGTCGTGGACGAGGACGATGCTCCCGAGCGGCTCGTCTCCCTCCTGCAGCGGGACGACGCTGACGCGCACCGCGAGGTCGTCTTCGAGGACGTCCGAGAAGTCGAAGTCGCGCGCCGCGCCTCCGCCGCGTGCCGCCACGGCGGCGCAGCCGAACGCGGCGGGCAGGCCGCGCGTGCGGGCGAGGCTCTCGCCGGCGGTGCCGCAGGCGGCAGCGCCCACGATGTGCTCGTCGCGCACCAGCGCGTCGAGGGCGGTGCCGAGGCGGCGGCGGTCCTCCGCGGCCAGCCGGGTCACGAGGGCGTCGCGGGCGCCGCTCACCGCCAGCCGCGCGCTGGTGGCGACGTCGCGCTCGAACCAGCTCCGGGCGGCCCGGTTCAGCAGCGCGGTGGCGCCGTAGGCGAGGAGGGCAAGGACGGCCAGCAGGGGGACGAGGACTCTGGCGTGCGCTCGCATACCATAAACGGGGTACACGCTCTCGCTGTGAGGACGCAACCTGGCTTGACAAGTGGGCAGCGGTGCGAGGAGGGGCGGCTCGCGCACAGGTCGGCGTCTCGAGCGTGCGCGCGTGTAGGCGCCGCGCGCGGACCCACGTCCAGCTCGGCGTCACGCCCGAGCAACTCGGCGTCCCCCCGCGGCAATCCGCCGCGACACGACGTCCCGAAGCACGCCTCTACCCGTCATGTGCGGACAGGTGCGCGGGGTGTGGCGCTCCCCACAGCGGGCCCCGCGACTCTTGCGCCCTGACCAGGGCTGCGCGCGCAGATCCACCGCTTGACCAGGCTCGAAACGTCGCCTCCTCGTGAATAGGGTCAAGGCGCCGCGTCGGCCGGCTGCCGCACCCGTTCGACGGTCGCAAGTAGGTGCTCGAGCTCGACCGGCTTGCGCAGTCCCTCGAGCCCGAGGGCGGCGGCCTTCGACTCGGCGCGGCCATCGCCGGACAGGATCACGACCGGGATCCCGCGCAGGGCTGAATCGCTCTCCTGCTCGGCCCGGAACTGCACGCCGTTCATGCGCGGCATCATGAGGTCGAGGATGATGAGCGACGGGCGCGCGCCGCCGCGGAGCTTCGCGAGCGCGTCGACGCCATCCCGGGCAGTGATCACCTGGTACCCGTTCAGCTCCAGGATCGTCTGGATGACCTCGCAGATGTCCGCGTCGTCGTCGATGACGAGCACGGAGCATTCGGCAGCCTCAGCCATGACCCCCCGCCCTGTTTCCTTGGGTCAACATGGCGACGCCCGGCCACGAACGCCCCCGGCAGCCCCGCCGGCTACTCGGAGTCACCTCACCGGGTCATACCGTGCCGCCGAGCGGGCGGTAGGCGAGCGGCTCGGGTCGTCGGCAGGGCGTGGCGCCAGTTCGTTATGAGAACGCGCGATGCAGGCGCAGCCCAAGTACACGGTCGCGGAGATTCTGTACGACCGGGGCGGCACCACGCTATATCGCGCGGTGGGGATCGCGGATCGTGTCCCGGTGATCTTGAAGGTGGTCGAGCCCGGCCGTACCGGCTCGAAGGCGCTCGATCACCAGCGGCGCGAGTTCGAGGTGGGGAGATCGCTGCACCTCTCGAGCGTGGTGAGGCCGCTCGCGCTCGAGGTGCACCAGGGCTTGCCTACGCTGGTGCTCGAGGACTTCGGCGGCTTGCCGCTCACCCGCGCATTCCCCGGCCCGGTCCCCGTCGAGAAGTTCCTCGCGCTCGCGATCCGGATCGCGAGCGCGGTCGCGGATCTCCACGAGGATGGCCTCGTGCACAGGGACCTCAAGCCGGAGAACGTCCTCGTCGCACCCGCCACGCTCGAGGTGAAGCTCGCTGATCTCGGCTTCGCGACGCGCCTCCCCCGCTTGGTCGAGTCCGCGCGCCCCCCTACGCTCATCGAGGGATCGTTCCCGTACCTGTCGCCCGAGCAGACGGGCCGCATGAACCGGGCGGTGGACGCGAGATCGGACCTCTACGCGCTCGGCGTCACGTTCTTCCAGCTGCTGACGGGCCGGCTACCGTTCGAGGCCCGCGACCCGCTGGAGTGGATTCACTGCCACGTCGCCCGCCCGCCGCCGTCCGCATCGCAGCTCGAGCCGGCAGTGCCCGAGGTGGTCGCCGCGATCGTGACGAAGCTCCTCGCGAAGATGGCGGAGGACCGGTACCAGACCGCCCGCGGGCTTCAGCGCGACCTCGAGCGTTGCAGCGAGGAGTGGCGCGCCCGGCGCGCGATCGCGCCGTTCCCGCTCGGCGCACGGGACCTGCCCGATCGCCTGCAGCTCGATCATCGGCTCTACGGGCGCGACGCCGACATCGCCGCGCTCGTCGGCGCGCTCGATCGCATCGCGCGGACAGGCGCCTCCGAGCTCGTGCTCGTCTCCGGGTACGCGGGCATCGGGAAGTCGTCGCTCGTCCGCGAGCTGCAGAAGGCGATCGTCCAGGAGCGCGGCCTGTTCGCGGCGGGCAAGTGCGATCCGCACGATCGCGAGGTGCCGTACTCGATGCTGGTCCAGGCCTTCGGTGAGCTCGTGCTCGACATCGTCGCGCTCGGGGAGGCGCAGGTGACCGAGTGGCGGCGGCGCCTGGACATCCTCGGCCCGAGCGCGCAGCTGGTCGTCCAGGTGATCCCGACCCTCGAGCTCATCATGGGCCGGCAGCCGCCCGTCCCCGAGCTGCCGCCCGCCGAGGCGCGCGACCGCTTCGCGACCGTCTTCCGGCGCTTCATCGGCGTGTTCGCGCGGCCAGCCCGACCGCTCACCCTCGCGCTCGACGACCTCCAGTGGGCGGATGCTGCGACGCTCGCGCTGCTGCAGGATCTCGTGACGAACCCCGAGCCGCGGTCGCTGCTCGTCGTCGGGACGTTCCGGGAGAACGAGGTCGGGCCCTCTCATCCGGTTCGCGCGCTGCTCGCGGCGCGCGGAGCCGGCGCGCGCGTGTCGCAGATCGTGCTCGGACCCCTCACCGACCGTGACCTCACCGCCTTCGTCGCGGCCGCGCTCCACGGCGGGCCCGAGCAGGTGGCCCCGCTCGCCGCGCTCGTCCGCGAGAAGACGGGCGCGAACCCGTTCTTCGCGATCCAGTTCCTCGCCACGCTGCAGCAGGAGCACCTCCTCGAGTACGACGCGCGCGAGGAGAAGTGGCGCTGGGACCTCGAGCGGATCCGGGCGAGGCGGTTCACCGACAACGTCGTGGAGCTCATGGTCACGAAGGTCCGGCGCCTCCCCGCGGAGACGCAGGAGGCGCTCGAGGTCGTGGCGTGCCTCGGGACGGCCGCCCCCACGGTCATCGTCGCGGCGGCCCTCGAGCGCTCCGAGGCGGACGCGGATGCGCTCCTGTGGGGCGCGCTGCGGGAAGGACTGCTCCTGCGGGTCGGCGACGGCTACCAGTTCCTGCACGATCGTGTCCGCGAGGCGGCGTACTCGCTCGTCGACGAGACGGCGAGACCCGCCCTGCACCTCACGATCGGGCGCCGGATCATCGCCCGGCTCCCGCGCGCGTTGATCGAGGAGCGGGTGTTCGACGTGATGAACCAGCTCGACCGCGGCGTCGAGCTCGTCACCGACGCCGGTGAGAGGGAGATGCATCGTCGGCTCGACGTGCTCGCCGGAGCTCGGGCCAGGGCCGCGGCCGCGTTCGCGGCCGCGCGCGGCTACTACGCTCACGCCGCGGCGCTCCTGCCGAGCGACGGCTCGCGCCTGGACGAAGCTTTCGCGATCCAGCTCGCTCTCGCTGAGTGCGAGTACATGGTGGGCGACTTCGCCCACGCCGAGGCGCGCTTCGACGTGCTCGTCACGACGGCCCTCTCCGCGCGCGACCGTGCGCGGGTGGAGCTCCAGCGGATGACGCTGTTCCAGGGTTCCGGGCGCTTCGAGGACGCGCTGCGGACGGGGCTCGATGCCTTGCGGCCGTTCGGGGTCACCATCCCGGAGGCGGAACCGGAGATCGCGGCGGCCTTCGAGGCCGAGCTCGGCGAAATCCGGGCGCGCCTCGGCGGGCGACGCGCCGCCGCGCTCGTCGAGGTGCCCGACATCCCGGACCCCGACCTCCGGATCGTGATCCGGCTCCTCGTCGAAACCTGGGTCCCCGCCTACAACGCTCGGCCGGCTTGCCACGCGCTCCTCATCGCGCGCGCCATGGGCCTCCTGCTCCGCCACGGCAACACCGCCGAGTCGAGCGCGGTGTTCGGCGGCTGGGCGATGGTGCTCCTCGCGAGGTTCGGCGACGCGCGGATGGCCTTCGAGCTCTCGCAGGCGGCGTTGCAGATCGCGGAGCGGTACCGCGATCGGCGCGCGAGGGCGACCGCTCTGGTCCTCGGCGGCGGCGTCGGCCACTGGTGGAGCCCCCTCGCGGAGGCGGCGCGGCTCCTCCACCGCGGTTTCCGCGAGCAGCGGGAGATCGGAGACGCGCGCGCCGGAATCGCGGCGATCATCGCGACCTGGACGGTGGTGGTCGAGAGCGGCGAGCGGCTGCCCGACGTGCTGGCCGCCTCCGCGGAGTACCTCGCGTTCGCCGAGGAGAGCCGGAACGACGTCGCGCGAGACGCGATCCGGCTCATCCGTCAGCTCGTCCCGGCGCTCGAGGGGAGGACGCGCGGGGCGGCGACGCTGGACGACGACGGGTTCGACGAGGCCGCCTGCCTCGCGCGCTTCGCCAGGGCGGGGTTCGGGGCCGGGATGACCCTCCATCGGATCCTGAAGCAGGTGGCCGCGTTCGTCCTCGGGCGGTACGACGAGGCGCTCGAGGCGGCGGCAGTCGCCGCGGCGCCGGGCCCGATCTCCACCTTCGCCTATGACGCCACGCACCACCTGTTCCGCGGGCTCTCGGCGGCCGCCGTCTGCCCACGGTCGGACGCCGCGCGGCATCCCGAGCTCGCGGCGATCGTCCGGGAGGAGGTCGAGCGTCACGCGCGCTGGGCCGCCCAGTGCCCCCAGAACTACCTCCACCGCTTCGAGCTCATCTCGGCGGAGGCGGCGCGAATCGAGGGGCGGGCGCTCGACGCGGAGGGCCTCTACGAGCAGGCGATCGGGTCGGCGCGCAGCAACGGCTTCGTCCAGCACGAGGCGCTCGCGTGCGAGCTCGCGTCCCGCTTCTGGCGGGGACGCGGGATCGAGCGGATCGCGAACGCCTACCTGCGGGACGCGCGCGCCGCGTACGAGCGCTGGGGCGCCGGCGGAAAGGTGCGCAGCATCGACGAGGAGTTCCCGCGCCTGCTCGGCGCGCCGGCCGCCGCGCCCACGGCGACGTTCGCCGTCCGGGCCGAGCAGCTCGACCTCGTCTCCGTCGCGAAGGCGGCCCAGGCCATCTCGGGCGAGATCGTCCTCGACGCCCTCCTGCCCCGCCTGCTCGGGATCGTGCTGGAGCAGGGCGGCGCCCAGCGCGGCGTGCTCCTCCTCGCGCGCGGCGACGATCTCTCCGTCGACGCGGAGGCGACCGTCGATGACGGTGGGGTGCGGGCGACCGCCCTGCCATCCGCGCCCCTCGGCGCGTCCTCACCCGTCCTTCCCGCCGCGGTCGTCCGCTACGTACGGCGCACGAGGGAGCGGGTGATCCTCGACGACCAGGATGGCGCGGCCCGGTTCGCCACGGACGAGTACCTCGCGCGCCGCCGCCCGCGATCCGCGGTCTGCCTCCCCATCGTCCGCCAGGGCGAGGTCGTGGGCGTGCTCTACCTCGAGAACGACCTCAGCGCGGGGGCCTTCACGCGCGAGCGCCTCGTCGCGCTGGAGCTCATCGCGGCGCAGGCGGCCATCTCGGTCCAGAACGCCTCGCTCGTCGCAGACGAGCAGGCGGCGCGGGCCGCGGCGGAGGAGGCGCGTCGCCGGGCCGCGTTCCTCGCGGAGGCGGGGGCGCTGCTCTCGGAGTCGCTCGACTACGAGGAGACGCTCGCCCGCCTCGCCCAGCTCTGCGTCCGCTCCGTCGCGGACTGGTGCGTGATCGACGTCGTCGAGGGCGACGCGCTGCGGCGGGTGCGAGGAGCCCACGCCGAAGTCGGCAAGGAGCAGCTCCTCCGCGAGCTCCAGCGGAGGTACCCGCCCCGGCGCGATTCGAGGCACCCGGCGGCCGAGGCATTCCGGACCGAGCGTCCCGTCCTCCTCCGGGAGGTGTCGGACGCGGACATCCAGCGTCACACCGAGGACGAAGGGCACGCGCGTCTCCTGCGCGAGCTCGGGACCCGGAGCCTGCTCGCGGTCCCGCTCGTCGCGCGCGGGCGGGTCGTCGGGATCATCAGCCTGTGCTCGGCGACGGCCGGGCGGCGGTACGGCGACCCCGAGCTCGAGGTCGCACAGGAGCTCGCGCGGCGCGCCGCCACGGCGGTCGACAACGCGCGCCTGTACCGCGAGGCGCAGGAGGCGATCGGCCTACGCGACGAGTTCCTGTCGGTCGCCTCCCACGAGCTCTACACTCCGATGACGTCGCTCATGCTCTCGCTCGAGGCGATCCTGTCCGCGAGCGGATCCGCCGGGAGCGTCGATCCGAGCGCGATCCGCAAGCTGCTCGACCTGGTCCTCCGCCAGGGGCGGCGCCTCGTCCGGCTCACGGGGGACCTCCTCGACGTCGCGCGCATCGAGCGGGGGCGGCTCGTCCTCGAGCCGGCCGAGGTCGAGCTCACGGAGCTCGTGCGCGAGGTCGCCGACCGCCTCCAGCTCGACCTCGAGCGCGCCCGGTGCGCGATCGAGCTCCGCGCGAGCGGGCCGGTGACGGGGCGATGGGATCGGTCGCGCCTCGAGCAGGTCGTCACGAACCTGCTCACGAACGCGATGAAGTTCGCCCCCGGCGCGCCGGTGGAGATCTCGGTCCGCGCCCACGACGGGACCGCGACGCTCGCGGTCCACGACCGCGGCATGGGCATCAGCCCCGAGCGCCAGCCTCGGATCTTCGATCGATTCGAGCGCGGCGTCTCGGCGGAGCACTTCGGCGGGCTCGGCCTGGGGCTCTACATCAGCCGCCGGATCGTCGAGGCGCACGGCGGCTCGATCCGGGTCGACAGCCAGCCGGACTCGGGCTCCACCTTCACGATCGAGCTGCCGCTCGCCGAGCCGCGACCAACCGCCGCGCGCCCGTGGAATGAAGCGTGAAGCGCCGACGCGCGTGACGACCGCGCGAGCCTGGACCGGACGGTGTGGATCGCGGTGCTCGCCGCGACTGCGTTCGCGCTCCTCGCGCGCGAGCACCAGCCGGCAAGCATCCTCGTCGAGTGGATCGTCCTGTCGGCGACGCTGCACGGGCTCGCCAGCTGGGCGACGCTCCTCTACGCGGGGGTCGAGACTCAGAGGCTCCGAGATTGGTCGTCGCCCTCCGGCCCGCCCGTCGCCGGCTCGTCCTCGCCGTGCTCGCCGTCGTCCGGACCGCAGGTCGGGCCCGCCCGCGGCGGCGGGTCCGGACAGCGGTAGGACGGGTCGACGGCGCCGAGGTCGCGCACGTGCTCGATCCGCTCCGCGAGCTTCGGGTGCGTGGAGAAGAGCTTCGGCAGCCCGCCCAGCGGCGCCTCCCGCTCGACGCCTTGGAGCAGGCAGAGCGCGTCCACCATCGGCAGGGCGGACCGGCCGGCCGCGCGCAGGAAGCGGACCCCGTCCTC
>DASPZP010000330.1:0-33415 GCA_035636195.1 Anaeromyxobacteraceae bacterium
GGGACGCCCGCCACCGGACCGCGCTCGGCGTATGCGTGGCACGAGGTGCAGCCGATGCGGGCGTCGCCGGCGTGCACCTTGTGGCTGAAGCGGAGGGGTTGCTCGGGCGGCGGCGGAGCCGCGCCGAGGAGCGCGAGCGCCGCCACCGCCGCGGGCAGCGCGGCCAGGCGAGGTGCGGAGACGGCCATGCTTCGCTCAGCGCTTGACCGAGAAGCTCTCGTCGAGCGTCTTGCCCGCCGCCACCGTCACCGTCTTGTCGGCCGCCTTGAGATGCGAGTTCCAGACCGAGAGCTTGTAGGTGCCCGGCGGGACGTTCTTGATCTCGAAGGCGCCCTTCTTGTCGACAGGGGACGCGTACGGGTTCTGCCCCACGAACACGTAGCCCAGCATCTCGGGGTGGATGCTGCACAGCTGCGAGTAGGTCCCGGGTTTGCTGAAGGTGTAGGTGCGCACCTCGTCCTGCTTGAAGGAGCCGAGGTTGTAGCCCTCGCCGTCGGGCGAGTAGACGTTGTGGACCAGGCTGTCGTGGTTGAGGAACTTGACCGTGTCGCCCACCACGATGGACATGACGTGCGGGATGAAGCGCATTCCCTTCTGGTCGAGCGCGTGCGCCTTGGTCGGGTACGTCCCGGGCACCTCCTTCAAGTAGACGACCGTGTCCTCCAGCCACTTGGGAGGCGTGGCGTCGACCTTGCCCTTGATGGTGCCGCCCTCGGCCAGGACCGGGACGGCGAAGGTGAAGGCGGCGACGGCGAACGAGAGGCGGGCGGCGGCGCCGCGGGAGGAGCAGACATGCATGGCAACCTCCCTAGAACGCGAAGGCGATGAGGACGTTGAGCGAGGCGAGCTGGGCGCTGGAGGAGGTGTTCGGGTCGGTCGGGACGACCGTCTGGATCGTGCCGCCGACGCCGCCCCAGCTGCCGAGCTGGTCGGGCGTGCCGCTGGCCATCTCGATGTCGCCGTAGACGGTGAGCTTCACGTTGGGGCGCACCAGGATGGCGACGCCGGGACGGATGTGCGTCCAGTTGGTGCTGATCCCCCCGTTCGACGGGTCGAGGATGACGTGCTCCACGCGGACGGCGGGCACGAGCCAGGGGTAGAGGATGTAGGAGAGCTCCGCCCAGCCCACCTTGACGTCCACGGCGCCAGGGTGGCCGTCGGGGCCTGCCACGCCCGTGGCGTGGTCGTGCTTGTCGAGGTACCCCTCGACGTTGAGCTCGAGCGACTCCAGCTGGAAGCGCGCCCCGATGCCGTAGGCGTTGGAGATGTCCTGGGATAACCCTGCGTCGATGACGTTGGTGAACTGCGAGTTGGCGTGGCTGGCGAAGCCGTGGAGGGTGATCGCGGTCTCGGCCCAGGGGGCCGCCGTGTTGGTGGAGCCGGTGGAGCCCTCGCCGTCGAGGCGCATGCCGCCGAACTTGACGCCGACGTGACCGTAGACGTTCTCGGTCGGGCGGACGGCCGTGGTGTGCGAGCCGGCGTTCATGCCCACGCCCAGCTCGACCCGGCCCACGAGGACGCTGTTCACCTCGATCTGGTTGAAGTTGTCGGCGAGCTGCCAGCCGGCGTCGGGCGAGCCGTAGATTCCCGGCACCGCGAAGGTGACGAACTGATTGTCCGAGACGTACGACGAGTGCGGCCCGAAGCTGGAGAGCGTCGGGACGCCGCGGCCGACCACCAGGTTCACGGCGTGCTTCGGGCCGACGAGGCTGTTGAACAGGATCTGCGCGCGCTCCAGGTTGGCGCTGTCGGCCGTGAAGGTGCTCTCGAACCAGAGCGTGGTGCTGTCGTCGATCGACCAGCCGCCGAAGATGTGCCCCTCCTCGAGCAGGTTGTCGAGGGAGAACTGGGCGCCGTTGTCGGCCCGGGCGGATTCGGAGCCCTTGGTAGGGTGGGTGATGAGCGTGCCGTTCGCGCCGAAGGCGAGGCCCGGGATCGACGGCACCCAGGACGGCCAGACGGCGTTGGGGAAGGCCTTCTTGGCGGCGTCCTGGCCCATCGGCACCGTCTCCTGCTTGATGAAGTCGGAATCGATGCCGGGAAAGAGGTAGCCGTTGCGGCGGAAGGCTTCTCCGAAGGGCGTCAAGCGCGGATAGACCGTGTGGCAGGTGACGCAGCTCGTGCCGTACTTGCGGGCGAAGGCGGGGATGGCCTGCGCGCTCGAAGCGGAGAAGACGACGCCTGCGGTGGTGAGCGCCGTGGCGACCCGGAGGAGATTGCCGATCATGTAGTGCGCCTCTCGCGATGCGTGAGCTGCAATCGGGCGCGTAGCCAACTCGAGAGCGACCAATCGAAGATGCGCGACCGTTGGTGAAGCAAGCACGGTATAGCTCCGGGCGAGCGGCCCGCAACGGACGGAGCTTTCCCCGTTGGGTGCCTGCGCGAGGTCGCGCCCCGCCGTGGGCTCTCTCGGGGAGCTGCGCGGCCACGAGTTCCCGCTCGCGCAGAGGAGCGCCACCGCCGCGAGGGGGGGGACGCTCGCAGACGCCTGACCTCGCCGGGCAGGCAGCATAGGTACTATTATTGGGAGAGCCAGGCGGCCTCATGGGAAAACCGTGTGAGCGCGGCACCCTGCGGGGTGGGGCACGGCGCCGTCGTGCGGAGCGGGCTTCGCGCGCAACCGGCCACCCCTCGCGGTGTTAGAAGGGGCGATGGCCTCGGATCCCGACGCGGCGTTGATGCTCGCGTTCCAGGGTGGCGACGCGTCGGCGTTCCGGGTCCTGTTCGAGAGGTACGGGCGCCCCATGGTCGCGTTTTGCCATCACTTCGTACGGGACGGCGCGCGCGCCGAGGAGCTGGCGCAGGAGGTCTTCCTGAAGCTTTACGCCTCTTCGGCCCGGTATCAGCCGACCGCTCGTTTCAAGACCTTCCTCTACCGGATCGCCTCGAACCACTGCTTGAACGAGCTGCGGCGGGGCGAGTACGCCTCCCGCCGGGCGGCGGACCCGGACGCGGACGCGGACGGCGCGCCGCTCGATCCCGACGCACTCGCCGGTGGGGGTGCGTCGCCGGAGGAGTCCGCGCTCGGCGCCGCGCTCTCACGTGAGGTGCAGGCGCTCCTGGCCAGGTTGCCCGAGAAGCAGCGCGCCGCCTTCGTGCTGGCGCGCCTGGAGGGGCTCCCGTACGAGGAGGTGGCCGAGGTGCTCCAGACGAGCGTCTCCGCGGTGAAGTCGCTCGTCCACCGCGCGACGGTGTCCGCCGCGGCGGCGCTGGCCCCATACCTGGCCGAGCGGGAGGTGACGCCGTGAAGCACCTCGCCGACGAGCTCACCGCCTTCCTCGACGGCGCCCTCGCGCCCGACGAGCGGGCGCGGGTCGAGGCGCACCTCGGCGCCTGCGCAGCCTGCCGCGCCGAGCGCGAGCGGCTGGAGAAGGCGGTGGCGCTCCTCGGCCGGCTGCCGGAGGCGCCGGCGCCGAGCCCCACCTTCGAGGCCCGCTTCCAGGCGAGGCTGGCCGCCCAGCGTGCACTCCCGCGGCGCCCGCGCCTGCTCGACCTCCTCGCCTGGCGCCACCTCGCGCCCGGGCTCGCTGGCGCGGCGCTGGCGGCCAGCGTCCTCGTCTACGCCGGTGCGCGCCACCGCGCCGACGAGCGGTCCATGGCGGAGCACCTCGATCTCCTGGAGAGCTACGAGGCGGTGGCGAGCGTCGGGGTGGTGGAGCGGGCCGACGACGTGCAGGTGGTGGCGCACCTCGACGAGCTGGGGGAGGGCCGGCCATGACGCTCCGCGCCCGCCTGGCCGCGCTCGCCGTCGCCGCCGCGACGCTCGCGCCCTGCGCCCGTGCCTCCGAGCCTGGCGCGCCGCCGGCCGCCGCGCCGGCTGCCCCCAGCGACGCGCGCGAGCGCTTCGAGCGGCTCTCGCCCGAGCAGAAGCAGGAGCTGCGCGAGCGGTACCAGCGCTGGAAGGCGCTCCCGGAGGAGGACCGGGCCCGCCTGCGCGAGCGGCTCGAGCAGCTGCGCGCCCTCCCGCCGGAGCGGCGGGCGCAGGTCGAGCAGAACTGGAAGGCCTTCCAGCAGCTCTCCCCTGCCGAACGGCAGGAGGTCCTGCGGCGTTTCGCGCGCTGGCGCGAGCTGCCGCCGGAGCGCCGGGCGCAGCTCCGGGCTGCCTTCCGCGAGCTCCTCCAGGCCGGGCCGCGCGAGCGCGAACGCTACCTCGACAACCTGCGCCGCTGGCGCGAGATGTCGCCCGCCGAGCGGGACACCGCCCGCGAACGCTGGCGCGAGCGCCGGGAGCGCCGGCGCTGAGAGGCGGGCGCACCTCGCGCCGGCGCCTGGCTCACTTGCTAACTTCCTCCGACGTGACGCTCACGACGCTCGCCGCGGCCGCCCTCACCGCGCTCGCGGCCACCGCCGCGCCGTCGGCGCCAGCGCGGGCCGACGACGACGTGCGCGCAAGTCTGGTGGTGCACGGCCGCTTCACCGACCGCGAAAACACGCCCAGTTCGGCCCTGCTGTACGATCGCTCGGCCCGGACCCTCGACCTCGCACCCTACCTCCGGCCGCAGGGCTCCGACGCCTACGCCTCCATGCTCGCCTCGGCCGGTCTCGAGGGGCGCCTCGGTTGGCTGCGCTGGGCGGTGACCGCGGACACCGGCGAGCTGCGCACGCGGCGATTCCAGGAGACGTCCGCCGTCTGTGGCTCGACCCTCACGCCGACGGGCCTCGCCGTCGAGGCGAGCGGGCTGTGCAACGTGACCCTGCCCGGGCGCCTCGGCCGCCCGCCCTCGGTGACGCTGGAGGACACCCGCCTGCAGCCGGCGGTGCTCACCTCCAACGGCCGCGCCCTCGCCGACGAAGCGCGCTCGACGCTCCTCCTACGCGAGGCCTGGGTGGGCGCGGCGATGGGGCAGAACGACTTCGCGCTCGTCCGCGTCGGACGCAAGCGCTTCACCGTCGGCGATGGCTTCATCTACGACGACTACGGCACGGGCGTGGAGGCGAGCCTCGACCTGGGCGCGCTCGGCCCGTCGTTCGACGTGGGCGCCGCGGCCTTCTACCCGACGCGCGACTTTCCCCGGGCGACCGGCCTCACCTCGCCCATGCTGGCTTTGCGCGCCGACTGGCTACCCTCGCTCTTCGAGCACGCAGGCCTCTTCCTGGCCGCCTTCCGCGACCGCTCCGACAGCCTGGCGCCGCTCTTCCAGGCTTCACTGGCCGAGTCGAGCGCCGTCGACCTCGGCCGCGCCGTGGTCGGGACGCCCGCGTACAAGGCGCTGGCCCGCGCGGTCGCGGCCGCGCTCGGCTCGGATCGGCACAGCGACGGGACCCTGGTCTGGCTAGGAACGAGCGGCAGCTTGCGGGTCCTCGGGCCGGTGCGCCTCGACTGGACCGGCGCGGTCGAGCGAGGCCGGCTGACCCTGGGCAGCGGGGCGGCGCAGGTGCAGAGCGACGTGCGCGGCCAGCTCGCCTGGCTCCGCCTGCGCGGCGACCCGGCGCGGACGCTGGAGCTGTCGGCCTTCTTCCTCTATCTCTCCGGCGACCTGCCGCCCGACGAGCGGCGGCGGCTCGGCCTCCCCGCCCAGTACGGCGGCTTCCTCGGCGTGGCACCCTACGTGACCACCACCAACATCTTCTTCCAGGGCGGGGTGGCCGAGACCTTCGCGGCGCGCCAGGCAACTGCACCAGGCGTGAATGGCCGGGGCGTCATGGCGCCCGGCCTCGGCGCGACGTTCGAGCCGGTGCGCGCGCTCGCCTTCGACCTGCGCGCGGCCTGGCTGGTGGCGCCGGAGTTGGGTCCCTTTGGGGGGAAGGACTACGGGCCCGAGGTCGACCTGGGGGTCACCTGGTCGCCGGTGCGCTGGCTCGTCCTGCTGGCGGAGGCCGACGCCCTCTTTCCGGGCGACTTCTTTCCCGGCCGGGCTACCGTGACGAAGGTCGTGCTCGGAGTCGATCTGGTGTGGCCGTGATCGCCGCTGCGGTCGTCGCGATGCTGCTCGCCGGCGCGGATGTCGGCGCAGACGGAGGATCAGGCTCCAGGCCTGGTGCCGGACGTGCAGACGCAGGCATTCCGGCCGAGGCGCGTGACGCAGGGGGCGCCGACGCGGCGGGGCCAGCCCTCGATCCGACCGATGAGGATCTGATCCGCCATCTGGACGAGGTCGAGCGCCAGGAGCTGCTCGAGCACCTGGAGCTGTTCGAGGAGCCGGACGGGTGAGGGGTGCCCCGCTGCTCACGACCGCAACCGGGCGGGCGAGGCCGTGTTCATGGGGGACGACGCAGCAATGACCACGGAGATTCCCATGCACGTCCGAAACGCACTCCTCACCACCTCGCTGCTCCTCGGCTCCGCCTGCGGCGGCGCGAGCAGTGATGCCCTGCAGGCGGCCACCCCGAGCTACACCGCCCTCGCGCTCGACCAGGAGACGACCGACACGAAGGGCTCGGCGCTCACCTCGTCCACCGGCACCGAGGCGGCGGCGATGGTGGCCGGACCGACCGGCGAGGCGTGCCACCCGCACCTCTTCGTGCGCCAGCGCGAGGTGGTCGAGCGCGTGAATCGCCACCTCTTCAAGGCGCTCCATCACGTCGAGGAGGTGATCGCGTCGAAGCCGCTCACCACCACCGACTCCACCCGCGTCTGGGAGCGGGTGGTGAACGGCGTGGACCGGAAGTTCACCATCACCCTCGTCTCGCCCGACGTCTATTCCTGGGAGCTCGACGCCGGCCCGGCGGGCACGACCCCGCTGCCGGTGGTGCTGACCGGTCAGATCGATCGCAGCGCCGCCACCGGCCCGCACCAGGGGAAGGGCACGCTCCACATCGACTTCGCGAACCTGTTCGCCGCGTATCCCGCGGAGAAGGTGAAGGAGGGCACGCTCGACGTGGCGTTCGACCTCACCGCCGCCTCTCGCCAGCTCACCGTGACGGCGAGCGGCATCGCCTGGGACCTCGATCCTACGATGTTCGACTCGGCCTCGGTGCTGGCGGCGCTCTCCGCCCCGCGCAGCGGCGCCTACGTGTACGATCGCGAGCCGGGGAAGGGCGGCAGCCTGAAGATCCAGGACCAGATGGTCTTCGCCTGCCCGTCGAACCCGTCGCTCGTCGCCGCCGACGCCCAGCTCGTCGCGCGCTGGTACCGCGCCGCCGACGGCTCGGTGCACGGCCGCTCCGACGCGCTCATGCAGCACGGCCAGCTCCCCGCGGCCGGCGTCGATCGCGTGGTGGCGGTGACCTGTCACCGGGCCGGCGGCGACGGCCTGGAGCAGAGCGAGGGCTTCTGGCTCATGAAGGCAGAGGACGCCGCCGGGACGACGCTGACCGGCTTCTCCAGCGCGACGCTCGATCCGACGGCCAGCCCGTGCGACCCCATCTTCGGCGACGTGCCGCTCCTCGCGGATGCCACGAAGGACTTCACCAGCTGGCCTGCCTCGTACTCGGACGGCGTGCCGTTCCCGTTCCCCGGCATGTGAGCGCCAAGGCCCCCCCTCTCCCCCGGCGGGGGAGAGGGCTGGGGTGAGGGGGTGGTCGCCGCGGCTGCGAGGCCGCGGCGCTCGCCACACGCGGGGTCGGTGCTGCCGCGCGGCGCCATCTGTGTCATCTTCCCAGCATGCCAGCAGAGACCGGAGGGCTCCTCCCGCCGCCGGCGCTGCGCGAGGCGCGCTTCCCCGAGCCGGTGCTGGAGGTGCTCCGCACGCTCGCCCGCGCGGGGCACCGCTCGTGGGTGGTGGGCGGAGCCGTGCGCGACGTGCTCCTGGGTCGCCGCCGGGACGTCGCCGCCGACGTCGACATCGCCACGCCGGCGCGGCCGGACCAGGTGAGCGCGCTCTTCCGCAAGGTCATTCCCACCGGCGCCGAGCACGGGACCGTCACCGTCGTCGCCGGCGGCGTGCCGATCGAGGTGACCACCTTCCGCGGCGAGGGCGCCTACCTCGACGGCCGCCGCCCCTCGGCGGTGACGTTCCTGGGCGACGTCGACGAGGATCTGGCGCGCCGCGACTTCACCGTGAACGCGCTCGCCTGGGACCCGCTCGCCGGCGAGCTGCGCGACCCCTTCGGCGGCCTGGCCGATCTGGCCGCGCGGCTCTTGCGGGCGGTCGGCGATCCGGCGGCGCGCTTCGGGGAGGATGGGCTGCGCCCGCTGCGGGCGGTCCGCTTCGTGGCGCAGCTCGGCTTCGCGCTCGACCCGCCGACCGGGGACGCCATCGCGCCGTCGCTGCCGATCACCGCGAAGGTGGCGGTGGAGCGCGTCACCGCCGAGCTGTCGAAGCTGCTCCTCGCCCCGCACGCGAGGGCCGCGCTCGAGCTCCTCGCGGAGACCGGGCTCCTCGAGCTGATGCTGCCCGCCCTGGCGGAGCTCCCTCCCGAGCTGCGCCGGCATGCCTTCGAGGCGACGGTGCAGAGCCCGCCCGAGCTCCCCTCACGCCTGGCGGCCCTCTTGCATCCGCTCGCGGCGGGCGGCACGGGCGCCTCCGCCGCCGAGGACGTGCGCGGGATCCTGGTCGGATTGCGCCTCCCGGGCCACGTCGTCACGCTCGCGTCGGAGCTCGTCGCCCGGCACGGTTGCCTGCTCTCGCCAAGCCGACTTGCCGCGCCGGAGGCGCCGGCCGAGGTTCGCAGGTGGCTCGCCGCCGCCGGCCCCGGACGAGCCGCCGCGATCCTCGCGCTCTGGCGCGCCGACGCGCGATCGCTCTGCCCGCCCGCGCGCGCCGAGGCCGAGCTCTCGAGCCTGGACCGGTTCGAGGCGCGCCTGGCCGAGGCCGAACGCGCGCGGCCTCCGCTCTCGGTCTCCGAGCTGGCGCTCGACGGGCGCGCCGTGATGGCGCTCCTCGGTCTCGGGCCGGGGGCCGAGGTGGGCGAGGCGCTCCGTCACCTCTTCGAGCGCGTCCTGGATGAGCCGTCCCTGAATACGCGCGAGGCGCTCTCGTCAGAGCTGCAGCGCTGGTGGCGTGGACGGGGCGCTCGGTAAGACCGAGACCCGGACGTGGCGGCGCATTAGAATGTGTCGAGGGTCGTGCCATGGCGGATGAGCTCGATGGCGAAGGGGTAGCGAGCGAGGCGGCGAGCGCTGACGCGCGCCGCTCCGCATTCATGCGGGATCTCGTGCACGATCTCTCGACCCCCCTCACGCCCATCTCCGGGTACCTGACGCTGCTGCGCGGCGAGCGGATGGGCCCGCTCACCGAGCAGCAACGCAAGGCAGTCCAGGCCATGACGAGCGCGGTCGCCCGGCTCAGCCGGATCGTGGAGAACCTGTCGGACCTTGCGAGCCTGCAAGCGGGCCCCTCCGCGATCCGTGCGGGGCCCCTCGACCCCGACGCCTTGGCGGAGGCGGCGGCGGAGGATCTCCGGGCCGCGGCGCAGGACCTGCGGCTGCACCTGGAGGTGCGGACGGCCGGCGGCGGCGAGATGGTGGGCGACGCCCGCAAGCTCCGGCAGGCCATCACGAGCGTCCTCCAGAACGCGGTCAAGTTCTCGCCGCATGGGGGCGAGGTGCTGCTCGAGGTGAGCCGCGACGCCGAGCACGTTCGCTTCAGCATCTACGACCAGGGGCCCGGGATCTCGGCGGCGGAGGCGGCGGAGCTGTTGGAGCCTTTTCAGCGGTCCGCGCGGCCGGAGGAGCGCCGGCGGCCCGGCTCCGGACTGGGCCTCCCGGTCGCGGGCCGCATCGCCGCCGCGCACGGCGGAAGCCTCACCGTGGAGAGCCCGCCGCACACCCAGCCCGCCTCCGGCTGGCGCGACTTCAACGGCTCCAAGTTCGTCCTCGAGCTGCCGCTCCGGCCGCCTCCCGAGGTGGCGCGGCCGTCGCCAACGCCTGCGCCGGCGCGCGCGTCCGGGTAATATCGCCAGCCCATGCGCGTCCTCGTCGCCATGTCGGGCGGCGTCGACTCCTCGGTCGCGGCGGCGCTCCTGCAGGAGGCCGGGCACGAGGTGCTCGGCGTCTCGATGCGCGTCTTCGACTACGCCGATCCGGCGCGAGGCCGCTCCTGCTGCGCCCCGGACGATCTCGAGGACGCGCGGGCGGGGGCGCGCGCGCTGGGCATCCCCTTCTACGTGGCGAACCTGGAGGAGCACTTCGGGCGCGCCGTGATCGACCGCTTCGTCGACGATTACCTGTGCGGCCGGACGCCGAATCCCTGCGTGGCCTGCAACAGCGAGGTCAAGTTCTCCTGGCTCCTGCGGCGGGCCCGGGCGCTCGGCGCGAAGCTCGCCACCGGCCACTACGCCCGCGTCGAGCGGCGCGGCGAGCGGCTCGCGCTGTGCGCCTCGCCGCATGGGAAGGATCAGAGCTACTTCCTGTACGGCCTCGGCCAGGACGAGCTCGCCGACGTGCTCTTCCCGGTCGGCGATCTCGAGAAGTCCGAGGTGCGGCGGCTGGCAGCCCGGCGCGGGCTGCCGGTGGCGGAGAAGCCGGAGTCGCAGGAGATCTGCTTCGTCACGCAGGGTGACGCGGGCGACTTCGTCGAGCTGCGGGCTCCGGGCCGGGCGCAGCCGGGGGAGGTGGTGACGACGGGGGGCGAGGTGCTGGCGCGCCACGAGGGCGTGCACCGGTTCACGGTGGGTCAGCGGCGCGGCCTCGGGCTCGGCGGTGGGGGGGCGCGCTACGTGGTGCGGCTGGAGGCCGAGGCGGGGCGGGTGGTGGTGGGCAGCGCGGCCGAGGCGTCGCGGCGCCAGTTCGCGGTGGGAGAGGTGCGCTGGGTGGCGGGCCTGCCGCCGGCGGCGCCGATCGCGGCGCGGGTTCGGGTTCGCCACCGGCACGAGGGCGCGCCGGGGGTGGTGCGGCCCGGGGCGGGCTGCGCGGAGGTGGAGCTCGAGGTCCCCGTGCGCGGCGTCGCGCCGGGCCAGGCGGCGGTGTTCTATGCCGGAGACGAGGTGCTGGGTGGCGGGCGGATCCTCCGAGGTTGAGTCCGGCCAGCGGATCCTGTCTGCCCCCAGCTAACACCTTGCGGGGGGGCCGCGAGGGGCCTAATCAAGCGGCCATGCGGCTCGCAGACGGCCGGATGGTCCCTGACCTGCCTCTCGACGAGGCCAAGGTGGCTCGCTGCCGCGCGCTCGCCGACCAGGTCACCGCGCAGGTGCTCGAGCTCGTGCGACGCCACACCACGGTCTCGATCGAGCGGAGCGTGCTGCGCCTCCTGGGCTTCCACGGGGCCGGGCCGCGCGGCGTGCCATGGGTGAATCTCATGGTGGACGAGCTGCACGGCCGGGGGCTCGCCGGACGCGGCGCGGCGTACTGGCTCGGCTACGTGCTGCGGGCTGGCGTCCACGACCCCGCCCGGATCGTGGAGCGCTTCGCCGCCCTGCCGCGGGCGCCGGCGCCGCTCTCGCCCGCGGAGGACGAGGAGCTCCGGGCCGACCTGCGCCGCGAGGCCCGCGCCGCCGCCGCCGAGCTGCGCCGGCGCACCGACGAGCGTGAGGCGCTGAAGCGCCAGGTGGGCGCCGGGCCGCGCCCGCACAAGTACGTCATCGTCGCCACCGGCAACATCCACGACGACGTGGAGCAGGCGCTCGCGGCGGCGCAGGCCGGCGCCGACGTCATCGCGGTCATCCGCTCCACCGCCCAGTCCCTCCTCGATTACGTGCCGGACGGCGCCACCACCGAGGGCTACGGCGGGACGTACGCCACCCAGGAGAACTTCCGGATCATGCGGGAGGCCCTCGACGCGGAGTCGCGGCGGCTCGGCCGCTACCTGCACCTCACCAACTACTCGTCCGGCCTGTGCATGAGCGAGATCGCCTTCGCGGCGGCCTGGGAGCGGCTCGACATGCTCCTCAACGACGCCATGTACGGCATCCTCTTCCGCGACATCAACATGAAGCGGACGCTCTGCGACCAGCACTTTTCGCGCCGCATCTGCGCCTTCGCCGGGATCGTCATCAATACCGGCGAGGACAACTACATCACCACCGCCGACGCCGACGAGGCCGCGCACACCGTCATCGCCTCGCAGTTCGTCAACGAGAGCTTCGCCCACCGCGCGGGGCTCCCCGACCGGCTCATCGGGCTCGGGCACTCGTTCGAGATCGACCCCGCCCGCGAGGACACCGTCTCCCGGGAGCTGGCCCAGGCGCTGCTCGTGCGGACGCTCTTCCCCGAGGCGCCCATCAAGTACATGCCGCCCACCAAGCACAAGCAGGGCGACATCTTCTTCAGCCACGCCTACGACGTCATGGCCGACGTGGTGGCCCAGGTGACCGGGCAGGGGATCCAGCTCCTCGGCATGATGACCGAGGCGATGCACAACCCACTCCTGATGGACCGCTTCGTCGCGCTCAAGAGCGCGGATTACGTGTACCGCGCCTGGCGCAGCATGGGCGCCGAGCTCCAGCTCCGTCCCGGCGGCCTCGTCGCCCGGCGGGCCGACGAGACCCTGGGGAAGGCGCTCGCGCTGCTGGAGGAGGTGGCCGAGGTGGGCCTCATGCAGGCCATCGGCCAGGCGCGCTTCGGCGACGTCGCGCGCACCGAGGGCGGCGGCAAGGGGCTCTCGGGCGTGGTGGAGCGGAGCGCCGACTACTTCAACCCGTTCCTCGAGATCCTGGAGGCGGCATGACGCGCCGTGAACGCCCGCTCCCCCTGGCCAGACTCCTCCTCTCCCTGGCCGCGGAGAGGATCGGCCAGAAGGCCGGGATCACCCTGGCGTTGTTGCTCTCGGCGTGCACCCTCATGCACCAGCGCGCGCAGGAGCGCGGGCCGCAGTCGCGCCCGGCCGGCGACGAGGGGATGCTGCTCTACACCGTGGGGCGGCTCACCTTCGAGGCGCCGGCCGGCTGGGAGGCGCGCGGGGACGACCGGCACGTGCTCCTCGTCAGCCCGCAGAACGACGCGCGCATCGACGCGCAGCTCTCCGACCGCACGTTCAAGGACGACGGCGAGTGCCTGGCGCAGGCGGAGCAGGCGCTCGTGAAGGGCAGCGCTCGGCTCACCGGGGCGCGCCGCCACCCGACCACGCTCGCCGGCAAGAAGGCGCTCGTGCAGGAGGCCGATCAGGAGGGCTGGCACGGCTGGGCCTGGGCGACCTGCGACGGCGGAGAGCAGTACCGCATCTTCTTCACCGGGCGCTCTCCGGTCGGCGAGGAGGCGCTGCGCGCCTCGCGGCTCATCCCCTCGTCGGCGGTCCTGGCGGCGAGGCCGAGCGCCCTTCGACTCCGGCCCGGGAAGGCCGGGCCCACGCTCAGGGCAGGCTTGTGAGCGAGGCGCCGCGCCTGGTCCGCCCCTATGGCGACCGCCGCGACGACGGCGTGGTCCAGCTGTCGTTCGTCTTGCCGGTCCCGCCTGGCGAGCGCGCGCGCGCGGCCGCCACGGAGCTGGCGCGCACGCTCGGGCTCAGCCAGGTGCAGGTGGCGGCGATGGAGCGCGCCGCGGACGGCTACAGCTTCTTCGTCCTGTACGGCCGGACGGCGGCCGCGGTCGACTGGGCCGCGCTCGAGGTGCCGGAGGTGGCGACGCGCAAGCGCGGGTTCGACGAGCTGAACGAGCTCATCGCGCGCGAGGTGGGGCGGCGCATCGTGGTGCTGGGCGCGTGCACCGGCTCGGACGCGCACGCGGTCGGCATCGACGCGATCATGAACATGAAGGGCTGCGCGGGGGACTACGGGCTCGAGCGCTACCCGATGTTCGACGCGAAGAACCTGGGCGCGCAGGTGGAGAACGCCACCCTGGCCCGGCTCGCCCGGGAAAAGCGCGCCGACGCGGTGCTGGTCTCGCAGGTGGTCACCCAGCGCGACGTGCACAAGGAGAACGCGCGCGAGCTGCTCGACGAGCTCGAGCGGCAGGGGGTGCGCGGGCAGGTCATCACCATCCTGGGCGGGCCGCGCATCGACCACAAGACGGCGCTCGAGCTGGGATACGATGCCGGGTTCGGCCCGGGGACGAAGCCGTCCGAGGTGGCGAATTACCTCGCGGGCGAGGTGCTGCGCCGGATGGGGAAGAGCCCATGACGAAGGTCGAGGCGCGCGAGCTGCCCCGGGTCACCTTGCGGCTGCGCCTGTCGCAGGCAGATGCCCACTATGGCGGAAACCTGGTCGACGGGGCGCGCGTGCTGGCGCTCTTCGGGGACGCCGCCACCGAGCTGCTCGTCCGCCACGACGGCGACGAGGGCCTCTTCCGCGCCTACGACGCGGTGGAGTTCCTGGCCCCGGTCCACGCCGGGGACTTCCTGGAGGTGACCGGCGAGATCACCCGCGTCGGCGCCACCTCTCGCGCGATGCGCTTCGAGGCGCGCAAGGTGATCGCGCCGCGCCCGGACGTGTCCGGCAGCGCCGCGGAGGTGCTGGCCGAGCCGGTGGTGGTGTGCCGGGCGAGCGGGACGTGCGTGGTGCCGAAGGAGAAGCAGCGGAGGTGACCGAGGAGCCATGAGCGATCTCGTCATCGTCACCGCCGCCGTGGTGGGCGCGGAGGTCACCCGGGCGCAGAGCCCATACGTCCCGTATACGCCGGCGGAGATCGCGCAGGCGGCCGTCGACGCCTGGCGCGCCGGCGCCGCTGCGGTGCACCTGCACGCGCGCTGGCCCGACGGCCGGCCGTCCCAGGAGCCGGTGCACTTCCGCGAGATCATCGAGCGGCTCCGTGCGGCAGGGTGCGACGCCGTCGTGCAGTGCTCCACCGGCGGCGCGGTCGGCATGAGCGTCGACGAGCGGCTGGGCTCGCTCGTCGACGGCGCCGAGATGGGGACGCTCAACCTCGGCACCATGAACTTCGGTGACGACGTCTTCATGAACAGCCGCCCGGACATCGTCCGGATCGCGGCGCGGCTGCGCGAGCAGGGTCTCGTGCCGGAGTGCGAGGTGTACGACGCGGGGATGCTCGACACGCTGGCGTGGCTGCGCGGGAAGGGGCACCTGGCGGTCCCCTATCACGTGCAGTTCGTGCTGGGGGTGCCGGGCGGGATGAGCGCGAGCGAGCGGAACCTGCGCTTCCTGGTGGAGGGGTTGCCGGAACCCATGCACTGGACCGCGGCGGGGGTCGGCCGCTCGCAGCTCGAGCTGGCGGCGCTGGCGCTCCGACTGGGTGGCCACGTGCGGGTGGGCCTGGAGGACAACCTGTATCTCGCGAAGGGCGTGCTGGCGAAGAGCTCGGCGGAGCTGGTCGAGCGCGCCGTCGCGCTCGCTCGCGCGGCGGGCAGGGTCCTGGCCACGCCAGCCGAAGCACGCCAGCTGCTCGGGATCAAGGCGCTCCCAGCCGTCGCCTGAGCGGGGCGCGCGTGACGGCCTGCGCGAGGACGAAGGGTTGCGCTCGCGGCATGGAGCGCCTTGACGTTTCCGTCACGCCAGGACTAGTTTCCCGCGCTCGCGTTCGGCGCTTGCTGTGCAGGGGGGAAGGCTCCACATGACCAAGGCGGACCTCATCGAGAAAGTCCAGGCCACGCGCCCGGACTTGTCGAAGCGGCAGGTCTCCGAGCTGGTGGATGCGGTCTTCGATCATCTCGCGCGCGCCATCCGCAAGGACAAGCGCTTCTCGATGCCCGGGTTCGGCACCTTCGTCGTGAAGCGGCGCGCCGGCCGTGTCGGGCGCAACCCGCAGACCGGGGCCGCCATCGAGATCGCGCCCACCAAGACCATTGGATTCAAGCCGGCGCCGGAGCTCAAGAAGGCGCTGTGAGGGGAGGCGCACCGTGGGACTCGGCGAGTGGCTGAAGGAGTTCCGGGCGCTGCACGAGAAGGCGAAGAAGGGCGCGCTTTCCGGCGCCCAGCTGACCGCCTACCGGGCAGGCCGCGACGAGCTCGCGCGGGCATTGCTCGTCGCGCAGCGCATCGCCGTGCCGCCCGGCCAGGCGCCGCGGCGAGCGCTGCGGGTGTCGCGCGCGCTGCAGGCCGATCTCGAGTTCGTCGACGGGAACGTCCGGGCCATGACGGTGGACATCTCCCCGGGCGGCTTCGGGGCGCTCTTGCCGCGTCCGCCCAAGGTGGGCGAGGAGCTGAAGGTCTCGCTGCGCCTCCCGGGCGGCGAGCCGCTCCGCGCCGAGGCTCGCGTGGTCGAGGCCAAGCCGCTGGCCGGAAGCGCGCGCGCCTCGTTCCAGCTGAAGGGGCTGGACGAGGCGGACGCGGAACGGCTGGAGCTGTTCGTGTTCGAGACGGTGCTCGCCCAGCTCGCCTGAGGCTACGACTTGGTGGGCTCGGCGGTCGCAGCGGGCGGCGCCGCAGCCTTGGCCGGCCGCAGGTCGAAGTCGACGTCGAGCTGGACCGTCCAGAGCCAGTCGGGGCGGTTCGCTCCCGGCAGGATCCCGGGCCCGGCGAGCTGCGTGGTGGCGTTCTTGTCGAAGAAGAACACCGGGCCGGTCAGGATGTCGATCGACGGCGTGAAGTAGATGCCGATGCCGCCGCCGACCGCCCCGAAGGCGTTCTTCCCCGTCTGCACGTCGGCAATGAAGTTGATCTTGTTGAGGCCGGTGAGGTTCAGCACGATGTCCGTGCTCGTCCAGGCGGCCATGAACCCGGCCTGCTGCTTGTCGCCCGTCGAGCTCACCATGAGCTTGTCGTTCAGGCCGTAGTAACCACCCACCACCAGGTTTCCGACGACGGGGAACGTCTTGCCGATCTCGGCGTGGAGAATGTTGAAGTCGCTCACGTCGGTCTTGAAGCCGACGCCGTAGATGCCCGCGGACAGGCCGGGCGCCCAGTCGCCGAGCGCGCCCTCCGGGATGCCGAGCTTGCCGTTCAGGAACAGGTTCGTCCGCGCGAGGCCCGGCATGAAGGAGTCGATGCCGAGCTCGCCCTGGAGCTTCTCGAAGGGCAGGAATCCGATGGTGAGCCCGTAGTCGTTCTGGAAGCCCGACCGCTCCGACTCGTACGTGTCGTACGTGACGTGCGGCACGAGGTACGGCTGGACGTAGGTGGTGGCGGGCGTCCAGAACGTGGTGGAGGACGTCGCGTACGCTCCTGTCGATGCTCCCATGAGCGCGCACACCGCGAGGGCGCGGAGGACCTTCTTCATCGAGTGCTCTCCTGATTGAGTGGAAGTGCTGGTGACGCGGGCCGGATGTGCAGCGAGCGTGCCGGGCGGCCTCATCCTCCATCCGGGCCCTGAAACCGTGGCCCTTCAGCCACGTCGTGCAGGCTGCACGAGCAACCGCTCGACGCACTGCCCGCCGCGAGGGCAGGCGCATGCAACGGAGGCAGGCACCGTGGAGAAGCAGCGGCCCGCCCCGGAGAGCCGAGGCGGGCCGCGGGGAGCTCGAGCGCGGGCGGGCTACTTGGCGGCCGTGCGCAGCTCGGGCGCGCCGTGCGGGCTCTGTCCGAAGGACGACTCGTCGGCCGTGATGTAGGCACGCTCGCCGGACTCGGCGATGTCGAGGCCGGACCACTCGTCCTGCTCCTCCGAGCGCAGCGGCGTGACGAGCGCCACCAGCCGCAGGATCCCGTAGGTCAGGGCGCCCGACCAGAGGTAGGTGGCGAGGACGCCCACCGCCTGCACGCCGAGCAGGTGCAGGCTGCCGTCAGCGCCGTCCGGGTTCACGGCCTTGGTGGCGAGCAGGCCGGTGAGGAGGGCGCCCAGCGTGGCGGCGACGCCATGGACGGCGAAGACGTCGAGCGAGTCATCGAGGCCGAGGCGCGGGCGGAGGCGGACCGCCAGGAGCGAGGCGAGGCCCGCCGCGCCGCCCAGGCCGATGGAGGCCAGCGGCGTGATGAAGCCGGCGGCGGGGGTCACCGCCACCAGGCCGGCCACGGCGCCCGAGGCGAGGCCCACGCCCGACATCTTGCCGTGGAAGAAGAAGAGCTCCGCCAGGCCCCAGGCCAGCGCGGCGGCGGCGGGCGCGAAGAAGGTGTTGGAGAAGGCGTAGGCGGCGAGCCCGTTCGCGGCGAGCGCGCTGCCGCCGTTGAAGCCGAGCCAGCCGAACCAGAGCAGGCCCGCGCCCAAGATGGCGAACGGGACGTTGTGCGGCATCACCGTCGGGACCTTGAGCCCGCGACGGCGCCCGAGCACCACCGCGAAGACGAGCGCGGCCGCGGCCGCGTTGATGTGGACGACCGTGCCGCCCGCAAAGTCGAGCGCCCCCAGGTTGCGCAGCCAGCCCCCCGGCGCCCAGACCCAGTGCGCCACCGGCGCGTACACCACCACGCTCCAGATGGCGACGAAGAGGACGAAGGCCTTGATGCGGACGCGCTCCACGATGGCGCCCGAGATGAGCGCGGGCGTGATGACCGCGAACATGGCCTGGAAGAGCATGAAGGCGGCGTGCGGCACCGTCGGCGCGAGGTCCTTCGCCACCCCGCCGCCCACGCCGCGCAGCCCGACGAAGGAGAGGCCGCCCACGAACAGGTCGAGTGGGCCGGGCCCCGTCGAGAAGGCGAGGCTGTACGAGACGAGCGCCCACAGCACGCCTACCAGCGCCATGCAGATGAGCGAGAGGATCATGGTGTGGACCACGTTCTTGCCCCGGACGAGGCCGCCGTAGAAGAACGCGAGCCCCGGCGTCATGAGCAGGACGAGCCCCGCGCTGACGAGCAGGAGGGCGGTGTCTCCCGAATCCACCTGACCGGGCGTGGAGGCGAAGGCGAGGGCGGGGAGGAAGGTGAGCGCGGCGACAGCGTACTTTCGCAAGGTGTTCTCCGGGTACGTGGCCAGTCCCCGAGCAGGGTGCAGCCCGCATGCCGGGCACCGAAAGCCTGCTTCTCGCGCATCCGGAAGCCTGCCGAGGGAGCAGTGCGCGGTCAGCAGGCAACCGCATGCCCGAAGCACGGGCACGCAGGCGTGATCCAGGTCACGGCGAGTAGTGGAGCACCGCGCGCTCACCGGGCCTCGCGGCGGGAGCGGTGACGACGGAGCCGCGCAGGATCGACTGCACGCAGGAGAGCACTGCATCGGCGAGACCACCGCGGGACTTCACCGGTGCGTCCACGATGCGGTATTGCCCGCGGTCGGGGCTCTCCAGCTCCAGCACGAAGACGGCCTCGCTGCCCTCGCTCTGCGCGCCGTCGCCGTCGCCCCAGGTCGTGGGTGGCGTGGCGCCGGGTCGAGTCTCGGCCTCCGCCTCGTAGCAAGGCGAGAGCCGGGGCTTCAGCTCCTCGAGCCGGACCAGCGCCGTTTCGCCGGCTCCCGTTTCACCCCCTCGGCGCGCAGCCGTCAGCACCGGCGCACCTTCCCAGCCGACCGGCTTCGGCTCGGGTATGGGCTCGGACGGCGGCAGCGGCGCCGGAGCCATCGGAGGCTTGCTGGCGGGGCGCTGCATGCCCTGCGCGACCGGCTGCTCCGGTGGGGTGCCCTCGTGGCTGGCGGCGCGGACGGCGGCGGCCGCTGCCACGGCGTCCGGATCGGGCGGCGGCGGGTCGACCAGCGCGGGCCTCGAGCCGCTTCCATCGATGACGACCAGGAAAGCGACGGCAGCCCCGCCGAGCAGCGCGATGGCGCCCGCCGCGACGAATGGCGTCCGGATGTTCATGCCGCTCCGGCGACGCGCGCCGGCCCGAGCGAAGCGAGCGAGAGCGGGGCCAGGGCCGCGCCGAGGGGAGCGCGCCATGGGCGACGCAGGTCGGACATGGGGAAATCCTACACGCTTTCGCGCGGTGCCTGCGCGGCCTCGCGGGGGCGGTTCACCCGCAGAATCAGCGTGTGTCGCCAGCCCGACGCTTCTTCGTGGGAGGCTTGGCCGCCTTGTGCTTGGCCGCTGCGGCCTTGCCCTTCTTGGCGGTCGCCGGCGGGGGCTTGTGCGCCTTGCCATGCGGCGACCTCTTCTTCGCGGGCGGGTGCACCTTGAAGCCGTGGGGGGTCGCCTTCGCCGTCGGCTCGATCCGAGGCGGTGGCGGCGGAGGAGGTGGGAGGTAGGGGTCGTCGTCGCTCGCGGAGACGAGCGCCGACGGCGTGCGGTCGGGCACGCGGTAGCGGCCGCGCTCCACCTCCAGCTGTCCGGCCGCCTGCTGCAGCCAGCCGCGTAGCTGCGGCTCGACCCCCGCTGCATCGAGCGCCGCGGCGGCGCCGGCGCGATCGCCGGCGCGCGCCTGCAGGGCCGCCAGGTAGAGCGCGGCTCGGGCGCGCTCCACCAGCGGCGTGCCGGCGCTGTCGGCAGCCAGGCGACGCAATGGAACGAGCGCCTCCTCGGCCGGGAGGTCGCGGTCGAGCGCGAGCTTGGCGAGGCCGAAGGTGGCGCGCGGATGCGGGGAGGAGTCAGCCACCGTGTCGGGGAGCCCGGCGGCGAGCGCGTGAGCCGACGCGTCGAGCGCCGCGGCATAAGCTCCGCGCGCCTCGGCTGGATGGCCGCCGCGCCGGAGCAGGTCGCCCCGCAGCGCCAGCGCGGCGGGCAGCTGAGGGTCGGCGGCGAGCGCGCGATCGAGCGCGCTGCTCGCGGCGGCCACGTTCCCGGCCAGGATCGCCACGCGCGCAGCGAGGACGTCGGCCAGCCCGCGCCCCCCGCCGCGGCCTGCGTAGTCGAGGGCGGTGCCGGCCTTGCCCTCGCGCAACGCCAGCGCGGCGACGGCCAGCTCCGCATCGAGCGGCACCAGGGGCGCGCGCAGGGGGTCCTTCAGGGCGCCGTTCGCCTCGGCGGCGGCCGAAGCGTCGCGGTAGTCGCTCGACAGGAGCGCCAGCGCGAGCGCGCGCAGGCCTCGCGCGCGCACCGGATCGAGCTGGGCGGCGCGCACCCCGAGCAGCTCGGCCGCCCGCTCGTAGCCGAGCCAGGTGTCGGCGCGGATGAGCGACCGCGCGCGGGAGATGGAGAGGTCGACGATGCGGCGGTGCTGGTGGGAGCGGTAGGCGTAGATGCCAGCCACCGCGAGCGCCAGGGCGGCGACGGCGCCGCCGAGCTTCAGCCAGCGGCGCCAGCGGCCTCTTGGCGAATCCGGCGATGGGAGAGGCTGGCCGGCGGTGCTGTCCAGGATGTCTGCCGGGTCGACTTCCTCCGGCGCCTCGCCGGAGTGCCCCGGGTCGTCGGGATCTCGGGACCCCGACGCGCCGTCTTGCGTCATGCGCGAGCAGGGAGGTGCTACCGCTTACCCTCCGGTCTTCTCCTCGCGCTCGTCCTCGCGGGCGATCCCGGAGAGCACGTCGTTGACCGACGGGAAGCGCATGATCTCGGTCCGGGCGATGCGCCACGCCTGCTGCACGATCCAGGACAGCGAACGGTCCTGACGAGTCGCCTCCGTCTGGATCTCGTTCAGCATGTCTTCCGGGAAGTACAGGGACTGCTTGCGCTTGTCGGTTCCGGGCATCGCCACTCCATCCCCCTCGGGGTAAGTAAGTTTCGTAGCTTGTACGCGAGGCTCGCCCGCCCGGTCAAGTTTGGCGACCGTTTGGCGACCGTCGCGCAGGGGTGGCGTCGGTGTCGGATTCTGGCGGGAAAAAAGTGAGGAGCCGGCATTGCTGCCGGCTCCCCGATGGGCCCAGAGGGGGAGGGGGGGGACCCCTAGGCCCAGCGCTGCGAAAGTTGCGGTGCTGCTGCTGCTCTCCAGCCCTAACCCGCCATCCGACCATCTCATTCCTGGGCTACTGAGGCAACTCGACGACGGCCTCCATCCCCCGCGGGCCGGCGCCGGGGAGCCCCACCGGCGTCATCGCCGACAACCCGCGCGGTCGCTGGGCCATTCCCTCCTCGCCCATGTCCATGACGTCCCCTCGCTGGACGCGCTATAGAAAGCGACCTCTCCGGAAGCCAGGTGGCCACTCGCCCTTCGCACCTCGATCCCTTCGAGGCGGCGGTGCTCGGCACCGTCCGCGAGCGCCGGCTGTTCGGAGCCGAGGCGCGGGTGCTGGTGGCGCTCTCCGGCGGCGCCGACTCGGTCGCGCTCCTCGCCGCGCTCGCGGCGCTCCGCGGGGCCGGCGAGCTCGCGGCCCTCTCCGCCTGTCACGTCGATCACCGGCTGCGGCCGGGCAGCGAGGCGGATGGCGTGGCCTGCGAGGCGCTCTGCGCGGCGCTCGAGGTACCGCTCGCGCGCGTCCCGGTGACGGTCCCAGGCGGCGAGAACGTGCAGCAGGCCGCACGGCGAGCGCGCTACCGCGCCTTGCGCGCGGCGGCCACCGGCGCAGGCGCCAGCCGGATCGCCACCGGTCACACCCGCGGCGATCAGGCCGAGACGGTCCTCTTGCGCCTCCTGCGCGGCGCGGGTGCGCGCGGGCTGTCGGGCATCCCGCCGCGCCGCGGCGCCCTGGTGCGGCCGCTCGTCGATCGCACCCGCGCCGAGATCGTCGCCTACCTCGGCCGGCGCGGGCTCGGCTGGCGGGAGGATCCGACGAACGCGACGCCCCGCTACGCACGGAACCGCGTGCGCGCCGAGCTCCTGCCGCTGCTCGAGGCGCTGGCTCCCGGGGTCGAGGAGCGCCTGGCTCGGACGGCCGACCTCCTGCGGGATGACGAGCGCGTCCTGGAGCGCGCGGCGGCCCGGCTCGCGCCTCGGGGCGCCGCCTCGGTCGACGCGGACCGGCTCGCCCGAGCCCCGCCCGCGGTGGGCCGCCGCGTGGTCCGGCGGCTCTGGCGCGCCGCGAGCGGGAGCCGGCGCCGGCTCGAGGCCGTGCACGTGGCCGCCGTGCTGCGCCTCGTGCGCCGCGGGCTCGCGGGCCCGGTGGCCCTGCCGGGCAGACGCGCCGCGTGGCGTCAGGGGGCGGCGCTGCTGGTGGGCATGGCGCCCAGCTCGCGGGGTTTCCCGCGGCTCCCCGGGCGGCCGGTCACGCGGTCGAGCTGAGGAGGCCAGCGGACGAGCGGTCGCGCGTCAGGCCTGCAAGCGCCTGGCTCGCCTGCTATAACTGGAGTGCATTGTGACGCGGCCCCCGGAACAGTCCGGCGGCTCCGGCGGTTGTCGGGACCAGCGTCCACTTGGAAGGGGAAGAGAGCCTTGCGCCAGTCTTACAAGACCGTCCTGCTGTGGGTCGTGCTGATCCTGATGTTCGTGGCGTTCTATCAGTTCTTCGCCCAGCACGACCGCAAGCAGAAGGAATATGCGTTCTCCGACTTCATCTCCAAGGTGGAGAAGGGCGAGGTCCGCGAGGTCCAGGTCAAGGACAACGTCAACTACGCGGGCGTCCTGAAGGACGGGAGCGAGTTCCACACCGTCGGCCCCATCGACCCGATGGCGAGCATCTTCACGAAGCTCTCGGCCCAGGGCGTGAAGGTGGTCTACGACAAGCCGGAGGGGAACTCGTTCTGGGTGACGGTGCTCGTGCAGTACCTGCCGCTCGTCTTCCTCTTCCTCCTCTTCTTCTTCTTCATGCGCCAGCTGCAGTCCGGCGGCGGCAAGGCGATGAGCTTCGGCAAGTCGAAGGCGAAGCTCATGACCGAGCACCACAACAAGATCACCTTCGCCGACGTGGCGGGCATCGACGAGTCCAAGGACGAGCTCGAGGAGATCATCTCCTTCCTCAAGGACCCGAAGAAGTTCACCCGCCTCGGTGGCCGCATCCCGAAGGGCGTGCTGCTCATGGGGCCGCCCGGCACCGGCAAGACGCTGCTCGCGCGCGCCGTGGCCGGGGAGGCCGGAGTGCCGTTCTTCTCCATCTCCGGCTCGGACTTCGTCGAGATGTTCGTCGGGGTGGGCGCCTCCCGCGTCCGCGATCTCTTCGAGCAGGGCAAGAAGAACGCGCCCTGCATCATCTTCATCGACGAGATCGACGCGGTCGGCCGCCACCGCGGGGCGGGGCTCGGCGGCGGGCACGACGAGCGCGAGCAGACCTTGAACCAGCTGCTCGTGGAGATGGACGGCTTCGAGTCGAACGAGGGCGTCATTCTCATCGCGGCCACCAACCGCCCCGACGTGCTCGATCCGGCGCTGCTCCGCCCCGGGCGCTTCGATCGCCGCATCACCGTGCCCCGGCCGGACGTGAACGGCCGCCTCGGCATCCTCAAGGTCCACACCAAGAAGACGCCGCTCGAGGGCTCGGTCGATCTCACCCAGATCGCGCGCGGCACGCCAGGCTTCTCCGGCGCCGACATCGAGAACCTGGTCAACGAGGCCGCGCTCTACGCCGCCCGCCGCAACAAGGAGCGGCTCGAGCTGGCCGACTTCGAGTTCGCCAAGGACAAGGTGCTCATGGGCACCGAGCGGCGCTCGCTCATCATCAGCGAGAAGGAGAAGCGCACCACCGCCATCCACGAGGCCGGTCACGCCCTCGTCGCGAAGATCCTCCCGGGCACGGATCCCGTGCACAAGGTGACCATCATCCCGCGCGGGCGGGCGCTCGGCCTCACCCAGCAGCTGCCGATGGAGGACCGCCTCAACATCAACCAGGAGTTCGCGCTCAACCAGATCGCGATCCTGATGGGTGGCCGCATCGCCGAGGAGATCACCTTCGGCCAGAAGACCACCGGCGCCGGAAACGACATCGAGGTGGCCTCGAACCTCGCCCGCAGCATGGTCTGCGAGTGGGGCATGAGCGAGAAGATGGGGCCGCTCGCGCTGGGGAAGAAGGATGGCGAGGTGTTCCTGGGTCGCGAGATCGGCACCGCCACCACGTACTCCGAGCAGACCGCGCGCGAGATCGACACCGAGGTGCACCGGATCGTGACGGAGCAGTACAACTGCGCCAAGAAGGTGCTGGTCGAGAACCAGGCCATGCTCGACAAGATCGCCGCGGCGCTCCTCGAGCACGAGACCATCGACGCCTCCGACATCGACGTGCTCATGGCCGGGGGCGCCATCAACCGGCCGCCGCCGCTCAAGCCGCCGCCGCCTGCCATCGTCACCGAAGCGCGGAGCCGCAAGCCTGGCCTGCTCGACACCATCCCGGTGCCGAAGGCCGAGCCCGGCAAGGCGTAGGCTGAGATCATCCCCCTCTCCCTGCCAGGGGAGTGGGCCGGGGTGAGGTCCTCTTGCAAGCTCTCCGCATCGGGGCCCGCGTCTTCTCTGGAGCGGGCCCCTTCCTCATGGGCGTCGTGAACGTCACGCCCGACTCGTTCTCGGACGGGGGGCGCTTCCTCGACCCCGCAGCGGCGGTGGCGCACGCGCTCCGGCTGGTCTCGGAGGGCGCGGATCTGATCGATCTGGGCGGCGAGTCGACGCGCCCGGGCGCGCCGGAGGTCCCGGCCGAGCAGGAGGCGGAGCGCGTCGTGCCGGTCATCGAGCGCCTCCGTCAGGCGGGCTGCACCGCGCCCATCTCGGTCGATACGCGCAAGGCGGCGGTGGCCCGGGCGGCGCTGGCCGCCGGCGCCGACCTCGTGAACGACGTCTCGGCCCTGGCCGAGCCGGCCATGGCGGAGCTCGTCGCGGGCCGGCGGGTGCCGGTGGTGCTGATGCACACGCGCGGGACGCCGGCCGACATGGCGCGGCTGGCCGTGTACGGAGATGTGGTGGGAGAGGTGGAGCGTGAGCTCGCCCTCGCCCTCGCGCGCGCCGTGAAGGCGGGAGTGCGCGAGGAGCAGGTGGTGCTCGATCCCGGGCTCGGCTTCGCCAAGCGGGCGTGCCATAGCCTGGCGCTCCTGGCGGCGCTGCCCGCGCTCCGGCGCCACCTCGGGCGGCCGCTCTTGGTGGGGCCCTCGCGGAAGAGCTTCATCGGCGAGGTCACCGGCGCCGCCGCGTCGGAGCGGCTACCGGGGACCTTGGCGGCCGTGGCCGCCTGCGTGCTGGCGGGGGTCGAGCTCGTGCGCGTGCACGATGTGGGCGCCGCCCGCCAGGCCGCCCTGGTCGCGGCCGCGATCCGGGACGCTTCCGCTTCGCCCGGAGAGGGCTAGACTGAGGGAGCGCGCGGGCGGCGGTGAGCGTGCGCGGGACCGAACGAGGTGAAGATGCGGGTCGTAGCCGTTCCGGGCGTCGTCCAGTACCTGCTGGGCCCGGGATCCACCTGGCGGGACGTGGGGCTCGCCGTCGTCGATCTGGCGGTGGTGGGTTACCTGATCTATCGGGTGCTGCTGCTCATCCGCGGCACGCGCGCCATCAACGTGCTCGTCGGACTCTTCCTGCTCGGGATCGGGTACCTCGGCTCGCAGTGGGCGAACCTCGTCACGCTCAACTGGCTCCTCGGCCATTTCCTCAGCTACTCCTTCATCTTCGGGGTCATCGTCCTGTTCCAGGCTGACATCCGGCGCGGGCTCGCCCACCTCGGTCGCGGCAGCTTCCTCGTCGCGCTCGTCCCCGACGAGGAGCGGGCGCAGGTCGGGCTCATCGACTGCGTCGCCCGCGCGGCGGCCGACCTCTCCCGCCGGCGCCGGGGCGCGCTCATCGTCCTGGAGCGCCAGGCGGAGCTGGGGGAGATCGTCGAGACGGGCGTGAAGCTCGACGCCGCTCCCTCGACCGAGCTGCTCCTCGCGCTCTTCCACCCGGGCGGCGCGATCCACGACGGGGCGGTCGTGCTGCAGCGCGGGCGGCTGGCGGCGGCCGGCTGCCTGTTGCCGCTCAGCGCCTCTCCGCAGCTGCGCGAGCTGGGGACGCGCCACCGCGCGGCGGTGGGGCTGGCCGAGGAGGTCGACGCGGCCGTGGTGGTGGTCTCGGAGGAGCGGGGCGAGATCTCGGTCGCGGTCGATGGGACCCTCCACCGCGCGCTGGACGAGGCGGCGTTGCGCCAGCTGCTGGCGCGGCTCCTCGTGCGCGCGAAGCCGCGCGGCATGGCCGCGCTCTTCCGGGGACGGAGCCCCGGCTCGCCGGGCGCCGCCAAGCCAGCGGAGGATCGCCGTGCAGCGATCTGACCTCGGGCTGCGGCTGCTCTCGCTCGCCATGGCGGCGGCGATCCTCTTCGTCGTCCACGGCGAGCGCCGGGCGTCGCACGCGCTCACCGTGCCGGTCGAGGCGAAGCTGCCGGCCGGGCTCGAGCCCGCCGTCCCGCTGCCGACCAGCCTGCGCGTGTCCGTGTCCGGCCCGTGGGCGCGCTTGCGCTCGCTCGACGCGAGCGACCTGGGCCCGGTCGTCATCGACCTGTCCCGGACCGGTGCCGGTGCCGCCTCCTGGTCCGTGCGGCCCGAGTCGCTGCGGCTGCCGGCCGGCGTCCGGGTCGAGTCGCTCCATCCTTCGCAGGGCCTCGTCCAGCTGCAGCGCGAAGGCCCCTGACGTGCCCCGCGCTTCACCCCGCGAGGTGCCATGTCCATCCCCGACCCCCCTGAGCACGCGATGACCGAGAAAGCCATCTCCCGACTGCCCGCGCCCGCCCGCGACGCCCGCTCACCCAACGCGGCCCGCCGGCTCTTCGGCACCGACGGCGTGCGCGGGGTGGCGAACGTGCACCCCATGACCGCCGAGGTGGCGCTCCAGCTCGGCCGCGCCCTCGCCTTCCTCGTCCGCAATGGCCCGCACCGCCACCGGATCGTGATCGGCAAGGACACGCGGCTCTCGGGGTACCTGCTCGAGCAGGCCATCGCCTCGGGCATCTGCTCGATGGGCGTCGACGTGATGCTGTGCGGGCCTCTGCCCACGCCCGGCATCGCCTTCATCACCGAGTCGATGCGGGCTGACGCGGGCGTCGTCATCAGCGCCAGCCACAACCCGTACCAGGACAACGGCATCAAGTTCTTCTCGCGCGACGGCTTCAAGCTGCCCGACGAGATGGAGCTGCGCATCGAGCGGCTGGTCCTCGGCCAGCCCGGCGACGGCGGGGGCGCGGACGCCTTCCACGCCCTGCGGCCGACGGCGAACCGCATCGGCAAGGCCACCCGCATCAACGACGCGGGCGGCCGTTACGTGGTGTTCCTGAAGGCGCTCTTCCCGCGCGAGCTGACGCTCGACGGCCTCACCATCGTGGTCGACTGCGCGCACGGCGCGGCCTACAAGGTCGCGCCGCTGGTGTTCGAGGAGCTCGGCGCGAAGGTCATCACCTTGAACGCGCGCCCCGACGGCAAGAACATCAACGACGGCTGCGGCGCCGTCCACCCGCAGGCGATGGCGAAGGCCGTCGAGAAGAACGGCGCGCAGCTCGGGATCGCCCTCGACGGAGACGCGGATCGCGTCATCGTGGCGGACGAGAAGGGCCGCGTCGTCGACGGCGACGCCATCATGGCGATCGTGGGGCGCGACCTCCTGCGGCAGCGCGCGCTCGCGAAGAAGACGGTGGTCGCCACGGTCATGAGCAACATCGGCCTGGAGCGGTCGCTGCGCGAGGTGGGCGGGCGGGTGGTCCGGACGCAGGTGGGCGATCGCTACGTCGTCGAGGAGATGCGGCGCTGCGGCTACAACTTCGGCGGCGAGCAGTCGGGGCACCTGCTCTTCCTCGACCACGTCACTACGGGTGACGGCGTCTGCGCGGCCCTCAACCTGCTCGCGGTCATGCTGCGCGAGGGACGACCGGTCTCGGAGCTCGCGCGCTGCTTCGACCCGGTCCCGCAGGTGCAGCTCAACCTGGCGGTGAAGGAGAAGCGGCCGCTCGAGGAGCTCCCCGAGGTGCAGAAGGCGATCACCGCCGTGGAGCGGGCGCTCGGCGCCGAGGGGCGGGTGCTGGTGCGCTACTCCGGCACCGAGAACAAGGCGCGCGTGCTGGTGGAGGGGCTCGACGCGAAGGCGATCGCCGGCCACGCCGACGACATCGCCGCAGCCTTGAAGAAGGCGCTGGCTTAGCGGACGCGCGCGCTCTGCGCTATCTTCCCCGCCACATGGCCCCCCGCCTCGGCGTCAACGTCGACCACGTCGCCACCCTCCGCCAGTCGCGCCGCGCCACCTATCCAGACCCCGTCCAGGCGGCGGTGCTCGCCGAGCTGGCCGGCGCGGATCAGATCACCATCCACCTGCGCGAGGACCGGCGGCACATCCAGGAGCGGGACCTCTCCGTGTTGCGCAAGCTGGTGCAGACGCGCCTCAACCTCGAGATGGCGGCCACTCAGGAGATGGTGAAGCTCGCCTACGAGGCGAAGCCCGACGTGTGCACCCTCGTGCCGGAGCGCCGCGAGGAGCTCACCACCGAGGGAGGGCTGGACGTGGCGGGGAACCGCGACGCCGTCCGCAAGGTGGTGAAGACGCTCAAGGACGCCGAGATCACCGTCTCGGTCTTCGTCGATCCGGACGTGGATCAGATCCGGGCCGCGCACCGCGTCGAGGCCGACGTGGTCGAGATACACACCGGCCGCTACTGCGATGCGCGGCTCGTTCAGGACCGCCGGCGCGAGCTGGCCCGGGTCGTCGATGCCGCCAAGGCGGCCGCCAAGCTCGGCCTCGTCGTGGCGGCCGGCCACGGACTCAACTACCGGAACGTCTCGCCGGTGGTGGCCATCACGGAGATCGAAGAGCTCAACATCGGGCACGCCATCGTCGGCCACGCCATCATGGTCGGGATGGAGCGCGCGGTGAAGGAGATGAAGGAGCTGCTGGCGCGCGGAGGGTAGGGGCCCGGTCGAGGTCGGGGTCGCGGTCGGGGCCTTTCTCCCTCGCCCCGCGCAGCGGGGAGAGGGTCGGGGAGAGGGGTGGTGCCATGGTGGTCGGCTTCGGCCTGGACGTCGTCGAGATCGCCCGCATCGCGCGGCTGCTCGGGTCGTCCACCGCCGACCGCTTCCTGGCGCGCGTCTTCACGCCGGGTGAGCGCGGGTTCTGCGACCGCTTCCAGGACCGCGCCGAGCGCTACGCAGCGCGCTTCGCCGCCAAGGAGGCGGCCTCGAAGGCGCTCGGCGTCCCCGACGGCGTCGGCTTCCGGGACGTGGAGGTGGTGCGCGAGCGCGGCGCCCCCACGCTGGTCTTCCGCGGCGCCGCGGCCGAGCGCGCGGCGGCCCTGGGCGTCGCGCGGGTGCACCTCACACTGAGCCACGATGGCGGCGTGGCGGTGGCGGGCGTCGTGCTCGAGTCGACGCCGGAGCGCGCGCCGTGAGGCTCGTCACCGCCGCCGAGATGCGCGCCATCGACGCCGCCGCCATCGCCGGCGGGGTGCCCGGCCACGCGCTCATGGAGCGCGCCGGGGCGGCGGTGGCTCGCGCGGCGCGCGCGCTCCTCGGCCCCGGCGGGCGGGTGCTGGCGCTCTGCGGCGGCGGCAACAACGGCGGCGATGGCTACGTGGCCGCCCGCCTCCTGCATGCCGGCGGAGTGGGCACGTTCGCGGTATCGATCGTCCCTCCGGACGCGCTCCGCGGCGACGCTCGCGCCGCCTTCGAGGCCGCTCGCACGGGGGGAGTCCCGCTGCTGGACGCGGCGGCCTTGCCGCAGCTCCAGGCCAGCCAGGGCGACGTGCTCCTCGACGCGCTCCTCGGGACTGGACTCGCCCGCGCCCCGGAGGGCCTCCACGCTGCGGCCATCGCGCGGCTGGCGGAGCTGCGCGCCGGCGGCTCACGGGTGGTGGCGCTCGACGTCCCCTCCGGTCTCTCCGCCGACACCGGCCGTCCGCTCGGCCCCTGCGTCGCAGCCGATCGCACCGTCACGTTCGCCTTCCTGAAGCGCGGGCTCGTCCTCCATCCCGGCGCCGCCTTCGCGGGCGAGGTCGAGCTCGCCGACATCGGCATCCCCGCCGCGGCCGCCGCCGCGGTGCCGTCGAGCTGCGAGCTCCTCACCGAGCGCGAGGCGCAGGCGCTCGTCCCGCCGCGGGCACCCGACGCACACAAGGGCGACGCGGGCCGCGTCCTGGTGGTGGCAGGCTCGCCTGGAAAGGGTGGCGCGGCCCACCTCGCCCTCTCGGGGGCGCTGCGCGGCGGCGCGGGGCTCGTCACGCTCCTCGCCCGTCCAGAGGTGCTGCCCTTCGCGCTCGCCGGCCGGCCGGAGGCGATGAGCCGGCCGCTCCCCGGCGCCGGACCGCTCGGGCCGGACGACCTCGACGCGCTCCTGGCCGCGGCGAAGGGGGTCGACGCCATCGTGATCGGCCCCGGCCTGCCGCGCGGCCCCGAGACGGGCCCGCTCTTGCGAGCCTTCCTGGAGCGGGCAGGGCGTCCGGCCGTGCTCGACGCCGACGCGCTCAACGCGCTGGCGGAGCGCCCGGGACTGGTGGCCGGGCTGCCGGTCCCGGTGGTCCTCACCCCACATCCCGGCGAGATGGCGCGGCTCACCGGCAGCACCATCGCCGACGTGCAGGCGGACCGGATCGGGCTCGCGGCGCGGCAGGCGCGCGCCTGGGGCTGCGTCCTCGTCCTCAAGGGCGCGCGGACGGTGGTCGCGTCCCCCGAGGCGGCGCCGGCCGTCGTGGAGGCGGGGAACCCGGGAATGGCGACCGGCGGCACGGGCGACGTGCTGGCCGGGCTCGTCGGCGCGCTCCTCGCCGGTGGCTTGCCCGCCTTCGACGCCGCGCGCGCCGCCACGTTCGCGCACGCGCTGGCCGGCGACCTCGCCGCGGCCAGGCTCGGCGAGCGCGGGCTCTTGGCCGGCGACCTGGCCCAGGCGCTCTGCGAGGTGTGGGCGCGATGGGGGCGCTAGGGCGGGAAGCCGAGCGCCACCAGGCGCAGCGCACCACCCGCTCCGCCCGCGCCAGCTTCATGCTGGGCGTCCGGCTCGGCGAGCTGCTCCAGCCCGGCGACGTCGTGGCGCTCGTGGGCGATCTCGGCGCCGGTAAGACCCAGCTCGTGCGCGGCATCTGCCAGGGCGCGGGCGTGCCGGAGCGAGAGGTGGCGAGCCCCAGCTTCGCCATCGTCGCCACCTACCGCGGGCGCATTCCCATCCACCACGCCGACCTGTACCGCCTGGCCGGCGAGGACGAGCTCTACGCGACCGGCTTCTCGGACCTGGTGGGCGGGGAGGGGGCGCTCCTGGTCGAGTGGGCGGACCGCATCCCCGGTGCGCTGCCGACTGCGCGGCTGGAGCTCCGGCTCGAGCACGACGACCGACGGCCCTCCACGCGCCACCTCACCATCCTCGGGACCGGCCGGCGGCACGCGACCCTGGCGCGTCAGCTCGGGGAGCACGGCTAGGCGACGGCGGAGCCGGACGGGCGGAGCGGCAGCTCGAGGACGCGGTGCGCCGCGTCGACGCCGATGAAGCCGTTCTCCGGCACCTCGCGCCACGGACCGTTGCCGATGGGCTCGCTGGCGATGGCGAAGAGCCCGGTCGAGGCCATGTGCGGCGCCACCTGCAGCGTCCGGCCACGCCGGCAGACGGCCAGGATCTCGCCATTCGTGACGAGGAGGTTCAGCGATGATGGCTTGGCAGGCCGTCGATCGGCGAGGCGGCCGACCAGCATGACGGTCTCCGCCATGGCGGCGCGAATGTCCTCCAGCTCGGGGCAGTGCCGGGCCGGATGGCGCGCCTCGAGCAGCGTGAGGAACAGCAAGAAGCAGCGCTCGCTGTCGGTGTCGCCGGCGAGGAGGCCCCGCAAGGCCGGGGCGATCTCGGCCTCGATGGCGCGCCGCACGCCCGCCACGCGGCGGAAGCGTGCGACGGTCCCGTTGTGCGCGAACAGCCAGCGTCCGTGCTGGAACGGGTGCGTGTTGCAAGGCTCGACCGCGCCGACGCTCGCGTCCCGGACGTGCGCCAGGACGATCTCGGAGCAGGCCTCGCGCGCCGCCGCCACGAAGGCATCGTCGGCGTGGGCCGGCGTCACCCCGCGACGGACCTGTACCCCGGCCGCGTCGTACCACCCGATCCCCCATCCATGAGGGTGGCGGTGCGACTGGGTGCGCAACGCGTTGTGCGCGACGCAGAGTGGCTCGTGCGGGACGTGGTGCGCGTCAGCGTGCTGGGCGAAGAGGCGGCACATCGCTGGTCGGCGATTCTATTACATCGGCTGGTGCGCGTCCCTGTTCGGTCGCGCGCTGCCGGTGGCCAGGACCTCGAGCGGAAGGCCAGCCTCTCTCCAGGCCTCGAAGCCTCCGGCGAGGGCAAAGGCCTTCGAGAGGCCGAGCTGCCGGAGCTGGAGCGCCACCCGGGCGCTCGATTGCTCTTCGGGTCAAGTGCAGTAGGCGACCAGCACCGCGTCGCGCGGGAGCGATGCGACGTACGACCGGACGTCAGCGTCGGGGGGGATGCGCCTCGAGCCCGGCAGCTGCTCCGTGGCCGTGGCGAAGGCCTTGGCGCTGCGCGCATCCACGAACGCGACCGGCTGGCCCTTCGCGATGCGCTCGCCCACTTCGGTGATGCTGATGCGTGGGGTCTCCATGACGCCTCCTCCCCCCATTTCTAAGGTGCCGCAGGCGTGGTCACACGGCTCATACCTCGACCTCCAGGGGGGGCTGCAGCAGGGCGAGGGCGGGGTGCTCGAGATCGAAGAGCCGCACGGCGATCCGGCGCCCGTGGACCTCCAGGAGCCCGGCCGATCGTGGCAGGCTGAAGCGCCGCGGCCCGGCGGCGCCGGGGTTCACGTGGACGAGGCCGTCCTCGACGAGCGCCACCGGCCGGTGCGAGTGGCCGTAGACGAGGACGCGCGCCCCGGCGCGCGCGATCGCGTCCCGCACCGCCGGGAGGAGCCGCCCACGGCCTCCGATCTGGTGGACGAGCACCGCCCGGACTGCGCCGAGCTCCACCTCGATCAGCTCCGGCAGGTGATCGAAGTCCGGTGCGCGATCGTTGTTGCCGCGCACGGCCGTCACCGGCGCGAGCCGGGAGAGAGCCTCCAGGACGGGCGTCTTCACGACATCGCCGGCGTGCAGGATGAGATCGCAGCCGCGGAACAGCTCGGCGAGGCGCGGCTCCACGAGCCCGTGGGTGTCCGAGACCAGGCCGACGCGCATGAGCTCCTCCTGTCCGCGCCGCGCCGCTCCGTCAATGCGGACCGCCGAGCCGGGGTCGGGGGTCGCGGTCGAGGTCGGGGTCG
>DASPZP010000331.1:0-40907 GCA_035636195.1 Anaeromyxobacteraceae bacterium
AGGCAGATGCCGATGAGGGCGAGGAGCCCGAAGCCCCAAACTTTTTGACCCTTGAGGTGCTCGGCGACGCCGGTCTCCTCGATGACGACCTGGTCGCGCAGCTCGCGGAAGTTGAGCGTCGGCCCGACCTTGACCTCGCCGCCGGGCGCGAGCGCCCGCGACTCCTCGGCGGTGGCCGCGCGCGAGTAGGCGTTCAGCGCCGGCGTCTGGTGGTAGTCGGGGCCGCCCGCCTTGCCGCTCGCGGCCCAGGCGCCGCCCAGCCCCCAGAAGAGGAGCAGCAGGCCGACGATGAAGCCGAAGTCGCCGAACCGGTTGACCACGAACGCCTTCATGCCGGCGGCGGCCTTCTCACGATCCGTGTAGTAGTAGCTGATGAGGCCGTAGGAGCAGAGGCCGACCCCCTCCCACCCGAAGAACATGATGACGAAGTTGTCCCCCATGACGAGGAGGAGCATCGAGAACACGAACAGGTTGAGCCAGGCGAAGAAGCGCCAGTAGGCCTTCGCCTCGTCGTCCCACATGTAGCCGATGGAGAAGACGTGGATGAGCGTCCCGATGAAGGTGATGATGAGCACCATCATCATCGAGAGCGGATCGAGCGCGAACGCGAGGTCCACCGTCACCCGGCCCGCCGTGAACATGTTCCATAGGGTGTCCTGCAGGAACCGGTGCTCGGGCGGGAGCGCGCGGAGCTGGATGAAGGCGGCGACCGCCGTCAGGAAGGCGAGCGCCATGGCGCCCACGCCCACCACGTGGACGAGGTACTGCTTGCCCGCGCGCTCGAAGCGCCAGCCGAAGACGGCGTTGATGCAGGCGCCGAGGAGCGGGAAGAGCGGGATGAGCCAGAGGTAGCTGGCGTGCTCCGTGAGGAGCGGGACCAGGGCGTGAGGCGCGTGTTCCATCGCTACTCCCGCATCGTGTCCGCGAGGCGGACGTCGATGCTCCGGAAGGACTGGAAGACGGCGAGGACGATGGCGAGCCCCACCGCCGCCTCCGCCGCCGCGAGGACGATGACGAAGAGGGCGAACACCTGCCCCGACACCCCGCCCGTCACGTAATGGTTGAAGGCGACGAAGTTCACGTTGGCGCCGTTCAGGATGAGCTCGACGCCCATGAGGACCCCCACCGCGTTGCGGCGGGTGGCGACCGTGACGAGCCCCAGGCTGAAGAGCAGCGCGCCGAGGATGAGGAAGTGTTGCAGGCCGACGTGGAGCATGCGTTCTCCGGTGGTGCGGGGCCTAGCGAAGCGAGGGATCGGGCTCGTCCGCCTTCAGCTCCTTGCGGGCGATGATGACGGCGCCGATGAGCGTGGCGAGCAGCACCAGCGAGGCGAGCTCGAAGGGGAGCAGCCACCCGGTGAGGAAGGCGTTGCCGATGGCGCGGGTGGTGGGCGCGAGCGGGTCGGGCGTGCGCTCCGGCCACGGGGTGGCGATGGCCACGAAGGCCAGCACGGGGGCGGTGGCGGCGAGGAGCGCCAGCCCGCTCGGCAACCCCAGGCTCACGTTCGAGACGGTCACCTCCGTGATCCGGTTCGTCAACATCACGGCGAAGAGGATGAGGACGAGGACGCCGCCGATGTAGACGAGGAGCTGCGTCACCGCGAGGAAGTCGGCCGAGAGGAAGACGTAGATCGCGCCGGCGCCGGTGAGCGCGCCGAGGAGGCCGACGGCGCTGTAGACGATGTTCTTGGAGAAGGCGGTGGCGCCCGCGCCGGCCAGCGTCAGCGCGGCGAAGCCGTAGAAGAGGAGGTCGCCGAGCGTGAACGGCCCGAGCGCGAGGTCGCCCGGGAGGAAGGCGCCGCGTGCTACCTCCAGCGCGAGTGCGCCGACGAAGGTCACCACCAGCGCCGCCAGCACCACCCACGTGTAGATCTTGCGTGACATGCGTGTCCTCTAGGCCTTCGGGCCGTCGGGGGTGGGGGCGGGCTTGGCGGGCGCCTCCGCGGGCGCGGGAGCCGACGCCGGTGCCGGCGCCGGAGCCGCCAGCTCGGCGGCGGATACGGTCTGCGCGGCCGCCTGCACGACCTCCGCCGGCTTCGCCGCGGGGGGCTTGGCGGCCGCAGCCGCCGGGGCGGCCTTCTTCGGGGCCGCGGGCGCGGCGTTCGGATCGGGCGGAAGGAACTCCGGCCCCTCGGCGTCCCAGCGCATGGCCTCGAGCTTCGCGCGCACGAGCGCGCCGAGCGGCACGCGGGGGTAGTACTCGGCGCCCTTCGCGACCTTGTAGACCGGGAACGGTCGCTCGGGATCCGCCCAGCGGAAGGTCAGGTTGCGGACCGAGCGCTGGGTGGCCTCGAACTCGCGCGTGTGCTGGATGGCGCCGGTCGGGCAGGGCTCGACGCACAGCCCGCAGAACATGCACTTCGCCTCGTCGATGTCGAACTGCGTGACGGCGCGCTGCTTGGGGTTCTGCGGATCCTTCTCCAGATTGATCTGGATGCAGCCGATGGGGCAGGCGCGCTCGCAAGCCTGGCAGCCGGTGCAGATGGCGCTGTCGACCTCCAGGAACCCGCGGTAGCGGGGGGGCAGCATGTCACGCACCGGCAGCTCGGTCCGGTCCGGGTACTGCGTCGTGATCGGGCGTCGCAGCAGGTACGAGAGCGTGATGGAGAGCCCGTGCCAGAAGGACTGGACGGTCCCCTTCATGTTCCCGAAGTACCTGTCGGCCGGCGTGGCGGTCTTGGCCATGGGGCGTGTCGCTCCGCTACCAGTTGGAGAGGTCGAACTTGTCGCCCTGCACGGCCTGGATGTTCAGGCGCACGCGGCGGCCGAAGAGCAGGGCCAGGGTGCAGGCGAAGAGGAAGAGCACCACGCCCGTCACCGTCTCGAGCTGCGGCGCGGCGTGCGCCCCGAGCTCCCAGAAGAGCGTGAAGACGAAGCAGGCGAAGCCCATCGGGACGAGGTACTTCCAGCACAGGCTCATCATCTGGTCGACGCGGATGCGGGGGAGCGTCCAGCGCAGCCAGACCACCACGTTGCAGAGCACCACCACCTTGGCCACGAAGACGACCATGGAGACCGCGTTCCAGCCCCACCAGGCGGCGGCGGGGAGGACGCCCGCTCCGCGGACGGCGTCGATGTGCTCGGCCGACACGCCGGGGATCTGCCAGCCGCCGAGGAAGAGGGTGGTGGCGATGGCGGAGAGCACCCAGATGTTGCCCCACTCGCACAGGAAGAAGATCGCGAAGCGGAAGCCCGAGTACTCCGAGAGGTAACCGGCGACGAGCTCGGACTCCGCCTCGGGGAGGTCGAACGGGGTGCGGTTCGCCTCGGCCAGCTGGCTCGTGAAGAGGATGAAGAAGGCTACGAACGCTGCCGGGTTGCGGAAGACGAACCACTCCCAGGGCAGGCCGCCCTGGGCGCGGATGATGCCCTGCATCGAGAGCGTGCCCGCCATGGCCACGGGGATGAAGATCGCCAGGCCAGCCGGGATCTCGTACGAGATCACCTGGGCCGCCGAGCGCATGCCGCCGAAGAGCGCCCACTTCGAGTTGGACGACCAGCCGGAGACCAGGATGCCCACCACCACCAGCGCGGTGACGCTCGTCACGTAGAAGATGCCGACGTCCAGATCGGTGACCACCAGCGAGTGGCCGAAGGGCAGCACGACGAAGGTGAGCGTGAACCCGACCAGCACGAAGTACGGCGCGGAGCGGAAGAGGATGCTGTCCGCGTCGGCCGGGACGAGGTCCTCCTTCAAGATCATCTTCACCGCGTCGGCGACCCAGACGAAGTAGCCGGCGAACCCGGCCCGGTTCGGGCCGATGCGGCTCTGGATGCGGCCGGCCACGCGCCGCTCGTACCAGGAGATGACGCCGGAGAAGATGGCGCCGAAGTTCACCATCAGGAAGGCGAGCACCACCAGCGCCAGCGCGTAGGCGACGCCGCGCGTCCAGGAGCCGGTGTCGGGCCCGAAGCCCAGCAGCGCGTCGATGGTCGCGGGCTTGAGGAGGGGGGTGAGGAAAAGGACGGCGGCCAGGATGACGGTCGGAATCGCGACCGCCGCGACCAGGGTGACCGCGATGACGGCGCGCGGCGTGTGCTTGGGGGCGTAGGGCTCGGGCATGGGACGGTTCATCGATCAATCTCCGGCGCCACGACGTCGATCGACGCGATCAGGGCCACGAGGTCGGCCACCATCAGGCCGGGCGAGATGTCCTCGATGATGCCCATGGCGGTGAAGCTGCCGGTGCGGGCGTGACAGCGGTAGGGCTTCTCGGTGCCGTCGGAGACGAGGTAGTAGGCCATCTCGCCGCGGGCAGACTCGACCCGCGAGAACGCCTCGCCCTCCGCCGGCTTGATCTTGCGCGGCACCTTGGCCGTGATCTCGCCCTCGGGCAGCGTCTCGAGCGCCTGCCGCACGATGCGGGAGGACTCCATCATCTCGAGCACGCGCACGTAATAGCGGTCGAACGCGTCGCCGACGGTGCCGCGCGTGCCGCGGCCGATCGGCACCTCGAACTGGAAGTTCGGATAGGCGCCGTAAGGCATGTCACGGCGGAGATCCCAGTCGAGGCCCGAGCCGCGCAGGTTCGGTCCCACCAGGCCGTAGTCGATCGCCTGCTCCTTCGTGATGACGGCCACGTCGGCCAGGCGCTTGATGTAGATGGTGTTGTAGGTGATGAGGCGATCCCACTCGACGAGCATGGTGTCGAAGTGGTCGAGGAAGTGAAGGACCCGCTCGCGCCAGCCCTGCGGCAGGTCGAAGGCGACGCCGCCGATGCGGAGGTAGTTGTAGGTGAGGCGCGACCCGCAGAGCGCCTCGATGAGGTCGTTCACCGTCTCGCGCTCGCGCAGCGCGTGCACGAGCGGGGTCGTGGCGCCGATGTCGCTCGCCATGGTGCCGGTCGAGACGAGGTGGCTCGCGATGCGGCACAGCTCGCAGGAGATGGCCCGCAGCCACTGGGCGCGCGCCGGCACCTCGAGCTTGAGCAGCTTCTCGACCGCCAGCGCGTATCCCTCGTTGGCGAACATGGCCGCCACGTAGTCGATGCGGTCGGTGTACGGCATGAAGGCGGGGTAGCCGACGACCTCGGCGATCTTCTCCAGGCCGCGGTGCAAGTACCCGATGTCGGGGATGGCCTTCTTCATCACCTCGCCGTCCGTATCGACGAGGAAGTTGATGACGCCGTGGGTGGAGGGGTGCTGCGGCCCGAAGTTGAGGAGCATCTCCTCGCCGGTCCGGCCTGCTCGCCTGAGGATGAGCTTTTCCATGAGTTCCCGTCAGGCCTTGGCCGGCGCCGGGGGCGCGGGCGGGGTGGAGGGGGAAGGAGGAGCCAGCGCAGGCGGCGCGGGGGGCGGGCGCTCGGCGCGGCGCCGCTCGTCCAGCCGGCGCAGCTCGACGAGCGGGTTCTCCCGGACGTTCGAGACCCCGTGGTAGCCGCCCTGCTCCTGGTAATCCTTGCGGAGCGGGTGGCCCTGCCAGTCGTCGGGGAGCAGGAGGCGCCGCAGGTCGGGGTGGCCGATGAAGGCGACGCCGAAGAGGTCGTAGACCTCGCGCTCGAGCCAGTTGGCCGCCTTCCAGACATCCTGCACGGACGGCACGACGGGGTTCGCGCGGTCCGCCTCGACCTTGAGCACGATCCCGTGACGGTGGCGGTACGAGAAGAGGTGGTAGACCACCTCGATGAGGTTGCGCTTCGGCCAGTCGATCGCCGTCACGTCGTTGCAGTGGTCGAACTCGAGGCCGGGGCCCGTCTCGAGGAACCGGCACACCTCGACCAGGCGCTCGGCCTTCACGATCACGAAAGGATCGATCTTCGGCTCGGAGAGCGGTCCCACCGCGTCGCCGAACCTGGCCTGCAGCTGCTCGTGGATCTCGTTGACCGTCATCAGTTCTCTCGCCCTTCCGACGTGAGTCGAGGCGGGCGTACCGCACCGGCGGTGAACGCTCGCCCCGACGCGCTGACGACCCCGACTACACGTTTCGCGTGACTTCGTCCGGCGCGGCGCGGCGCGTCTTGTCCTTCCAGCGCTCACGCTTCACCAGCTCCTGCAGCTTCAAGAATCCCTCGGTGAGCGCCTCCGGGCGCGGGGGGCAGCCCGGGACGTACACGTCGACCGGGATGATCTTGTCGACCCCCTTGCACACCGAGTACGAGAGCTGGAAGAGCCCGCCGCAGTTGGCGCAGGAGCCCATCGAGATGACGTACTTGGGCTCGGCCATCTGGTCGTAGAGGAGCTTGGTGCGCTCGGCCATCTTGTAGGTGAGCGTGCCGGCCACGATCATGAAGTCGGACTGGCGCGGGCTGGCGCGGAAGACGGCCCCGAAGCGATCGAGGTCGGCGCGCGGCCCGCCCGTCTGCATCAGCTCGATTCCGCAGCAGGCGAGCCCGAAGAGCATGTAGTGCAGCGAGTTCGTCCGGGCCAGGTTGATGAGATCGTCGAGCTGGCTCGTGTGGCCGAGGAGGATGTCCCCGCCGATCCCGGCGTCGCTCGTGTCGCGTGAACCCATTCGCCCGTGCTCCTCACGAAGGTGTGAGACGGAACGTCAGCTGCCCTGCGATCGATCAGGCAGCCTTGCGGCCTGCCGCCCGCTGCTGCGTCGGCCGATCGTCCAGCTCGGCCAGCTTCTTCAGCCACTCCAGATCGCCGTGGACCCACACCCAGACCAGCCCCACCACCAGGATGCCCGTGAAGAGGAGCAGCTCGGCGAGCGCGATGAGGCCCATGCGCGGGCTCGCAGCCACCCACTCCTTGAAGACCACCACCACCGGGAACGTCAGGGCGATGTCGACCTCGAAGATCACGAAGACGAGGGCGATGAGGTAGAAGCGCGGATTGAAATTCATCCACGCCGTGCCGATCGTCGGCTCGCCGCACTCGTAGATGCTGGACTTGGCCTCGCCGGGGAAGTTGGGCCGCAGGAATCGGCCAGCCGTGAGGGCGACTGCGGCAAAACCGATCGCCACTGCGACGAAGGCGACGATGGCACCGAAGTCGAAGCCCATCGGGTGTGCTCCCGGGGAAGGCGATGAAGGGAAAGGCGGGTGGCGAAATACCGCGCAGGCCTGCGGGGTGTCAAGCAGGGGATTTCGTTTGACATTGATGGCGAGTTGTCGCAGGAAGGGTCGCACTCGCTCCTACGTTTGGCTCCTTTACTGTCAGGGAGGCGAATGACTCCGCTCCAGACGTACTTTCCACTCGCGGTGGCCTTTCTCACCGCCGGCTTGCTGGCGGCCCTCCTGGTGGGGGCGGCCACGGCTCTAGGCCCGCGCCATCCGAGCCGTGAGAAGCTGGGCGTCTTCGAGTGCGGCTCCGAGCCGGTCGGGAGCGCGCGCGAGCGCTTCGGCGTGAAGTTCTATATGGTGGCGTTACTTTTCATCGTCTTTGACGTCGAGGCCGTGTTCGTCTACCCGTGGGCGGTCCTGCTGAAGGACCTCGGCTGGTCCGGCTACGTCGCGATGGCGTTCTTCGCCTTCACGCTCGTGGTCGGGCTCGCCTACGTGTGGAAGAAGGGCGCCCTCGAGATGGAGAGCGACTAAGTGGCTTCTGACCTCGAAGTGGCCCCCGCGATCGCCACCCGCCGCGAGGAGGCGACCGGGTTCTTCCAGCGCATGGTCTCGAAGGGCCTCGGCTGGGCCCGCAAGAACTCGCTCTGGCAGTACCCGTTCGTCACCGCCTGCTGCGGCATGGAGTACATGAGCGTCTCCTCCGCTCGCTACGACATCGCCCGCTTCGGCGCGGAGGTGCCCCGCTTCTCGCCGCGCCAGGCCGATCTCCTGCTCGTGGTGGGGACCGTCAACTGCAAGCAGGCCCCCATCCTCAAGCGCGTCTACGAGCAGATGAGCGAGCCGAAGTGGGTCATCGCCTTCGGCGTCTGCGCCAGCTCGGGCGGCTTCTACGACAACTACGCCACGGTGCAAGGCATCGACCACGTCATCCCGGTCGACGTGTACGTCCCGGGCTGCCCGCCGCGGCCGGAGCAGGTGCTCGACGGCCTCATGCTCCTGCAGCGCAAGATCGCGAACCAGCAGCACAAGCTCATCGACCGCGGCGCCCTGCCGGTCCTCGGCGGCGACCACAAGGGGCGGCCGTAGCGGGCCTCGTCCGCTCGGGAGATATCCAGGCATGTCGAAGGCCGTGATCGAAGCGCTGGCCGCCCGGTTCCCGGGCGACGTGTACGAGCCCTACGAAGGGGTGGGGGGCGACGACGCCATCTTCGTTCGCAAGAGCGAGATCGCCCGCGTCTGCAAGTTCCTCAAGACCGAGCCCGCCATGGCGTTCCACATGGCGCCCTACATCACGGCCGTCGACTACCTCGGCCTCGAGCCGCGCTTCGAGATCGTCTACAACCTGCTCTCCACCACCCAGAACCACCGCGTTCGCCTCAGGGTGAAGGTGTCCGAGAGCGATCTCGAGGTGCCGACCGTCACCGGGGTCTGGCGCGGCGCCGACTGGTTCGAGCGCTACTGCCTCGACATGTACGGCATCCGCTTCAAGGGCCACCCCGACCCCCGCCGCCTCCTCATGTACGACGAGTTCGTGGGGCACCCGCTGCGCAAGGACTACCCGTTGCGCGGGCGGCAGCCGCTCGTGCCGGAGCGCGACATCCAGGACATCTATCGCGGCCCGGGCCCGGACGGCCGGGACTAGCGAGGCGAGGACGGAGATGGCGACCGAATCCCACGGGATGGGCGGGCTCGACCCGCAGGCGACGCCGGGGAGCCGCGGCGCGGGCGAGCACGACCGGCCGTTCGAGGGGCAGCACCACGCGCGGGGCTACGAGGGCCCGCTCGACGCTCCGCTGCGCGGAAAGCAGATGGTGGTGAACCTCGGGCCGAGCCACCCGGCCATGCACGGCGTCACGCGCGCGGTGGTCGCGCTGGAGGGGGAGACGATCGTCGAGATGAAGCTCGACATCGGCTTCCTGCACCGCGGCTTCGAGAAGAGCTGCGAGAACCTGACGTGGGGACAGGCGTTCCCGTACACGGACCGGCTCAACTACGTGAGCGCGATCCTGAACAACGTCGGCTATGCGCTGGCCGTCGAGAAGCTCTGCAAGATCGACGTGCCGCTGCGGTCGAAGTACCTGCGCGTCGTCACCGGCGAGCTGCACCGCATCTGCGATCACCTGACGCTCGTCGCCGCCATGGGCCTCGAGCTCGGCGCGATGACGGTCTTCCTCTACGGCGTCGAGGCGCGCGACCTCCTCTACGACCGGCTGACCGAGATCTGCGGAGCGCGCCTCACCTCGAACTACGTGCGGGTCGGCGGCGTGTCGCGCGACGCCCCGGAGGGCTGGACCGAGAAGACGCTCCAGACGCTCGCGCGCGTGGCCGAGCTCCGGGAGACGATCGACAAGCTCCTCACGCGCAATCGCATCTTCATGGACCGGACGAAGGGCACCGGGGTCATCTCGCGCGAGGACGCGCTCGACTTCGGCTTCACCGGGCCGTGCCTCCGCGCGACGGGTGAGCCCTACGACGTCCGCAAGGCTGCCCCCTACCTCGTCTACGACCGGATCGACTTCGACATTCCGGTCGGCTCGAAGGGCGACAACTACGACCGCTTCCTGATGCGCATGGAGGAGCTGCGGCAGTCGGAGCGGATCGTGAAGCAGTGCTTCCAGCAGATGGAGCCGGGCGACATCGTCATCGAGGACTTCCGCTTCGTCCTGCCGCCGAAGCCGCTCGTCTACGGGACGATCGAGGGCGTGATGGCCCACTTCAAGCTCATCATGGAGGGGATCAAGGTCCCGCCCGGCGAGGCGTACAGCTACACCGAGGCGGCGAACGGCGAGCTGGGCTTCTACGTGGTCTCGGACGGTGGCGGCCGCCCGTACAAGCTCGGGCTGCGCGCGCCGGGTTGGCCCATGCTGGCCGCCATCCCGCACATGACGAAGGGCGCGCTCTTGTCGGACCTCGTCCCCACCTACGACAGCATCAACATGATCGGCGGCGAGGTCGAGCAGTAGGCGACGAAGCGGCACACCGAGGAACCCCGAATGGCCGACGACACCACCAAGCCTCCCGCCCCTGCCGCGGCGCCGCCGAAGCCTCCCGGCCCGCCCGCGCCGCCGCCGCCCAAGCATCCGGGCTTCGTGACCTGCACCGTCGACGGCCGCGAGGTCGTCGTGAAGCCGGGCACGAACGTCATCGAGGCCGCCAAGTCGGTCGGGATCGAGGTCCCCTACTACTGCTGGCACAAGCGCCTCTCCGTCGCGGCCAACTGCCGGATGTGCCTCGTCGAGATGTCGAACGCGCCGGGCGGCAAGCTCATGCCCGGCTGCCAGATGCCGGTCGCGGAGGGCATCACCGTCAAGACCGAGAGCCAGCGCGTGAAGGACCAGCAGCGCGCCACGCTCGAGTTCCTGCTGCTCAGCCACCCCGTCGATTGCGCCATCTGCGATCAGGCGGGGGAGTGCAAGCTGCAGGACTACTACATGAAGTACGATCAGAAGCCCTCGCGCCTCGACATCCCCAAGGTGGAGAAGGACAAGCGCGTCCGGCTCGGTCCGCTCGTGACGCTCGACCAGGAGCGCTGCATCCTCTGCACGCGCTGCGTCCGCTTCATGCGCGAGGTCGCGAAGCAGCCCCAGCTCGGGGTGGCCGAGCGCGGCAACCAGTCGTTCATCACCACCTTCCCCGGCCAGCCACTCGACTCCAAGTACGCTGGCAACACGGTCGACATCTGCCCGGTGGGCGCACTCACCTCGTCCGACTTCCGCTTCCGCGGCCGGGTCTGGTTCATGTCGGCTGCGCGGAGCGTGTGCACCGGCTGCTCCCGCGGCTGCAACACCTTCCTCGACTACCTGAAGCAGGCCACCTACCGTTACCGCCCGCGCGAGAACGATGCCGTCAACCAGGAGTGGATGTGTGACGACGGCCGGCTCTCCTACAAGTACCTGAACACGGACCGCGTGCTGGCCCCGCGCGAGGGCCGCGGCGCGGCCGCGCGCGACCTGCCGCTCGGCGCGGCCATGGACGCGGCTGCCGCGACGCTCCGGCCGCACGCGATCGCCGGCACCCTGGCGGCGCTCTTCTCGCCGGTGGCCTCGCTCGAGGACCTGCTCGTGGCCGCGCTCGTCGCGACCGAGGGTCTCGGGCTGGCCGAGATCTACATGGGCGGCCGGCCCGACGGCTGGCACGACGACTTCCTGAAGCGGGCCGACGAGAACCCGAACCGGAAGGGCCTCGAGCTGGTGGCGCAGGCCTTCGGGCTCCTGGTGCGGCCGCTGTCCGAGCTCACCCGCGCCATCGAGACCGGCCGGGTGAAGGCGCTATGGGCGGTCGGCGCCGAGGTCCCCGACCTCGCGGCCGCGCCCGCGTTCGCCCGGCTCGACACGTTCGTGTGCCAGGCCTTCAACCAGGGCCCGGTGGCGCACGCGGCGACGGTGCTCCTGCCGGCGGCGCCGCACAGCGAGGCGGAGGGCAGCTTCGTCAACTTCGAGGGCCGCCCGCAGCGCTTCGAGCTCGCCTACTGGCCGCGCGGCGGGTCGCACCCGCACTGGAAGCTCGCCGCCGAGCTGGGGAAGGCCCTCGGGCTCGCCTGGCGCTTCCAGACGGCGCGCGAGGTGTGGACGGAGCTCGGGCCCCGGGTGGCGGAGGCGCTGCCTGGCTTCGACTGGGATGGGCTGCCTTCGGCTGGCCGGCGGCGCGGCCTCGTCCCGCTCGCCACCGGCACGGTGGATGGGCGGCTCCCGGGCTACCGCGAGCGCGTCCCGAGCGGCGCCTCGGGCGACACGCGGATGGACCTGCTCAAGCTCGGACGGTAAGGGGGTCACGTGCGGCGATTCTTCGGCATGGTGCTGTTCGCGGTCTCCGTCCCGCTGTCGATGGTGCTGCTGTCGTACGGCGTGTACTGGATCGTGGGCGGGTTCGAGCACTTCACCTCGTGGCTGGGCCTGCCCGCCACCTACGGCGCGGCCATCGCCAACGTGCTCGTGCTGATGGCCGGGGTGGTGATGACGACCGCCGCCGCCCTCACCGTGGGCGAGCGGAAGTGGTCGGCCATGATCCAGAACCGGATCGGCCCCAACCGCATCAAGGTCTTCGGCCTCTCGGTGGGCGGCATCTTCTTCCTCGCCGCCGACGCGCTCAAGATGCTGACGAAGGAGAACATCGAGCCCGACAAGCGCTCGCGCGTGCTCTACGAGCTCGCGCCGATGGCCGCGTTCGCCCCCTCCTTCGTCCTGTTCGCGGTGGTGCCGGTGGGGCCGCCGGTGGACATCCAGATCGGCGGGGTGGTGCACCGCATCGCGCTGCACGTCGCGAGCATCGACGCCGGCCTGCTCTTCGTCTTCGGCGCCGCGTCGCTGGCGGTGTACGGCACCGCCCTCGCCGGGTGGGCGTCGAACTCGAAGCTCGCCATCCTGGGCGGCGTCCGCGCCAGCTCGCAGATGATCAGCTACGAGGTCTCGCTCGGCCTCTCGCTGGTGGGCTCGATGATGGCCTACCAGTCGCTCCGGATCGAGCAGATGGTCCAGGCCCAGGGTCACCTGCTCTGGGGGTTCCTGCCGGCGCTCGGCTTCTTCTTGCAGCCCGTCGGCATGCTGGTCTTCTTCGTGTCGGCCTTCGCCGAGACGAAGCGCGCGCCCTTCGACCTCCCGGAGGGCGAGAGCGAGATCGTGGGCTACTTCGTCGAGTACCCGGGCATGAAGTTCGGGATGATGTTCCTGGCCGAGTTCATCGAGGTGGTCGTGCTCGCCGCCATCACCTCCGCCATCTTCTTCGGCGGCTGGCACCCGGTCTTCTTCGAGCAGACGCTCAAGGAGGCGGTGGGCGAGGGCACGGTCTGGTGGGCGGCCATCTGCGCCGGCGCGTTCCTGGCCAAGGTCCTGCTCCTGTGCTGGCTGCAGCTCGTCATCCGCTGGACCCTGCCGCGCTTCCGCTTCGACCAGGTGCAGAAGCTGTGCTGGAAGATGCTCCTTCCCGTCACCCTCGTGAACGTGTTCCTCACCGGCGCGCTCATCCTCATCGACGAGTCGCTCGAGCTCCTGGCGGTGGTCGGGATCGTCGAGCTGGTGGGGATGGTGCTCCTCACCGCCGCGGCCAGCCGCAAGGGTGAGCTGCCGGTCACCGTCCACGGCGCGCCCGCGCACGCCCACGCCCCCGCGGTCCACTGAGCGGAGAGGTCGCGATGCCCTACCAGCTGAGAGACGACGACGCCGACCTGCGCGAGAGCATGTACTTCCCGGAGGTGATCCGGGGCGTCGGCATCCTGATGAAGCAGTTCCTCCGGAACTTCTTCTTCGGGCGCGAGAAGAACCCGGACATCCTCGCCCGCGACCGCTCGTTCTCGCAGAACGCGACGCTTCAGTATCCGGAGGAGCGCGTCCCATATCCGCCCGGCTACCGCGGACTGCACCGCCTCGTGCCGCGCGAGGACGGCCGCCCGCGCTGCGTCGCCTGTTACATGTGCGCGACGGTCTGCCCGGCGCAGTGCATCTACATCGAGGCGGGCGAGTACCCCGACGATCCCATCGAGAAGTACCCGGTGAAGTTCGTCATCGACGAGCTGCGTTGCGTGGTGTGCGGCTTCTGCGTCGAGGCCTGTCCGAAGGACGCCATCCGGATGGACTCCGGCGAGCACGCTCCGCCGTCCTACACGCGCGCGGCGCAGGTGTGGGACGAGAAGCGGCTCCTGCGCGGGCCACCCGTCTCGTATCAGTACGACCCATGGTTGCGGCGAGGCTCGCCCGGCATTGCAGCCGAGAAGCTGGCCGAGCTGCGCGCCAGCGCGAAGCCCTTCCCGGCGGGCGCCACGGACGAGTACTCGCAGACCCCCGGCTTCTCCGTGCGCACGCTCGCCGCCGAGGCGAAGGCGCGAGGGGAGAAGCGCTGAAGCCCTGACGAGCGGAGGGCTGTAGGTTCAGCTGCGCCGATGTGGGAATGAACGGCGCCCCTCGCGGCGTTTCCCCTGCTCTGGGGATCTCTGTTGTGACACCTGTGCGGCCCCGCATCGTCCGATTCGGGCTGGCGCCTGCGCTGACGGCGTGCGCGGCGGCAGCCCGGCTCGCGCTCGATCCCTACTTGCGAGGGGAGGCTCCTTATTCGAGCTTCTTCATCGCGGTGACGGCGACCGCCTACCTGGCCGGTCCCGGGCCGGCGATCCTGGCGGCGGTGCTCGGCGGTGCCGCGGCGGAGTGGTTCTTCGTCGTGCCCCGCCACGAGCTCCGTCCGCACACGTCCGCCGAGTGGCTGGGCATTGCGTTCTACTGCGCGGTCTGCGCAGCCGTCATCGGCATGACGGCCCTCCTGTCCCGGGCGCGACGACGCTCCGAGGCGAGCGCGGCCGAGGCGGCTTTACGCCAAGCAGACCTCGAACGCGAAGTCGAGGAGCGGAAGCGTACGGAGGCGGCGCTGCGCGACAGCGAGGAGAAGCTCCGGCTGGCGAAGGACGCCGCCAGGATGGGCGCCTGGAACTGGGACCTCCGGACGGGGGAGCTCTCGTGGACGGAGCGCTGCAAGGCGCTGTTCGCGATCCCGCCTGACGCGGCCATGACCTACGACGTGTTCATGGCGGCCATCCACCCCGACGATCGCCAGGCGGTGGATCGCGCGGTGAAGGACGCGCTCGCGCAGAGGTCGGACTATGACGTCGAGCTGCGGGTGCCGTGGCCGGACGGAGGCTTGCGCTGGGTCGCGTCGCACGGGCGCGCGCTCCGCGACGAGGCCGGCGAGCCGGTGCGGATGGCCGGGATGGCGTTCGACATCACGGATCGCAAGCGCGCGGAGGAGGCGCTGCGCGACGCCGACGCGCGCAAGTCCGAGTTCCTGGGCGTCCTCTCGCACGAGCTGCGCAACCCACTCGCCCCCATCCGGAACAGCATGTACTTGCTCGACCGGGTCCCGCCCGACAGCTTGCAGGCCCAGCACGCCAAGGAGGTCGTGCGCCGGCAGACGGAGCACCTCAGCCGGCTGGTGGACGATCTGCTCGACGTGACGCGGGTCTCCCGTGGGAAGATCCGGCTGCAGCGTGAGCGCCTCGACGTGCGGAAGGTCGTGCGCCGGACCTGCGAGGATCTCCGCTCCACCTTCGACCAGAGCGGGATCGACCTGCGCCTCGACCTTCCCGCCGACCCGGTCTGCGTGGACGCCGATCCCACGCGCCTCGCGCAGGTCGTCGGGAACTTGCTCCAGAACGCGAACAAGTTCACCCCCGCCCGGGGCATCGTGACGGTCAGCCTGCACGCGCAAGGAGCGCGAGCGACGATCGAGGTCATCGATACCGGCATCGGGATGGAGCCTGGCGTCGTGGAGCACATGTTCGAGCCCTTCATGCAAGAGGAGCGCGGCCTCGCCAGGACCCGCGGCGGCCTCGGACTGGGGCTCGCGCTGGCGAAGGGGCTCATCGAGCTCCACGGCGGCCGGATCGAGGCGCACAGCGCAGGTGCCGGGCGAGGGTCCGAGTTCGTCATCACGCTGCCACTCGCCGAGCCGGCGTTGCAGGCCACGTCCACGCCTGCTGTCACCGCCCGCACCGTGCGGATGGGGCGACGGGTCCTCATCGTCGAGGACAACCTCGACGCCGCCGAGACGCTCGCGGAGGTGCTCGAGCTCGAGGGCCACGAGGTTCGCATGGCGCGCGACGGGACCACCGGGCTCTCGATGGCGCGCGAGGTGAAGCCGGACGTCGTGTTCTGCGACATTGGCCTGCCCGACCTCGACGGCTACGAGGTCGCGCGGGCGCTGCGCGCGGACGAGTCGCTGCGCCCCATCCGGCTCGTCGCCGTGACCGGCTACGCCCAGCCGGAGGACAAGGAGCGGGCGCGAGAGGCCGGCTTCGACGCCCACCTCACGAAGCCGTCCCCCATCGAAGAGGTGATCTCGCTGATCGAGTAAGGCAACGCCGCTCCGCTCGCGCGGCCGGCTCCGTGTGGGCGCCGGGGTGGCCCTGCGGCGGGGCTCCGCAACGACCTTCCGGAGTTGCACTGACCGCCGTCTCCGTAAGCGCTCGACCCCGCAGCACGGCCCGGCGTGCCGCGAGACAGCGCTACTCCGCGGTCGTGCGCCTCCGCGCGGCACTGGCCGTGCAGGCGGCTCGCGCACTGTCGATCGCGTCCGCCCGCAGGTCGGGCTCCGCTCCGGCGTAGGGCGACCCCGCCGCCCCTTGCGGCCGGCAGTGCGCGGACGGCCGGAGAGATGCTCGGGATGTGCTTCACGAAAAGTCGTAGCTGACCTCGACGCGGACGTGCTCCATCGAGGGGACCGGTTGGCAGTAGAGGTCCACCTCCCGACGCCCGGAGTGTGCCTCGACGAAGTGCTCTTCGCGGTACCGCTCGTGTCCAAAGATGTACTCGTCCGCAGTGTCTATCCTTCTGGGCCCGGGTTCGAATCGGACGGGTCGATACCCGTCCTCGATCGGTAGTGGCGGAGCGCCCCGGCACGAGGCAGCGGAGCAGAAATCGTTCGTGCGCTCCTTGCGGCACCACGAAGCGGTACGTCTTTCTCGGAGGATTCACGTGTCCGAGTCGCCGTTCTGCAGCCGAGGAGCGGGGGTGGGCTTGCCGCCGGAGCGCAGGCCGGGCCTGCGGGCGGACTGGGCCGTGAGTACGCGAGCCGGCTGCACGCGCAGTGCCGCGCAGGACCGCTCGGCTGCGCGGTCCCCGATCGCGCGCGGCACGCCTGCGCGTGCTCCGGCACCGCGCGCTTCGGCCTCGGCCGACCGACGGCGTCCGGCAGGCCATTGCCGAGCACCGCCGGCAAGCCCACCCCCGCGACGCTACCAGCGGCCGCACTACGGACAGTGAAGCCGATCGACCCTCAGGACCCGACCTGCGCCACCGGCGGATCCTCCGAGGTCGCGGTCACCTCGCGCTGCTGGATGGGCGCGATGCGCTGCAGGATCAGGAGGCCCGGGATGGCCAGCGCGCAGGCGAGGCCGAAGAACGCCGGATAGCCGAGGCGCTGGACGAGCCAGCCCGAGGGCAGGCCGGCGCCCCAGCGCCCCAGGCCGAAGAGCGAGGAGAGCAGCGCGAACTGGGTGGCGCTGTAGCGCTTGTCGCAGACGCGCAGGAGCAGGGCGCCCTGCGCGGCGCTGGCGAGGCCCTGCGCGCCGTACTCGCCGGCGATGGCGACGTAGGCCCAGGCGCGGGTGGCGCTCGACAGCGCCGGCAGCGCGGCGCAGGCGTGCACGTCGAGCGGCACGCCGCGGCTCGTGGCGGTGACGGCGTAGAGGAGGTTGGCCGCCGACTGCAGGATGCCGAACACCCACAGCGCGCGGCCGAGGCCGATGCGCGTCATGGCGAGCGCTCCCAGCGCCGCGCCGCCGATGGTGGCGAGGGTGCCGACCGTCTTGAGCGCGGCGCCCGCCTCGGCGTTGGTGAAGCACAGGTCCTTGAAGAACGGGTTCACCATGGTCCCGCCCATCGAGTCGCCGAACTTGTAGAACACCATGAAGAGCGCGATGGCGATGGCGTTCTCGCGGCGGAAGTACGTGCGGATCGGGTCCACCACCGCGCGGGCGAGCGAGCGGGGGGCGGGCGCCGGGCGGCGCGGCTCGTCCGCCAGGAACGTGAGCGCCGTCAGGACCAGGAACGCGGCCCCCATCAGGGCGAAGAGGATAGGCCACGGGATCCACTGCGACGCCGACACCGCGAAGGCGCCGGTGAGCAGCATGCCGATGCGGTAGTAGAGGATCTTGAGGCCGGAGACGGGACCCTGCTCGGCGGACTCGAGCGCCTCGACGCAGTAGGCGTCGTAGGCGATGTCCTGCGTCGCCGAGATGAAGGCGATCAGCATCGCCACGAGACCGATGAGGAGGGGGGTCGAGGGCGGCCGGTCGGCGGGCGCCCTGGAGAGGAGCCACCAGGCGAGGACGGCGAAGCCGCCGAAGGCCGCCGCCAGGCCGACCTGCGTCAGGAGCACCCAGCTCCGCCTTCGCCCCGGCCACCGCAGCGCGTAGCGATCGACGATGGGTGACCAGAGGAACTTCAGCGTCCAGGGGAGCGAGACCCCTGAGAGCAGGCCGATCGTCGCCTTCGGGATCGAGAGGTCGACGAGGAAGAACTGCATCGTCACCCAGACGAACCCGAGCGGCATCCCCGAGGAGATGGCCAGCGCCGAGAGGATCTGGATGCGCTTCGAGCGGAGGCGGACCTGTTCCAAGGAGGGGCAGCTTAGGCGCGGCGGGGAGGGCGCGACAAGCCCGGCCCCGCGATCAGCTGACCGGCCGCACCGCCCGCGCGAACGCCTCCACCGGGAGCGCGTTCAGCACCTCGCCGCGCCGGACGCCGCCGCGCCGCGCGACGTCCACCGCGTAGCGCAGGTAGCCGAGCGCCGCCGTGGAGTGGGCGTCCACCGACAGCACCACACCGAGCCCCCGCGCGCGCGCCTGACGGAGGGCCGACGGCTCCATCTCCAGGCGGTGGGGATCGCCGTTCACCTCCACCGCGCCGCGCGAGCCGGCCAGCGCGTCGAGGAGGGCCTCCATGTCGCAGTCGAACGGCTCGCGCTCGAGCAGGAGCCGCCCGCGGGCGTGCCCCCAGATCTTGAACACCGGCAGCTCGAGCGCGCGGCGGATCCGGCGCGTCATGGCCGCCCGGTCCATCTTGAAGCGCGAGTGCACGCTCGCGACGATGACGTCGAGCTGCTCCAGGATCGCGTCCGGGAAGTCGAGCAGCCCGTCCTCGGTGATGTCCGATTCCGTGCCGCGCAGGAGCCGCACCGACACCGTCTCCTGCACCCGCGCGATCTCGTCCCACTGCGCCCTCAGGCGATCGACGTCGAGGCCCCCCGCGTAGTGGGCCGAGGGAGAGTGGTCGGTGATGGTCAGGTACTCCATCCCGCGCGCCTGGGCCGCGAGCGCCATCTCCTCCACCGTCGCCCGCCCGTCCGACCAGTCGGTGTGGCAGTGGACCATCCCGCGCACGTCCTCCGGGCGGACGAGGTCGTCCGGGAGCGCGCCGGCCAGGCCCACTTCGATCTCGCCCTCGTCCTCGCGGAGCTCGGGAGGGATGTAGGGGAGGCCGAGCCTGGCGTACAGGTCGGCCTCGCTCGCGACCGCCACCGCCTCGCCTCCGTCCAGGCGGGCCAGGCCGTACTCGGAGAGGCTGTAGCCGCGGTCGCGCGCGAGCCCGCGCAGCTTCACGTGGTGGGCCTTCGCGCCCGTCAGGTGGTGGAGCGTGCCGGCGTGGTGCTCGGGCGCGACCGTGCGCAGATCGACCTGCAGCCCGCTCGCCAGCCGCACCGCGGTCTTCGTCGGGCCCCGGGTCAGCACCTCCGCGGTGAGCGGGAACGTCGCCAGCCGCCGGCCGAAGGCCGCCGGATCGGGCGCGGAGGCGACGAGGTCCAGGTCCCCGACCGTCTCCTTGCGCCGCCGGGCCGAGCCGGCCAGCTCGACCCTGTCCTCCGGCCCTGCGCGCAGGTACCGGACGAGCCTCTCCGAGAGCTCGAGCGCCTCGGAGAGGAGGACGCGAATCTCCTTGCCGCGCAAGCCGGGGAGGCTCGCCAGGATGCGCTGCTCGGTCTTCTCGCCGAAGCCCTTCACGCCGCGCACGCGCCCCTCGCGGCAGGCTTGCTCGAGCTCCGCCAGCGAGCGGATCCCGAGCGCCGCCTGCAGCGCGGCGAGCTTCTTCGGGCCGAGGTCGGGCACCCGCTGCAGCTCGAGCAGCCCGGGCGGCAGCTCGGTCCGCAGCCGCTCGAGGAGCGGGGTCTGGCCGGTGAGGTGTAGCTCGGCGATCTTCTTCGCCAGCGCCTCGCCGACGCCGCGCAGCTCGGTGAGCCGCCCCGCCTGGACGAGCGTGGCGAGATCCCCGGCGCTGTCCTCGAGGGCCCGCGCCCCGGTCTCGTAGGCGCGCACCTTGAACGGGTTCTCACCCTTGGCCTGGAGCAGCAGGCCGATCTCGCGCAGCGCGCGGGCTACGGCGAGCTTGTCGAGCATCGTCGACTGTCTATACCCTGCACCTCGACATGCCGCCGCTCCCCCGCGCCCTCATGGCCGCCGCCGCTCTCGCGCTCTCCTGCGCCGCCGCCCCGCGCCAGACCTGGCGCGACACCACGCCGCCCGAGGTGCTGCTGGAGGTGCTGCCGCGGGCTGCGCAGGTGGCGCTCGATGGCGTCGCCCTCGGCCCTGGCGGGCGCGCGGTGGCGGTGCCCGATCCGGCGCGGCGCTACCGGTTCCGCGTCTCCGCCCAGGGGTTCGTCCCGGCGGAGCGGGAGGGGGAGGGCGCGCGGCTCGCCGGCGCCCGCCTGGGCATCGCGCTCAGGCCGGACGGGTTCGGGGCGGCGCGCTCGCTGGAGCTCGACGACGGAGAGGGCCTGGCCGCGGCGGCGGCGCTGCTCGAGCGCCGCGGCGCGCACCGGGAGGCCCTGGACTACGCGGAGCGGGCGGCGGAGATGGCGCCGGAGGTGGCGCTCGGGCAGCGGGTGCTGGGCGACGCCGCCCGGGCGCTCGGCCAGCGGCGTCGCGCCATCGACGGCTACAGCGCCTACCTGCGCCTCGCGCCGGAGGCGCCCGATCGCCACGCGGTCGCGTCGAGGCTGGAGGAGCTGCGCGGCGATGTCGCGTTGCCGCTCCAGGAACACGCACGTTAGCGGAGGGGCAGATGGGGCACGAGGAGCACCGACGAGCAGGGCCGCGCTCGGTCGCGGTGGCGGTGGTGACCGCCTCCGATTCTCGCGGCGAGGCAGAGGACACGAGCGGCGCCTACCTGCGCGAGCAGGCGGCGGCGGCCGGGCACCCGATCGTCTTCTACCGCGTGGTGAAGGACGAGCCGGAGGCCATCCGGGCGGCGCTCGCCGAGGCGCAGGCCGCCGGTGCGCGCGTGCTGCTCGTGAACGGCGGCACCGGCATCGCCGCCCGCGACCGCACCTACGAGGCCGTGGCGGCTCTCCTGGAGAAGCGGCTCGACGGGTTCGGCGAGCTCTTCCGGATGCTCTCCTTCGACGAGGTGGGCAGCGCCGCCATGATGTCCCGCGCGGTGGCGGGCGTCTGGCGCGGCTGCGCCCTCTTCTCCATGCCCGGCTCGACCGCGGCCGTCCGCCTCGCCTGGGAGAAGCTCATCGCGCCCGAGCTGTCCCACCTCGTTCGCGAGCTGGACAAGGACCGCCACTGACGTGGGCGGTCGCGGCGGCTATGGATCGTGCATGGCGCCTCGCCGCTCCAGCCCGCTCTCCGCGCTCCGCGCCCGCGCCCTCGCGCCGCTCCTAGCCCGCCTCGAGCGCGAGCTCGACACGGCCGCCCGCATCGGCTTCGACCCGGTGGAGCTACCGCGCCGCTACCGCGCGGCAGACGATCAGGAGGTGGCCGGGCTCTTCGCCGCCGCGCTCGCCTACGGCCGGGCTGACCTCTTCAAGCCGCAGCTGGAGCAGGTGCTCGCGGAGATGGGCCCGTCGCCGGCCCGCTACTGCGAGGCGTTCGCGCGCGCGCCGCAGCCGGGGGCCTTCGCCAGCTTCCGGTATCGCTTCAACCAGCCCGCGGACGTGGCGGCGCTCGCGGCCGCCGCTGGGCACGTGCGCCTCCTGCACGGGTCGCTCGGCGACCGGTTCGCGGCGCTCTTCCGCGAGGAGTCGGCGGCTTCGTGGGACAAACCCCCGCCCTCCACGCGCGACAGCGGCGCGCTCCGCCCGGCGCTCGCTCGCTTCGCCCGCGAGCTGCGCGAGGCACCCCCGGGGCGGGCGCTCCTCGCCAGGCGCGGCCCGCGGGGGCTCGCCCACCTCCTCCCCGACGCGTCGCTCGCGGGGGCCTGCAAGCGCTGGAACCTCTACCTACGCTGGATGGTGCGCGGCCCCGACGCCGTCGACCTCGGCGCCTGGTCCGGCGTGCCGCGGAGCGCGCTCATCGTGCCGCTCGACACGCACGTGGCGCGCATCGCGCGTCACCTCGGGCTCACCCGCCGGACCGACATGACCTGGCGCACGGCGGAGGAGATCACGGACGGCCTGCGCCGCCTCGATCCCGAGGACCCGGTCCGCTTCGACTTCGTCCTCTGCCACCTCGGGATGAGCGGGGCGTGCCCGCTCCGGGGTGATCCGGCGCGCTGCGAGGCCTGCCAGCTCAGCGCCGCCTGCCGAGGTCGGGTGCGCCGACCGCCCGGTAACAGGCGCCCAGCGCTGCCGCCGCCAGCGGCAGCCACCAGAGCAGGTAGTTCCGGTGGATGAGCTTGCCGCCGGCGAGGAACGCGGTGGTGACGAGCGCCGCGGCGAGGATGAGATCGCGTGGCGTCCTGCGCGAGCGGTGGTAGGCGACGGCGGCGGAGGCGGCCAGGCCGAGCGCGAGCAACTGGACGAGCCCCGACGCGAGCCCCCGCGATGAACCAGGCAACCAGCCCGGGAGCGCGCTCACCGCGCCGGTGCTGTCGCCTGGCCGCACGAAGTTGAAGAGCACCAGGTTGGCCGCCAGCTCGCGGGGCGTGGCGAGGAGATCCGGGAGGTAGGGCAGCACCCCGAGCGCGAGCCCGGCCGCGAAGGGCGCCGCGGCGGCGACCGCGCCGGGCAAGAGGAGCAGGAGCAGCGCCCCGGGGAGTGGTTTCGCTGCAAGTGAAAGGCCCAGCAGCGCGCCCGAGAAGGCCGACGCCGCCCGGCCCGGCTGCGTCGCCACGAGGAGCGCGCCGAGCCCGAACACGGTGGGCAGGAGGTCGTTCACCCCTTGCCGGAAGAGCTCCTGGCGGGCGAGCTCCGGCCAGAGGAGCGCCGCGAGCGCCGCGAGCACCCCCCGCGTCCCGCCCACCTGGCCCGCCAGGACCGCCGCCAGCGCCGCCGCCAGCGCGAGGAGCAGTGCGTTCCCCAGGTAGAGACCGTCCGCCACGCCGAACCGCTGCAGGAATGGCCGGTAGTACGCCGGCACGACCGGGCCGTACTTGTAGCCCATGAACCAGCCGAACCCGGGCTCCTGACGCGGGAGGATGCGCTGCGGGTCGACGAGCGAAGCGTAGGGGGAGGCTCCCGCGGCGCGCGCCTCGATGGCGTGGGCGGTGGTCCACCCGATGTCGTTCGGCGAGGCCGCGCGCTGCTCCGGTGACGTGAGCGAGGCGGCGGCCCGGAGCAGCGCCAGCGCCAGCGCCGCTCCGAGCCAGCCCGGAGCGGCGGCCGGGAAGAACGGCGCCGCCCGCCACAGCCAGAGGAGGCCGCCGGCGGCGAGCGCGAGGCCGGCGGCGCGGGTGGCCCCCTCGTTCCAGTCGGCGAGGTCGATCAGCGCCACCAGCGCCAGGAACGCGGCGAGCGGCACGAGCTCGCGCCCGCCGGCGAGGAGGCGCCCGCCCCGGGTCACCGGGCGCCCCCGCCCGGCCCGATCCAGCGGCAACGCCAGAGCCGGAAGGTGGTGACGAGGCGCGCGCCGCGGCGGACCGGCAGCGGCTCGAGCTCCGTGAGCGGCTGGCAGTACTCCTGGCGCCGCAGGCAGTTCTTCCACTCGCGAGGGTCGAGTACGAGCAGCCCCTCGCGGCCGGAAAGGGAGGCGGGGTCCTGCCAGTAGTCGTACTGGAGCGCCGCCTCGCCGAGCGCGTTCTGCGACCAGGTCTCGGGCCGGCCTGGCAGGTAATAGGCGAGCTCGCTCGCCGGCTTGTAGGTGCAGCCCGCCACGAACGACGGCGACGGCAGGCGCGCCTGCTCGGCGGCGACGCGGGCCGCGAGCTCTCGCCAGCCGCTCGTCACGTCCTGCCGGGCGGGGAACGGCACGGCCGGGAAGGCGAGCGCGAGGTGGAGGTAGAGCGTCCCCACCCCTGCCAGCAGCAGCGCGGCGTACGCGTACCGGCGGCGCCCGCGGGAGGGGTCTTGCAGCAGCCCGGCGGCGGCGAGGAGCGCGGCCGGATAGGCCGGCGCCGGCCAGTTGCCCTTCACCCAGGTGTAGGGGGAGAGGGCGAGAAAGAGCAGGAAGCCAGGCAGCGCGAAGAGGGCGCAGAGCCGGTACGGCGCCTCGCGCCAGCGGAGCGCCGCGATCGCCGCCGCCACCCACAGCCCCGCGAAGAGGAGCGGGGTATGCGCGAGCGCCTGCAAGCCGAGGAAGCTTCCGAAGCGCCGCGGCGAGAACGAGCTCGCCTCGGCCGCGCGCAGGCCGAACTGGAAGCCGAAGCTGATCCAGCCGTGGCGCGCGTTCCACACCAGGACGGGCAGGAAGATCACCGCCGCGACCGCCAGCGCCAGCCAGGGCCAGGGAGACGCGAGGAGCCGCCGCCCGCGCTTGTCGAGGAGGAGCGCCAGGAAGATCTGCGGCGCGAGCAACCAGCCGGTGTACTTGCCGAGCGCTGCCAGGCCGACCGCGGCGCCGGCGGCGAGGAGCCACGGCCCGCGCTCCGCGTCGAGCGCGCGGATGGTGAAGTAGAGGGCCGCCACCCAGCACGAGAGGAGCGGCGCGTCGGGGGTGATGACGCTCTGCCCGATGGCGTAGAGCGGGGTGAGGAGCGCCGCCACCGTGGCGGCGAGCGCCGCCCGGGAGCCGAAGAGCCGGCGCCCGGCCAGGAAGAAGAAGAGTCCGAACATCGCGCCGTGTACGAGCGCCGCCGCGCGGACGCCGCGCTCCCCCTCGCCGAGCAGCGCCGTGGTGAGGCGGATCGTCCACGCCGCCAGCGGCGGGTGGTCGAAGTACGACAGGTCGAGGTGGCGGGCGTACTGCCAGTAATACGTCTCCTGCGGCGAGAGCGGCACGAAGCCGGACAGGACCGCGTGCAGGAGGAGGGACGAGGCGATCAACGCGAGCGCCAGCCGCTCCGGGGTCCAGGTCGTGGTCGTGGTCGTGGTGGTCAGGGTCGGGGTCGGGGTCGAGGTCGAGGTCGGGGTCGGGGTCGGGGTCGGGGTCGGGGTCGAGGTCGGGGTCGAGGTCGGGGCCCTTCGACTACGCGCCGCCTCCGGCGGCGCTACGCTCAGGGCGGACGGACTGCATTCCTGGCCGCGGTCGCACGCCGCGCCTCAGATCCTCCGCGCCGTCTGGTGCAGCTCGAGCGCGATCTCCCCATCCTTGAAGAACCGGACCGTGCCGGTCGTCTGGGAGACCGTGATGGCGACCGCCTTCGTCTCCCGGGTCGCCGCGGCCGCGGCGCTGTGGCGCGCCCCGAGGCCGATGGGGAGCTTCAGGTCCTTCGAGAACGTCTGGAGGTAACGGCCCGCGGAGAGCACCACCCCGTCCTCGCGGATGATGAACGCACCGTCGAGCACCGCGAAGGTCTTGATGGCGTCGCGGATGGGCGGATCCATGCAATTACGCTCGGCCTCGCTGATCGCGGAGAACGGGTTCAACGTGAGCTGGCGGCTCTTCTCCATCACCGCCGTCGAGTCCCCCACGACCAGGATGGTGCCCGTCGGGTGGCCCTCGTAGCCCTGGGCGCCGATCTCCATCGCGACGTGGAGCAGCGACTCCACCACCTGCGAGCGGAACTCGGGGCCGAGGTCGAGCGAGTCCACGCGGATGGGCTCGTCCTCCTCGTCGCCGAGGCGGATGCGGACGAGCGTATCGAGGTTGCGCTCCGGTCCCTGCCCGGCCAGCGCCAGGATGGTGTCGCCCTCCTTGACCAGCCCCTCCGACTGGCAGGCCACCAGCGCGACCTTGATCTTCTCCACCCGCGAGTAGGCGTAGGGCGGGATGACGACGGCCTGGTACTTCTTCGAGGCGAGCTGGTTCGACAGGGCGTCGCTCGTCACGGCGTAGACGAGCTTCCGCTTGATGGGCCGGCCACGCAGCTCCTGGGGCAGGAGTGGGTGGTCGCTCACCATGAGAAGGCGATCCACCTCTCCTCGCGCGGCGAGCACCAGCGCGGCGCGCACGAATTCCCGGTCGAAGCGGCCCTCTGGCATGGGCGCCGATCATAGAGGTGTCCGGGCGCGCCACGTCAACGAAAGAGCGCCGCCGGGGGCGCGCCCGTTCCCTTGACACCGGGGGAGTCGCAGCCTTACCTTGCCCGTCCTTTTACAGCCCCGGCGGGGGGCTCGGAAACGAGGGTAGCGCGCTTGAACAAGAAGGATCTGAAGCGGTTCAAGACGATGCTGGAGGAATCGAAGAAGCAGCTGCTCCTCTCGGCCAAGAAGACCCTGACCGAGGAGTCGAGCTTCGACACCGACGACCTGCCGGACGAGATCGACCTCGCCTCGAGCGAGTACACCCAATCGATGATCTTCCGCCTGCGTGACCGCGAGAAGTTCCTCCTCACCAAGATCGACAAGGCCCTCGCGCGCATCGAGAGCGGCTCCTTCGGCGTGTGCGAGAAGTGCGAGGAGGAGATCTCGATGAAGCGCCTCGAGGCTCGGCCGGTGACGACCCTCTGCATCCGCTGCAAGGAAGAGCAGGAGCAGAAGGAAAAGTCGTTTGGATAGGGGGGGTGAGGGCTCCGCCCTCCCCACCTGCGGTGCGGCCCCTCCCGTTGTCGGGTAGGCGCTACTCCACTCGCACGAGCTGCATCCCGACGAGCACCTGGTCGCCGGCCGCCAGCAGCGCGGGCGCCGTGAGGCGTACGAAGGTGCCGTTCGAGCTCCCCATGTCGACGAGCAGCACGGCGCGCGCGGTGACGTCGAAGCGCGCGTGGCGGGCCGAAACGTAGCGGTCGAACGGGAACGCCACCTGGCCCAGCTCGCGGCCGACCAGGTTCTCACCGTCTCGCAGCGGGAAGATCTCGCCCGCCCCGCCGCCGTCGAGGAGCTGGACCACCCGCACCCGGTGGCCCGGATCCACGCCGCCCCACGGCCGGGTGAGTCCGGTGTCGGCGCGCCGTGGCATGAGCTCCAGCCGCAGCAGCTGCCGCCCGAGCCGCACCTCGTCGCCCGCGACGAGGGGGCGCGCGCTGCGGACCCGGAGGAAGGTGCCGTTCAGGCTGCCGAGGTCCTCGACCTCGATCCCGTCCGGCCGGGTCGTGAAGCGCGCATGCCGCGGCGAGACGGTGCCGTCCTGCTCGAAGCGCAGCTCCCCCTCGGCGCGGCCGCAGACGATCCCGCCCGTGCCGACCGACTGCGACGCGCCTGCCTGGCCGTCGTGGCGGATGGGCACGAGTTTCAGCGCGTGGGCGGTGCTCGCGCAGGGAGCTGCCGACCGGACGGGCGGCATCGCCGCAGCCGCGGCCTGGCCGCAGCTGCTACAGAAGCGGCTCCCCGGATCGAGGCGGAAACCGCAGCGCGCGCAAGCCATGCTCGCCATCCGGGACGTGTACCGCGCGGCGCGCCGGGGGGTCAACGCGGTCGATCTTGTCGCGCGAGAGGGGCAGGGCTAGCGTGACCCTCCCATGCTCGACCCCGCCCGCCACGACGACATGACCTCGCTGCCGGAGCCCTATCGCCTCTTCTGGGAGGCGGCGCGCGCGGTGGTGCCCTCCGATGCGCTCGCGTGCGATCCGGTCCGCACGCTGGCCTGGGGGACCGACGCGAGCTTCTATCGGCTCGTGCCGAAGATCGTCGTGAAGGTGCGGACCGAGGACGAGATGGTCCGGCTGGTGCGGCTCGCCGCGGACCTCGAGCTGGCGATCACCTTCCGCGCGGCTGGGACGAGCCTCTCCGGACAGGCGGTGACGGACTCCATCCTGCTCGCGGTGGGCAGCGGCTTCAAGCGCCGGCAGGTCGAGGACAGCGGCGAGCGCATCGTGCTCGGGCCGGGGGTCATCGGAGCCGATGCGAACGCGGCGCTGGCGCCGTTCGGGCGCAAGATCGGGCCCGACCCGGCCTCCATCGGCTCCTGCATGATCGGCGGCATCGTCGCCAACAACGCGTCCGGCATGTGCTGCGGCACGACGCAGAACAGCTACCGGACGCTGGAGTCGCTGAAGCTCGTCTTCGCCGACGGGACGCGCCTCGACACCGGCGACCCCGCGTCGCGCGCGGCCTTCTCCAAGGCGCGCCCCGAGGCGGTGAAGGGCCTGGCGCAGCTCCGGGACGAGGTCGCCGCCGACCGTACGCTCTCCGAGCGCATCCGGCGCAAGTACCGGATCAAGAACACCACCGGCTACGGCCTCAACGCCTTCGTCGACTTCCATGACCCCTTCGACATCCTCGCCCACCTGATGGTCGGCTCGGAGGGCACGCTCGCCTTCGTCTCCGAGGTGACCTTCCGGACCGTCGAGGAGCACGCGCACCGCGCGAGCGCGCTCATGCTCTTCCCCGACCTGGCCCAGGCGGCGCTCGCCACGCAGCGCCTCAAGTCGGGGCCGGTCGCGGCGGCCGAGATCATGGATCGGCCGTCGCTCCGCTCGGTGGAGGGCAAGCCCGGCATGCCGGCCGTGCTCGCCTCGCTCGGACCCACCGCCTGCGCGCTCCTGGTGGAGACGCGCGCCCAGCGGCCGGAGGCGCTCGTCACCCAGGCAGACCAGATCGTGAAGCTGCTCGAGGGGCTCCCGACGCTGGAGCCCATCAGCTTCACCTCGGTGAAGGCCGAGTTCGAGCGGCTGTGGGACGTGCGGCGCGGTGTCTTCCCGTCCGTCGGCGCGGCGCGCCAGGTCGGCACCACCGTCGTCATCGAGGACGTGGCCTTCCCCATCGAGCGGCTGGCCGAGGGGACGGTGGCGCTGCAAAATCTGATGTCGGCGCACGGCTACACGGAGGGGGTCATCTTCGGGCACGCCCTCGACGGCAACCTCCACTTCGTCTTCACGCAGGGCTTCGACGATCCGCGCGAGGTGGCGCGCTACGGCCGCTTCATGGACGACGTGGCGGAGATGGTGGTGAAGCGCTTCGACGGCTCGTTGAAGGGCGAGCACGGCACCGGCCGCAACATGGCGCCCTTCGTGGCGCTCGAGTGGGGCGAGGCGGCCCACACCATCATGAAGCGCGTCAAGGCGCTGCTCGACCCCCAGGGCATCATCAACCCCGGCGTCCTCCTCAATGACGATCCGCGGGTGCACCTCAAAAATCTGAAATCCCTGCCGCGGGCGCACGACCTCGTCGATCGCTGCACGGAGTGCGGCTTCTGCGAGCCGAAATGTCCGTCGCGCAACCTCACCCTGACGCCGCGGCAGCGCATCGTCACCCGGCGCGAGATCGCGCGGCTCCGCGCCAGCGGCGACGGCCGCGAGCGCCTCGAGCGCTTCGAGGAGGGATGGGCCTACCTCGGCGACGAGACCTGCGCCGCCGATGGGCTCTGCCAGACCGCCTGCCCGGTGGGCATCGACACCGGCAAGCTGACGAAGCAGCTCCGCGCCGACGCGCGCACGCCGGCCGCGAAGGATCTGGCGGGCGATCTCGCCGAGCACTACGCGGGCGCCATGGTCGGCCTGCGGGCCGGCCTCGCCGCCGCCGGCGCCGCGCACGCGCTGCTCGGCACGCGCCTCATGAGCGGGCTCGCCCACGGCGCCCGCTCCGTCACGTTCGGCAAGCTCCCGCTGTGGAACCCGGCCATGCCGACGCGCGCCCCGCAGCGGCGCTTCGAGGATCTCCGGCGAGGCCGGGGGCGCGAGGTGGTCTACTTCCCCGCCTGCGTGGTGCGCTCGATGGGCCCGGCGCGGGGCGATCCGGACGCCCGCGTCCTGCACGAGGCGGTGCTGTCCGTGCTGGAGAAGGCGGGCTACGACGTCCTGTTCCCGCCCGAGCTGGGGAGCCTGTGCTGCGGCCTCACCTTCGAGTCGAAGGGCTTCCTCGAGCTCGCGAACGAGAAGGGGCGCGAGCTGGAGCGGGCGCTCCTCGAGAAGAGCGACGGCGGCCGCATCCCGGTGCTGTGCGACACGAGCCCGTGCCTCTACCGCATGAAGGGCTCGCTCGATCCGCGGCTGCGACTCTATGAACCGGTCGAATTCATCCACGCCCACCTCATGGACAAGCTGCGCTTCGAGCGCCGCCCCGAGACCGTCGCCATCCACGTGACGTGCAGCTCCATCAAGATGGGCCTGGAGTCGTCGTTCAAGGCCGTGGCGCAGGCGTGCGCCGAGAAGGTCGTCGCGCCGGGGCTCGGCTGTTGCGGCTTCGCGGGGGACAAAGGGTTCAGCACGCCGGAGCTGAACGCGTCGGCGCTGGCCGGCCTTCGAGCTGTGCTCCCACCGGATTGCAAGGCGGGCTACTCGAACAGCCGCACCTGCGAGATCGGGCTGTCCATCCACGGCGGGATCCCGTTCCAGTCGATCGTGTACCTGGTCGACCGCGCTACTTCACCGCTGGCCTGACCGCTCGGACCGTGGGTCATGTGATGGCGGCTCACGGACGGGCGCCGATGCGGCCCAGTTGGGGCGTCACTAAAAGGATCCCGCAAACGGGTCCGCGACGAGCCTAGAGGTGCAAAAGCGACGTCTCGGTCGCTGAGGCTTCAGGGCGGCGTCTCACCTTCACATGCCACAGGCCGGTGACGCACCGGTCTCCACATTCGCTGAGGGAATCCCGTGTACCACCAAAACTACAATCCGACCGGAAGCGCCTTCCTGTCCACGGTGCTGGCAGCGGTGCCCATCGTCGTCTTGCTCTACTTCATCGCGCTGCACCCGCACCGCGACAAGCAGGGGATGAAGCACCTCGGCATCTCCGCGCCGTACGCGGCCTTCTTCGGCGTCATCGCGGCGTTCATCATCGTCTGTCTCGTCTTCGGGATGCCGGTAGGCTCGGCCGTGTCGGCCTTCGGGCTCGGCACGCTCTCGGGCTTCCTCGGGATCATCTGGATCATCCTGGGAGCGATGTTCCTCTACACGATGACCGTCATCAGCGGGAAGTTCGAGATCGTGAAGGAGTCGATCATCAACATCTCGCACGACCGGCGGCTCCAGGTGCTCCTCATCGCCTTCTCGTTCGGCGCCATCATCGAGGGCACGTCGGGGTTCGGGACGCCCGTGGCGATCGCGGGCGCCGTCATGGTCGGCCTCGGCTTCTCCCCGTTCCAGGCCGCCGTGCTGAACCTGCTCGCGAACACCGCGCCCGTCGCGTACGGAGCCATCGGCACGCCCATCGTGGTGCTCGCCCAGGTGAGCGGCCTCGACCAGCTCACGCTCTCCACGATGGTGGGTCACCAGCTGCCGTGGGTGTCGCTCCTCGTGCCGTTCTGGCTCATCGCGGTCTTCGTGAAGATGGAGGGCGGGACGTGGAAGGAGGTCTTCGCCGTCTGGCCGGCGGCGCTCGTGTCGGGCGCCTCGTTCGCCGTCATGCAGCTCTACGCGTCGGGGACGGCCGAGTTCCACCTCATGACGGACGTGGTGGCGGGCGTCTTCTCCGTCGTCTGCACCGCGCTGTTCCTGCGCTACGTGTGGCACCCGAAGACCCGCTTCCTGCTGAAGTCGGAGCGCGAGGCCGCCAAGGTGAAGGCGATCAGCGTCGGCGCTGCGGCGAGCGACCGTGGACCCGGGAGCCACTACAGCGTCGGTGAGACGCTCTACGCCTGGGTCCCATGGGCCATCCTCATCCTCGCCTGCGCACTCTGGGGCGCTCCCGAGTGGAAGAAGACGCTCAACAACCTCTTCGCGAGCGTGAAGTTCGACACCACCTTGCTCGGCTCGAGGTTCAACGGGACGCTCTCGCTCCCGGGCTGGGACATGCCGTCGCTCCACAACCTCGTCCAGCGGATGCCGCCCATCGCGCCGGTCAACGCGAAGCCCGAGGGTGCACGCTTCGTCATCAACTGGCTCTCGGCGGCCGGGACGGGCGTGTTCATCGCCGCGATCATCTCCGGGTTCGTGCTCCGGCTCAGCGCTGCCCAGTGGAAGGAGACGATCTCGCGCACGCTGCACCGCATGAAGATCCCCGTCCTGGTCATCTGCCAGGTGCTCGGCCTCGGGTACCTCACGCGGTACTCCGGCACCGACGCGGTCCTCGGGCTCGCCTTCACGAGCGCGGGCGTGCTCTACCCGTTCTTCGCAGCGTACCTGGGCTGGCTCGGCGTCTTCCTCACCGGCTCCGACACGGCCTCGAACGCGCTTTTCGGGAGCCTGCAGCGCATCACCGCGGAGCAGCTCCACCTCAACCCGATCCTGACCGTCGCCACCAACTCGACCGGCGGCGTGATGGGGAAGATGATCGACGCGCAGTCGATCATGGTCGCCTGCGCCGCCTGCTACGACGATCCGAAGGAGCGCGCCCACGCGCTCGGACCGATCTTCCGCAGGGTCTGGTGGCACTCGGTGGCCGGCGCCGCCGTGATCGGGCTCATCGCGTTCTTGCAGGCCTATGTCTTCACGGGGGCGATCCCGATACCGCCCATCAAGTGAGCCGGCAATGGGCGGCGGGTCGCACCGCCCGCCGCCCACGTCGCTCCCTACGGTGCAAGAACGCGCGCCATGCCGACCGTTGGCCTCTTCATCCCCTGTTACGTCGAGCAGCTCTACCCGCAGGTCGGGCTCGCCACGCTGCGCCTGCTCGAGCGGCACGGCTGCAGGGTCGAGTACCCCGAGCAGCAGACCTGCTGCGGGCAGCCGATGACGAACTCCGGCTGCAACGACGAGGCGAAGCCGCTGGCCGACAAGTTCCTGCGCCTCTTCGCCGGGTACGAGTACGTGGTGGCGCCGTCGGGCAGCTGCGTCTCCCAGGTGCGAAACCACTATCAGCAGTTCCTCGACGGCCGTCCCGGCTTCGAGCACCTGAGACGCGCCACCTACGAGCTGTGCGAGTTCCTGGTCGACGTGCTGAAGCTGCCGCGCATCGAGGGCTCGTTCCCGCGCAAGGTGGGCCTGCACCAGAGCTGCCACGCGCTGCGCGAGCTCCGGCTCGGCTCGGGCAGCGAGCGGAAGGTGGCGCCCTTCAACAAGGTCCAGCTGCTCCTCTCCGAGCTGCAGGGCATCCAGCTCGTCGAGCTGGCCCGGCAAGACGAGTGCTGCGGCTTCGGCGGCACGTTCGCCGTCAACGAGGAGGCCGTCTCCTGCATGATGGGGAAGGATCGCATCGCCGATCACGAGCGCGCCGGGGCCGAGGTCGTCACCGGGGTCGACATGTCCTGCCTCATGCACCTCGACGGCCTCATCCGGCGCGAGCGGCGGCCGCTCCGGGTGATGCACGTGGCGGAGGTGCTCGCCGAGGCGGAAGGGCTGTCATGAACCCCACCGACAGGGCGGAGCACGCGGTCGATCACGCGGCCGCCGCGGCGCGCTTCGTCGCCGACGACGCCAGGGCGCACTGGCACGATCAGGCGCTGTGGTGGGTCCGGAAGAAGCGCGACGTGGCCTCGTCCGCGGTGCCGGACTGGGAGTTGCTGCGCGACGCGGCGGCCGGAATCAAGGCGCACACGCTCTCGCGCCTCGCCGCCTACCTGGAGCAGTTCGAGCAGCAGGCGACCTCCCGCGGCGCGCAGGTGCACTTCGCCCGCGACGCGGCCGAGCACAACGCGATCGTCCACCGCATCCTGTCGGAGCGGGGGATCACCAAGCTCGTGAAGTCGAAGTCGATGCTGACGGAGGAGTGCCACCTCAACCCCTACCTCGAGGCGCGCGGCGTCACCGTCACCGACACCGATCTCGGCGAGCGCATCGTCCAGCTCCGCCACGAGCCGCCGTCCCACATCGTCCTGCCGGCCATCCACCTCAAGAAGGAGGAGATCGGTGAGCTGTTCCACGCCGAGCTGGGGACGGAGAAGGGCGCGAGCGACCCCAAGTACCTCACCGAGGCGGCCCGCGGGCACCTGCGGCAGCGCTTCCTGGAGGCGGGAGCGGGGCTGACCGGCGTGAACTTCGCCGTCGCGGAGACGGGCGGCGTGGTGGTCTGCACGAACGAGGGCAACGCCGACATGGGGACGACCCTGCCGCCGGTGCACATCGCCTGCATGGGCGTGGAGAAGCTCATCCCGCGCTGGCAGGACCTGGCGGTGTTCACGCGCCTCCTGGCGCGCTCGGCCACGGGCCAGCCCGTCACCACCTACACCACGCACTTCCACGGGCCGCGTCCGGGCGGTGAGCTGCACATCGTGGTGGTGGACAACGGGAGGTCCCGGCAGCTCGCCGACCCCACCTTCCGCCGCTCGCTCTCCTGCATCCGTTGCGGCGCGTGCATGAACACGTGCCCGGTCTTCCGCCGCAGCGGCGGGTACAGCTACGGCTGGATCGTGCCCGGACCGATCGGCAGCATCCTGGCCCCGGGCCGTGATGCGGCGGCGCACCGATCGCTCCCCTTCGCTTCATCCCTGTGCGGCTCATGCACCGACGTGTGCCCGGTGCGCATCGACCTGCACCACGAGATCCTCGCCTGGAGGCAGGAGATCGTGAGGCGGGGGCTGCTCCCCTGGCCGAAGCGCGCGGCGATGAAGGTGCTCGCGGTGGTGCTCCGCTTCACCTGGCTCTACCGGCTGGCGGGCTGGCTCGCGCGACGGGTGGTGCCGCTGCTACCGCGCGGCCTCGTCTACGGCCGCTTCAACGGATGGGGGAAGCAGCGCGAGCTGCCGCCCATGCCGCGCGAGAGCTTCCGCGACGCATACCGGAGGCACCGTGCCCGGACGTGAGGAGCTCCTGGCAGTGTTGCGCCGCAACGCGCCGCGCGAGACGCCACCCCCGGACCTGTCGCGGCTCGGGGTGAAGTACGCCGATCCGCTGGAGCAGTACGCGCTCTCCCTGAAGGGCGTGGGCGGTGCGTGCCTGCGCGCGGCCGACCTCCCCGCCGCCGAGCGGGCGCTCGCAGAGCTCCCCGCCTGCCGCGAAGCGAGGCGCGTCGTGACGCTCGTGCCCGGATTGGGGCAGGGAAACGTCGACCTCGCCAGTCTCTCCCGCCCGCACCTCCTCGAGGGCCTCGACCTCGCCATCCTCCCCGGCGACCTGGCAGTGGCCGAAAACGGCGCCGTCTGGGTGGACGCGAGCCGCCTCCATCATCGCGCCGTATTCGTCATCACCCAGCACCTGGTCCTCGTGGTGAACGCCGTCGACGTCGTCCACGACATGCACGAGGCCTATGCCCGCCTGCAGGAGCAGCCGATCGGGTATGGCCTCTTCATCTCCGGCCCGTCCAAGACGGCCGACATCGAGCAGGCGCTCGTCATCGGCGCGCAGGGAGCAAGGAGCTGTACGGTCGTGCTGGTCGGTTAACCCAGCTCGACCCGCAAGACCTCGCGTCCGAGGCGGACGGCGTCGCCGTCGTGCAGGGGGCGCTCGCTGCCGGGCGCCATGCGCAGGAACGTGCCGCTCTCCGAGCCGAGGTCTCGCAGCCGGGCGCCGCCGTCGGGATCGAGCAGGAGCTCGGCGTGCGTCTGGGCGAGGTGCGGGTCGCTCCCGAGGTTCACGGCACAACCGGCGCGACCGATGCTGATGGAGGTCCCGCTGCGCAGGTAGGAGCGGCCGGGCAGGCCTCCCTCCAGCCACTCGTCCAGCGTGACCGTCGGCTGATCTGGACGCGGGCTGCCGAGCCGACGCGTGCCGTCGGGGATGGGGGGTGGAGGTGGCGGCAGCGGGCCGCCGAAGCGCAACAGGCAGTCGCCCACCGCGAAGACCGCGCCGGGCCGCAGCGGGACGGTGAGGCCGCGCAGGCGCACGAACACGCCCCCCGCAGCTCCCTCGTCACGGACGAAGAGCGCGGTTCCGCGGACGACGAAGCTCGCATGGAGCGGCGCGAGGCAGGGATCGTCGAGCACGAGGAGCTGTCCGTGGGCCCGGCCGACCTGCACCTCCTCCGGACCCACGGCGATCTCCGCGCCCGGCGCGACGGCACCCCGATCCACGATGAGCCGTGCCCGGGCCGGTGTGGGCTTGCGGGCGGGATCCGGCTGAGCAGGGAGCGCGGGCCGGCTGGAAGCGCTGGCCCGGGCGACTGCGCCTGCCGGGGCGGCAACCGCGCCGAGCGGCTTCTGGCACGCCAGGCATACGCGCGCCCCCGGATCGTTGTAAGCGTCGCAGTGGCGGCAGACGAGGCCGAGCACGTTGGTGAGACGCCCGAATGGCACCTCCTCCTGACAGGAGGGGCAGTGGCTCAGGGTCACGTCGAGCGCCACCCCGCAGGTCTTGCACGTCTGCACGTTTGCCCCCTCCAGCCGGCGCGAGGCGCGCACGAGCCGGGCAAACCTTCTACTCCGACGAAGCGGGCATGCTCAACCGCACACCGCCCTGGGGCGCGGCATCCAGACGAGTGCTGGGTCGGATGGCACCCGGCGCCGCCCTGCGTTACGGATCCAGTGCTTGCCCCTGTGGGTATCGACAGTTACTTTTATTGATCGCCCCTTGCTCCGCCTCAACGACATCCTCGATCGCGTCAGCGGGTACCATCCGGACCCGGACTTGGACGTCATCAAGAAGGCGTACGTCTATTCGGCCAAGGTCCACCAGGGTCAGATCCGCAAGTCCGGGGAGCCCTACCTCATCCACCCGCTCGAGGTGGCCGGGATACTGGCCGAGATGCGGCTGGACGAGGCCTCCGTCGTCACCGGACTCCTCCACGACACCATCGAGGACACCCTCGCCACCAAGGAGGAGATCTCTGAGCTGTTCGGCGCCGAGATCGCCGAGCTGGTGGACGGCGTCACCAAGCTCTCGCAGTTCACGGCGGGCAATACCCAGGAGGAGAAGCAGGCCGAGAACTTCCGCAAGATGGTGGTGGCGATGGCGAAGGACATCCGGGTCCTGCTCGTCAAGCTCGCCGACCGCACCCACAACATGCGGACCCTGGAGCACATGGGCCCGGAGCAGCAAGAGCGCATCGCCCGCGAGACGCTCGACATCTACGCGCCCCTCTCGAACCGCCTCGGCATCCAGTGGCTGAAGGCCGAGCTCGAGGACCTCTCCTTCAGGTACCTGCGACCGGCGGAACACGGCGACCTGATGCGGAAGGTCGAGGAGCGGGCCCAGGAGCGCGAGCAGTTCATCACCGAGGTGGTGGGCATCGTCCGCGAGAAGCTGCAGGGGGCCACCATCCCAGGCGAGGTCTATGGCCGGGTGAAGCACCTGTATTCCATCTTCCGCAAGATGCAGGTGCAGCACGTCGAGTTCGAGCAGATCCACGACGTCATCGCCTTCCGCGTCATCGTGGCCAACGTGGCGCACTGCTACGAGACGCTCGGGCTCATCCATTCACAGTGGAAGCCGGTGCCGGGACGGTTCAAGGACTTCATCGCCATCCCCAAGCCGAACATGTACCAGTCGCTCCACACCACCGTCATCGGGCCGCGGGCGGAGCGCATCGAGATCCAGATCCGCACCGAGGAGATGCACAAGATCGCGGAGGAGGGCGTCGCCGCGCACTGGGCCTACAAGGAGGGCAAGCACGGCGCGGGGGGCCCCAGCGCCAAGGACGCGGCCAAGTTCGGTTGGCTGCGCCAGCTTCTGGAGTGGCAGCGCGACCTCACCGATCCGAAAGAGTTCCTGGACACGGTCAAGGTCGACCTCTTCGCCGACGAGGTCTTCGTCTTCACGCCCAAGGGGGACGTGAAGAGCCTCCCGCGCGGGGCCACCCCGCTCGACTTCGCCTACGCGGTCCACACCGAGGTCGGCGAGCACACCGTCGGCGCGAAGGTCGACGGCAAGATCGTCCCGCTCCGCTACAAGCTCAAGAACGGCGACACGATCGAGATCCTGACCTCGGCCACCAGCCGCCCGTCCAAGGACTGGCTCACCTTCGTCAAGACGAGCCGCGCCCAGACCCGCATCCGCGGCTTCATCCGCCAGGAGGAGCACAAGCGCTCGCTCGAGATCGGGCGCGAGGTGGCCGAGCGCGAGCTGCGCAGGTACGGGCTGTCGCTCGCGCGGCTCACCCGCGGCGGCGAGCTCGACAAGGCCGCCGCCAACCTCGGGTACAAGCGCGCCGACGACATCCTGGTAGCGCTCGGGTACGGCAAGGTGCCTCCCGCGCAGCTCCTGCAACAGCTCCTGCCACCCGAGAGGCTGGCCGAGGCACCGCCGGCCGAGGAGCCCACCTCCCGGCTCACCGAGATCTTCCGCAAGGTGGCGCGGCGGCCCACTGGCGGCGTTCGCATCAGCGGCATCGACGACGTGCTCGTGCGCTACGGGAAGTGCTGCAACCCGGTGCCGGGCGATGACATCGTCGGCTTCATCACCCGCGGCCGCGGCGTCACGGTGCACACCCGCGCCTGCGAGCGGTCGCTCGCGCTCGATCCGTTGCGGCGGGTGGACGTCTCGTGGGACACGAACGCCGGGGCCGTGAAGCGGCCTGTCTCCATCCGCGTGATGACCGACGACCGCCCCGGCGTGCTGGCACAGATCTCGAAGACCATCAGCGAGGCGGGGATGAACATCTCCCAGGCAACCTGCCGCACCACCGGTATCGGCCGCGCCGTGAACACCTTCGAGATGGCCATCGGCGACCTGAAGCAGCTCCGCGGAGTCATGCGCGCCATCGAAGGGCTCGAGGGCGTCCTCTCGGTCGAGCGTGTCTATGCCACCGAGCGGGTGTCCGGCTGACCTGCCAGCGAGCGCCGCGCGCCGGCTCCGTTAAGCTGGTGGGATGGCTCCTACCATCGTGTCCTCACCTGCCGCGCCACGCGCGATCGGCCCCTACAGTCAGGCCGTGCTGGTCGAGCGCGTCGGTGGCCGGACCCTCTACTGCTCGGGCCAGATCCCGCTCGATCCAGCCACCGGCGAGCTCGTCACCGGTGACATCGCCGCCCAGACCGAGCGGGTGCTCGTGAACGTCGAGGCGGTGCTGGCCGCCGCCGGCATGAGCTGCGCCGACGTCGTGAAGACGACCGTCTTCCTCGCCGACCTGGGCGACTTCGCCCGGATGAATGAGGTCTATGCGAAGCGCTTTCCCACCGCGCCGCCCGCCCGGTCCACCGTTCAGGTGGCGGCGCTGCCGAAGGGAGCGCGGTTGGAGATCGAGGTCATCGCGATGCAATGACGGGCTACGGTTCGTCGTAGGTGTACGTCTTCCCGGCGTAGTTCCGGAACGTCCAGCGCTTCCCCACGTGGGACAGCACGTACTCGGGGTTCACCGGGATCTTGCCGCCGCCGTGTGGCGCGTCCACCACGAACTGGGGGACGGCCAGGCCGCTCGTGTGGCCGCGCAGCGCCTCGATGATCCGGATGCCGCTCTCCACCGGCGTGCGGAAGTGGCTGATGCCCCGCGAGAGGTCGCACTGATAGATGTAGTAAGGGCGGATCCGCATCAGGAGGAGCTTGTGATTCAGCTCCAGCACGGTCTTCGGGTCGTCGTTCACGCCCTTGAGGAGCACCATCTGGTTGCCGATGACGCAGCCGGCATCGGCCAGGCGGCGCGCCGCCTCGAACGCCTCGGCAGTGCACTCCTTCGGGTGGTTGAAGTGCGTGTTCACGAAGACCGGGTGGTGCTTGCGGAGCATCCGCACGAACTCCTCGGTCATCCGCTGCGGCAGCGTCACGAGGTTCCGGGTGCCGAGGCGGAAGATCTCGACGTGCGGGATGGCGCGCAGCCGGCCCAAGATGTAGTCGAGCCGGTCGTCGGAGAGCGAGAGCGGGTCGCCGCCGGAGATGACGACGTCGCGGATCTCGGGGTGGGCTGCGATGTAGGAAAGCCCGTCCTCGATCTGCTTCTTCGCCGCGGCGCTCGTCGGATCGGCCACCTTCCGCTTGCGCGTGCAGTGGCGGCAGTACACCGGGCAGTTGTGCGTCGTGTAGAAGAGGACCCGATCCGGGTAGCGGTGGGTGATGCCCGGCACCGGCATGTCCCGCTCCTCGGCCAGCGGGTCCTCCAGGTCGGCCGGCGCGATCTCCATCTCGCCCATGACCGGCACCGCCTGCTGTCGCACCGGGCAGGTGGGATCATCGGGGTCCATCAGCGCCGCGTAATACGGCGTGATACCCATGTGAAACTCGGCCTCGGTCTCGATGGCCGCCCGCCGCTCACCCTCGGTGAGGTGCACCGCCTGCTCGAGCTGGCGCAGGGTGGTGATCCGCTGGCGCTGCTGCCAGTGCCAGTCGTTCCAGAGCGTGTCCGGCACGCCCTTCCAGATGCTGCGCGGTCCAGGTGGGAAGCGCGCCGTGACGTGTCGGACGGGGCGGGGCGCGTCGGCTGCGTCGGGGAGCATCTGGACCGGCGAACGCTCCGGCTCGGCCGGGTTCGCCCGTGGAGATGGGGCTCGCGAGAGCTCCTCGCCCGTCAACACCGGGAGGGTGGACATGTCGTTCGTTCGCTCCATCGGCGCCTCCGCGCCGCCGGGATCACTCTTAACACTGCGCGGCCGGAGCGACAGGGCTCCCGGCCAGGCCGCAACCTTACCTCGCGGTACCGACGTCGCACGCCAGTTCCAGCAGGCAGCCGGGCGGCCGGCGCGCTTTGACTTTCGCGACCGCGGCCGCTACTTTCGCGCGTTTTTCTCTCCTGGAGCGGAAGGCGCGGCCTGTCGGCCCCGCCCCTGTGAACCCGTGGGCTGGCGCGAGCTTTTCCCGCATGTGACCGAGGCGGACTGGCGCGACTGGCGCTGGCAGCAGCGCCATGCCCTGCGCTCGCCAGAGGCCGTGGCGGCGCTCGTCGATCTCACCTCGGCGGAGCGGCGCGGGCTCGAGCTCACGGCGCGCACGTTCCGGCTCGGGATCACCCCCTACTACGCGTCCCTCATCGATCGGTCCCATCCTTTCTGCCCCGTCCGCATGCAGGCCATCCCGGTCGCGGCGGAGGCGGAGCGAGTGCCGGGGGATCTGCACGACCCGCTGGGTGAGGACGTGCATCGGCCGGCGCGCGCCGTCGTGCACCGCTACCCCGACCGCGCCCTCTTCCTCGCCACCGACACCTGCGCCGTCTACTGCCGACACTGCACCCGCCGCCGCATCACGGGCGGCCAGGAGGGCGCCTTCGACCGCGCCGCCGCCGAGGAGGGTCTCGCCTACGTCCGGGAGCATCGCGAGATCCGCGACGTCATCGTCTCCGGGGGCGACCCGCTCGTGCTGGGCGACGACCGGCTCGGGTGGCTCCTCCGCGCGCTGCGCGAGATCCCGCACGTCGAGATCCTGCGCCTCGCCACCCGCGCCCCGGTCACCTGCCCGATGCGCGTCGACGACGCCCTGGCGAGCCTCCTGCGAAGCGTGAAGCCGATCTTCGTCGTGACGCATTTCAACCACCTGAAGGAGTGCACGCCCGAGGCGCAGGAAGCGTGCGAGCGGCTCGTCGATCACGGCGTGCCGGTCGAGAACCAGTCCGTGCTCCTGCGGCGGGTGAACTCGAGCGCGCGGAACATCGGCGGGCTGAACCGCCGGCTCCTCTCCTGGCGGGTCCGGCCGTACTACCTGCACCAGGGCGACGTCGTCGAGGGCACCGCCCACCTGCG
>DASPZP010000332.1:0-15413 GCA_035636195.1 Anaeromyxobacteraceae bacterium
GCGCTTCGCGTCGCTCGCGCCGGCCGTGTCGACCAGGATCTCCCACTCGCTGCCCCAGTCGATCTCCGGCAGCGTGTACGGCAGCGGTTCGTGGTGGGCGTTCATGAGGACGAGCAGGGTGTCGCCCACGATCCGCTCCCCGCGATCATCAGGCGTCGCGATGGTGTCGCCGCCGAGGAGGTAGGCGATGGCGCGGATATAGGGCTGCTGCCAGTCGTCCTCCGTCATCTCCTGGCCATCGGGCCGGAAGAAGGCGACGTCCTTCAGCGACGAGTCACGGAAGGTCGCGCCGCGGAAGAAGCGGCGGCGCTGCAGGACGGGTTGCGACTTGCGCAGCCGGATCATCCGCATCGTGAAGCCGAGCAAGGCCTCGCGGCGCCGGCCGAGGTCCCAATCGAGCCACGAGAGCTCGTTGTCCTGGCAGTAGCCGTTGTTGTTGCCCCGCTGGGTCTTTCCGATCTCGTCGCCCGCGCAGAGCATGGGCACGCCCTGCGCCAGGAAGAGCGTCGCGATGAGGTTGCGCTGCTGCCGGTCGCGCAGCTCGTTGACGGCCCGATCGTCCGTATCGCCCTCCACTCCGCAGTTCCAGGAAGCATTGTCGTCGCTGCCGTCCTGGTTGCGCTCGCCGTTCGCCTCGTTGTGCTTGTGGTCGTAGGAGACGAGGTCGCGCAGCGTGAACCCGTCGTGACAGGTGACGAAGTTCACGCTGGCGAAGATCTTGCGCCCGGCGGCCTGATACAGGTCGGCCGAGCCGGTGAGGCGCCAACCCAGCTCGTTGTGCGTGATGTCGCCCTTCCAGAACCGGCGCACCACGTCGCGGAACTTGCCATTCCACTCGGACCAACGCACCGGGAACTGGCCGACGTTGTACCCGTTGATGTCCCACGGCTCGGCGATGAGCTTCACCCGCTGCAGCACCGGGTCCTGGTGGCAGGCCTGGAGGAAGTTTCCGCGGGGGTTGAAGTCGAAGGGATCGCGGGCGAGGGTGGTCGCGAGGTCGAAGCGGAACCCGTCCACGTGCATCTCCTCCACCCAGTAGCGGAGGGAGTCCATGACGAGCGCGAGCGTCTGCGGGTGCGGCAGGTTGAGGCTGTTCCCGCAGCCGGTCGAGTCCCAGTAGTGCCGCGGATCCTCGGGCGAGAGCCGGTAGGAGCTGACGTTGTCGAGGCCCCTCAACGACAGCGTGGGACCCAGGTGGTTGCCCTCGGCCGTATGGTTGTAGACCACGTCGAGGATGACCTCGATCCCGGCTCGATGGAGGTCCTTCACCATCTGCTTGAACTCGACCACCTGCTGCCCGGGGTCGCCGGGGCACGCGTACCGCTGCTCGGGCGCGAAGAAGGCGAGCGAGCTGTAGCCCCAGTAGTTCGTGAGGCCCCTGTCGGTCAGGTAGGCGTCGTCGGTGAACTCGTGGATCGGCAGGAGCTCGACGGCGGTGATCCCGAGCCGCTTCAGGTGCTCGATCGAGGCCGGGTGGGCAAAGCCGGCGTAGGTGCCGCGAAGCTTCTCCGGCACGTCCGGATGACGCTTCGTGAACCCACGCACGTGCACCTCGTAGATGACCGACCGGTGCCAGGGGTGGTTCGGCGGCTCGTCGCCCGCCCAGTCGAAGCCGTCTCCCAGCACCACCGCCTTCGGCATGCCCCGCGCGCTGTCGCGCTCGTCGAGGACGTCGTCGGAGCCGCCCGGCAGGTAGCCGAAGATGGGCTGCTTGAAATCGACCTCGCCGGTGAGCGCCTTCGCGTACGGATCGATGAGGAGCTTGTGCCCGTTGAAGCGCAGCCCGTGGGCCGGATCGTACGGCCCGAAGGCGCGGACGCCGTAGAGCGCTCCGGGCCTGAGCCCCGGCACGTAGCCGTGCCACACCTGGGCGGTCGTCTCGCCGAGCGGTATCCGTCCCAGCTCCTGCGTGGGATCCTTCCCGTCGAACAGGCAGATCTCGATGCGCTCGGCCCCGCTCGAGTAGACCGCGAAGTTCACCCCTTCCGCGTCCGGCGTCGCGCCGAGGGGGAGGGGCCTTCCCGGCCAGACCTGGCCGACCATGGAGTGAAGTTAGCCATTGCTCGGGTGGCAGGCGGCCGCCGGCAGGGGTACAACCGGGAGCCGTCGCGCCGGGCGAGCGACACGCCCGGGACTTAAGCACCTCCTCGGGGGAGCCATCGTCAGCCGCCACGCCACCCGCCTCGTCCACGACCCGCGCACCGGCAGCTCGCGAGACGACAGCGTCGCCGTCGAGGAGCCGCTCGAGATCCGCATCTCCGGCGACGCGGTCGCGGTCACCATGCGGACTCCTGGGGACGACGGAGACCTGACGCTGGGGTTCCTCTACGCCGAGGGGATCATCGCCTCGGCCGCCGACGTGGGATCGGTGGCGCACTGCGGCCGCCCCGGCGAGGAGGGGTACGGCAACGTGGTGGAGGTGGCACCGGGAGCTGGCGCCGTGCTCCAGCTCGAGCGGGTCGACGCGAGCCGGCGCGGGACCCTCACCACCGCGGCCTGCGGCGTCTGCGGCCGGCGCACCATCGACGACCTCAGGCAGGCTTGCGCCGTGCTGCCGCCTGGCCCCGCCCTCTCGCGCCGGGAGGTCCTCGCCGCGGTCACGGGACTGCGCGAGGTGCAGGGGACGTTCGCGCGGACGGGAGGTACCCACGCCGCGGCGATCCATGACGCGGCGGGTCGGCGGCTGGTCTCGCGCGAGGACGTGGGCCGGCACAACGCCGTGGACAAGGTGGTGGGCGCGCTCCTCCGCGAAGGCCGGCTCGGGTCGGCCACGCCGCTCCAGGGGCGCCCGGCGCTCCTCGTGGTGAGCGGCCGGGCGAGCTTCGAGATGGTCCAGAAGGCCGCGCGGGCCGGCATCCCCATCCTGGCCAGCGTCTCCGCGCCGACCACGCTGGCGGTCGATCTCGCGGAGGCGACCGGGGTGACCCTGGCCGGGTTCGCGCGGGGCGATACGCTCAACGTGTACGCGCACCCGGAGCGCATCACGGCCTGAACCCGGCAAGTCCCTTGGCACGCCAGCGGCGGAACACTAGAGACAAGGGACACGCTCTGGGAGGATCACCCATGGTGTACAGGCTCGTCGTCCCGTTGCTGGCGGTCTCGCTCTCGGTCCCGGCGCTCGCCGCCCCGGTCAAGCTCGGCGTGATCAACTCCATGACCGGTCCCGAGGCGCCCATCGGCGAGAACCTCACGAACGGCATCAAGCTGGCGCTCGAAGATCTCAAGAAGAAGGGCATCGAGGCGCAGGTGGTCTGGGAGGACGACACCGGCAAGCCGCAGATCGGCCTCTCGGCCCTGGAGAAGCTCGCCACGCGCGACAACGTCGCCGGCGTGGTGGGCGCTTACACCTCGGCCGTCACGAGCGCGGTCGCCAAGGCCGCCGAGCGCTACAAGGTCCCGCTCGTGAACCCGGTCGCGTCGAAGGAGGAGATCACGCGCCAAGGGTACAAGTGGGTCTACCGCGTCTCGGCGACGACGGGGGACTACGCCGCGATCCTCCTCGACATGGCGCTCGCGCTCGGCAAGCCGAAGACCCTCGCCATCCTGAACGAGAACACCGACTTCGGCACCTCCGGTGCGAAGAGCGCCCGTGCCTATGCCGAGAAGAAGGGCCTCAAGGTGGTGTTCGAGGAGGCGTACTCCAAGGGCTCTCCGGATTACCGCTCCACGCTCGTCAAGCTGCGCGGGACGAACCCGGACGTCGTCTTCCTGGTCTCGTACGTCGCCGACGCCATCCTGCTCATGCGGCAGTCGCGCGAGATCGGACTGTCGCCGCAAGGGTTCCTCGGAGCCGGGGCCGGCTTCTCGACCGTGCAGTTCGCGGCGGAGAAGGCGATCTCGAACGGCGTCTTCGCCTCGTCGCAGTGGACGCCGCAGGTGAGCTGGCCGGGCACGAAGGAGTTCGCCGCGCGCTATCTGAAGCAGTTCGGAAAGGAGCCGACCTACCACGCCGCGACGGCCTACGCGGCGATGACGATCCTGGGCGAGGAGGTGGCCAAGGCGAACGGCGACCGCGAGAAGGTGCGCCAGGCGCTCGACAGCGGGACTTGGAACGGCCTCGACGGCGAGGTGAAGTTCCAGGACTACGAGGGCTACACCAACCAGAACAAGCACCAGATGCTGGTCGAGCAGGTGCAGAACGGGAAGCACGTCACCGTGTGGCCGCCGGAGCTCGCGTCCGGCAAGGCCATCTGGCCGTTCCCGGGGTGGAAGTAGGGTCGGGCCGTTCGGCCGCTCAACTCATGGCGGTGATCAGTCGGGATGAGCCCACGCGATGGGGGGCTGCGGGGGGAGAGTTTCTCCCCCCGCGCTGAGGCGGCGAGAGCCGCCGGAACTCATCTGATGGCGGTACGGCCACGCCGCGGATCAACTCGATCGGTCGCCGCCATCAGAAGTGCACCACCTGAGCCCGCTGGGCGCGCGCGCGGAACCGGTCCAGCCACCGCTCGCCGGAGAGCTGGCGGGCGAGCTCCACCGCGAGGTGCCGCGGCTCCGCGCCGAGCGCCTTGTTGCGGCCCAGCCCCTGGAGGCAGGACGGACAGTTGGTCAGCAAGACCGCGCCCGCCGGCTGCTCCGCGATCGCCTCGCGCACGGCCGCTCGCTTGCGGTGGAGCATCGCGTCGGTGATGTCGGGCCGCGACAGCGCGAGCGTCCCCGCCTCCGAGCAGCAGTGCGGGACCTTCTGGGCCGGGCGGCCAGTGAGCTGCTCGATCACGCTCGGGCCCTGGCCGTCGAGCGAGTCGTGGCAGGGCGGGTGGTACAGGTAGCCGGCGGCGGCCGCCCCGCCGCGCGGGGATACGCCGCGCCGGAGCGCGAACCGCGCCAGGTCCTGGACGCCGCAGCCGAAGATCTTCGCCGCCTCCATGGCCACGAGCGCCTCGCGGCAGGTGCCGCAGGTCACCACCACCGCATCGAACGAGAGGTAGCTCAGCATCTCGCGAAGCTGGCTCATCACGATGGTGTCGCGCAGCACCATCCGGCCGTGCTGCTCGGTCCGGGCGTTGGCGTAGGCGGGGAAGCCGCAGCAGAGGAACGGGGGCGGCAAGACCACCCGCGTGCCGCTCTCGCCGAGCACGTGCAGCGCCGCCAGGCCGACCGTGCCATGGAGGCGCTCGGAGCCACAGCCGGGGAAATAGAAGACGGTCGCCTGCGCCTCGCCGTCCGGCTCCAGCACGAGCGCCTCGCCGGGGCCGCAGGCGGGGAGCACATCGCGCAGCCCGAGCGCGTCCACCGGCGGCACCGGTGAGCGCAGCAGCTGGACCGCGTACGGGGCCGCGCCCGGCGCATCGCTCTCGGGCGCCGGGCCGACCAGCTTCGACAGCGCGCGCTGGAGAGCGCCGCCGAGGCGCACGACGCCGGCGCGGAAGACGGCGTTGTAGGCGGGCGAGGTGGACTCGAGGTAGCGCAGGGTGGCGCGCGTCGGCGCGGCGTGGTGCTTGTACCCGTGCGCCATCAGGATCTCGCGCTCGAGCACCGACACCTCGCCCGTGTCGATGTCGACCGGGCACGGCTTCAGGCACTTGTGGCAGATGGTGCAGTGGTCCGCCACCTCCTCCAGGTGGCGCAAGAGCTCGAAGGACGCCGAGCGGTCGCGCTGGACCTCGTAGAGGAGCGCCTCGATGAGGGCGCCGATGGCGAGGTTCTTGTTCCGCGGGTGGAAGAAGAGGCCGCGGGCGGGGTGGTAGACGCAGCAGTCCGGCTTGCATTTCCCGCAGCGCACGCACTTCGCGATCTTCTGCGACAGCTCCTCGAGCTTGCCGTGGCGCAGGATGCGCGCCTCGAGCTCGAGCAGGTTGAAGGAGGGCGTGAAGATGCGGTCGAGGAGCGCGAGATCCTCGAGCTTGCCCGGGTTCATCGTGCCGTGCGGGTCGACCTCTCGCCGGTACGCGCCGAGCTCGGCCACGATCGACGGCTCGAGGTACTTGAGCTTCGTGACGCCGATGCCGTGCTCGCCCGAGCAGACGCCGCCGAGCCGGGCCACCTCGGCCATGACGCGGTCGACGGTGTGCTCCGCCCGCCGCATCATGGCGCGGTCGTTCGACAGCACCGGGATGTTGACGTGCACGTTGCCGTCGCCGGCGTGCATGTGGGTGGCGATGACGATGCGGCGCCGCCGCTCCTCGGCGTGGAGCGCCTCGATCCCGGCCGCGAGCTGCTGGTAACCGCGCACCGAGTCGGCGAGGTCCCGCCGCAGCGCCTCGATGAGCGCGAGCGCGCGGAGCTCGCGCTCGCCGGCGGCATCGATGGCTTGCAGCGCGGCGTCGCAGCGAAGGCGCGCGCGGGCGATCTTCTCGGGCAGGAAGCTGCCTTCCTCCTCGGTGGCCGTCTCGAGGAACTCTCGCACGCGCCAGGCGAAGGCGCGCTGCGCCGCGCGCTCCTCCTCCACGTTGAGGCCGTCGCAGAAGCGCGCGAAGCCGGCCAGCGCCGGGAGCGGCAGGACCACGTCCTCATTGAGCTTGAAGGCGTTCGTCCGCGCCGCGATGGCACCGAGCTTCTTGCGATCGGCCCAGAAGCGCTTCGCCTCGGCCGCGTCCTTCGCCTCGAACAGGAAGGTGTTGCCGTGGCGCGCCAGGAGCTCGCGGATGCGCTCCACCCCGCGCGCCGTCTGGGCCGCGTCGTGGCCGACGACGTCCACGAGCAGCACCGCCTTCGGCGCCTCCGACCGAGGCGCCTTGACCTTGTAGCCGATGGCCCGAACGTACTCGTCGTCGAAGTGCTCCAGCGCCTGCAGCACCTCCTGCGGACCGTTCGGGAAGGCGCGCGCCAGGTCGAGGATGACGTGGCTCGCCTCGTCCATGTCCGGCCCGAAGAACTCCAGGCAGAGGGTCCGGATGGACGGGTAGGCACGGTACAGCACGAACTCGGCCGAGGTGATGACGCCGTCGGTGCCTTCCTTCTGCACGCCGGGCAGGCCCGAGAGCGCCTTGTTGGTGATGTCCTTCCACAGGCCATTGCGGCGCAGCTCGCGCCCGCGGAGCGCGATCGTCTTGGAGAGCCGCCCGCCGGCGTCGCGGACCTCGAAGGTGACCGGGTCGTCCGGGAGGATCTTGCGGAGCTGGTGATCCAGGCGGCGGACGCTGAACCGGGCCCCGCCCGGCATGGCCATCTCGTAGGCGAGCAGGTTGTCGATGCAGGTGCCCCACAGGACGGCCGTCTTGCCCCCGGCGTTCTCGGCGATGTTGCCGCCCACCGTGCACGCCCAGGCGCTGGTGGGATCGGTGGCGAAGACGAGGCCGCGCGCGGCGGCGTGCTCCATGGCGTGCTCGGTGATGACGCCCGCCTCGAGCCGCATCACCTGCGCCCGGGCGGGGCCCTCGGCCAGCGCGAACTCGCGCTCCTCCACGGCCAGGATCCGGTTCAGCTTCTCCGTGTTGATGACGACGCAACCGGCGCGGAGCGGGACCGCCCCGCCGGTGAGGCCGGTGCCGGCGCCGCGCGGGATGGCCTTCAGGCCGAGCGCCTCGATGGCTGCGAGGAGCGGCGCCACCTGGTCCTCCGCGGTCGGCATCACCACGGCGAACGGGAGGTGGAGCCGCCAGTCGGTGGCGTCGGTGGCGTGCGAGACCAGCGTGAAGGGATCGGCGAGGACGTTCTCACGCCCGCAGATGGCACCCAGCGCGGCCATGGTCCGCGCCCGCTCCCGCGGGACCTCGGCCAGCTCGCGCCGCAGCTCCTCGACGAGGGCTCGGGTCGCGCCCACCACCTCGCCCACCAGCGGCTCGTCGCCGGCGTGCGCCTCCACGATGGCGAGGTCGGTGTCCAGGTTCTCGAAGAGGTGCCGTCGGCGGGCCGAAGAGGCGAGGAGCTCCTCGTACAGGTAGGCGTTGCGGCGGTGGACCAGCACCTCCCCGAAGACCCGCATGAGCAGCCGGGCCGAGCGCCCGGTCACCCGCCGTGAACGGAGCGCCTCGAGCTTGCGCCACATCTCCTCCCCGAGGAGGTGCAGCACCGCCTGCCGGTCGTCGGCGGAGGTGTAGTTGAAGGGGATCTCGCGCGGGTTCTCTGCCGGGGTGCTCATCGCTCCTCTGGGTTCTTATCAGATCACCCGCCCAGGGAGCGACCACGGGCATGGCGGCCGGGCGGGCGATCCCTCGTCCGCGGGCGGGGAGGCAAAAACCCGGTTATCCACGAGGCATGCCCCAAGCTTCGACCGCCGACGGAGCCCTCCCGCGGGCCGCGGTGGTGAACGACATGAGCCTTCAGATCGCGACCGTGAACGGCTCCGGCTCGCAGAGCGCCAACACCGTCCTCCTCCGGGCCCTGTTCCAGATGGGAGTCCCCGTTTCGGGAAAGAACCTCTTCCCCTCCAACATCGCCGGCCTGCCCACCTGGTACACGATCCGCGCCAGCGCGCGCGGCTACGTGGCGCGCAAGAAGGAGATCGACGTCCTCGTCGCCATGAACCCGGAGACGGCGCGTGAGGACGTGGCCGGGCTCCCGCCCGGGGCGGCGGTGATCCATGACGCTCCGCTCCGCCTCGACGAGCTCCGCACCGATCTCGTCTTCTACCCCGTCCCGTTCGACGCGCTCGCGGCGGGGGTCACCACCGATCCTCGCCTGAAGAAGCTCCTGCGCAACATGGCCTACGTCGGCGTGGTGGCCCGACTCCTCCGGCTGGACATGGTCGAGGTGGAGCGCGCCATCGCGAAGCAATTCGCGCGGAAGGCGAAGGCGGCCGAGCTGAACCTCGCGGCGGCCCGGGCCGGGTTCGAGCACGCCAGGGTGCTCGAGAAGAAGGATCCCTTCCACATCCGGCGCATGGGCGCGACGGCGGGCAAGATCATCGTCGACGGCAACTCGGCCTGTGCCCTGGGGGCGCTCTTCGCCGGCGTGACGGTGGTGACCTGGTATCCCATCACGCCCTCCTCGTCGCTCGTGGAGAGCCTCTCCCGCTATCTGGAGAAGTACCGGGCCGGACCGGACGGCAAGGCCACGTACGCGGTGGTGCAGGCCGAGGACGAGCTCGCCGCGGTGGGGATGGTGCTCGGGGCGGGATGGGCGGGCGCCCGCGCCATGACGGCCACCTCAGGGCCCGGGATCTCGCTCATGGCCGAGTTCGCCGGCCTGGGGTACTTCGCCGAGATCCCAGCGGTGATCTTCGACGTGCAGCGGGTCGGGCCCTCGACCGGCCTCCCCACCCGCACCTCGCAGGGCGACGTGCTCGCGGCGGCGCTGCTCTCCCACGGTGACACGCAGCACGTCCTCCTCCTGCCGGGCACGGTGGAGGAGTGCTTCACGCTGGCCGGGGCGGCCTTCGATCTGGCCGAGCAGCTCCAGACGCCGATCTTCGTCCTCACCGATCTCGACCTCGGCATGAACAGCTGGATGGCGGAGCCGTTCCTCTACCCGGAGCAGCCGCTGCAGCGCGGCAAGGTGCTCTCCAAGGAAGACCTGCAACGACTGGGGGGCTTCGCGCGCTACCGCGACGTCGATGGCGATGGGATCCCGTACCGGACGGTTCCCGGCACCGACCACCCGCTCGCCGCCTACTTCTTGCGCGGGACGGGCCACGACGAGCAGGGGCGCTACAGCGAGCGGGCGGAGGACTGGGAGAAGAACCTGCTCCGGCTGAAGAAGAAGCTCGACACCGCCCGGCAGCTCGTCCCGGCCCCGGTGGTGGAGGAGAACGGCGCGGAGGTGGCGCTCCTCGCCTACGGCAGCTCGCACCCCGCGGTGGCCGAGGCGCGCGACCAGCTCCGCGAGGAGCGCGGGCTCGCGACCGACTACCTGCGCGTGCGGGCCTATCCCTTCAGCCGCGAGGTGCACGCGTTCATCGAGCGCCACCCCCGCGTCTACGTCGTCGAGCAGAATCGCGACGCGCAGCTCGCCACGCTCCTGCGCGGCGATCTCGCCCCGGAGCTCGTCGCGCGCATCCGTCCGCTGGCGCGCATCACCGGGCTGCCGCTCGACGCCCGCACCGTCACCGACGCCGTCCTGGCCGGGGAGGGCCGACTGTCATGAACGATCCCACTCCGAGCGCGCCCGCCACCGGCGGGCGGATGAACCGCCTCGGGCTCTCGCTCTCCGAGTACAAGGGCCTCAAGACCACCCTCTGCGCCGGCTGCGGTCACAACGCGATCAGCGAGCGGATGGTCGAGGCCTTCCATGACCTCTCCATCCCGCCCGAGCAGGTGATGAAGCTCTCCGGCATCGGGTGCAGCTCGAAGACGCCGGCGTACTTCCTCTCTCGCGCGCACGGCTTCAACGCGCTGCACGGGCGCATGCCGTCGGTGGCGACCGGCGCGCTGCTCGCCAACCGCAGGCTCCACGCGGTGGGCGTCTCGGGTGACGGCGACACCGCGTCCATCGGCATCGGCCAGTTCGTCCACCTCATGCGGCGGAACCTCCCCATGCTGTACGTCATCGAGGACAACGGCGTGTACGGGCTCACCAAGGGCCAATTCAGCGCCACCGCCGACGTGGGCTCGACGGCGAAGGGCGGAGCGGTGAACCGGCTCCCGCCCATCGACACGTGCGCGCTGGCCATCCAGCTCGGCGCCACCTTGGTCGGGCGCAGCTTCTCGGGGGACAAGCGCCAGCTCTCGGCGCTCATGAAGGCCGCGCTGGCCCACCGTGGCACCGCCATGCTCGACGTCATTTCACCCTGCGTCACGTTCAACGACCACGAGGGCTCGACGAAGTCGTTCGCCTACGTGAAGGACCACGCCGAGGCGCTGGAGGAGATCTCGTTCGTCCCCGCCTTCGACGACATCGTGGTCGAGTACGCGCCGGGCACGACGCTGGAGGTGAAGCTCCACGACGGCTCGCGGCTGCGCCTCTCCAAGCTGGAGGAGGGCTACGATCCCCGCGACAAGGCGCGGGCCGTGGCGCGGCTCCTCGCCGCCGAGGAGAAGGGTGAGGTGCTGACTGGCCTCTTCTACGTGAACACCGGAGCGCCCACGTTCCTCGACGCGCTCGGCCTCGCGGATGCGCCGCTCGCCACGCAGCCCGAGGAGGTGGTGCGCCCTTCGCGGGCGGCGCTGCAGGAGATCATGGTCTCGCTGGCGTAGGGTCGGATGGTCACGGAAGGCCCCGAGCGACCCAGCGGCTTCTGACCGCAGGGGGGCCGTACCGACCGTCCGTGAGGGTGGCGCGGAGCGTGCTCTCGCCTCCACCACGCATGCTCGAAGCCCCCGCCGCCATCCCAACCCGCCGCGGGTGCGCCGCTCGGACGCGCCGGGCGGCATTCCTGGCCTTCGCGGCCGGGGCGGTGCTGGCGGTCGCGCCACGGTCCTGGGCCGCGCCGGGGGAAGCGGCGCTCGTCCCCTCGGCCTCCGTGAAATCAGGGCATTTCGACGAGGTGCTGGAGCGCCACGGCCAGTGGCTGGAGGTGGCGAAGCACCGCCGCGCCTGGCGCCCGACCGCCGTCGAGGAGGGCTGGCGACCCTATCTCCACGGCTCGTGGACCTTCACCGAGGACGGCTGGTTCTGGGTCACCGACGAGCCATGGGGCGCCGCCACCTACCACTATGGACGGTGGACGTTCGATGGCGCGTACGGGTGGGTGTGGCTTCCGGGGCGCACGTGGGCGCCAGCGTGGGTGGCGTGGCGGTGGGACGCGGAGGTGGTCGGCTGGGCGCCCTTGCCTCCCGAAGGACAGCCAGCCTGGGCTTTCTGGACCTTCGTGCCCGCCGCGCGCTTCGTGGGAGAGCGCGCCGACGCGTTGGCGCTCCCCGAGGCCCGCGTGCCGGCGCTTCTGGTGCGGACGCGCCGCCCGGCGCAGACCTCCGCTCACCTGGCCCGCGACGAGGGCGCGAGGGGCCGGCCGCCGCCTCCGCCTGCCGCGCGGCGCGCCAGCTGATCTGAGCGCCCCAGGCTGATCCGCGCGCGAGGTCTGGCCGTCGTCCGGGCCCGCTCACCGTGCTCGGCGGTTCCCGCGCCTGAGGGATGCCTCGACAAGGCCCCATGCGGCGTGCTTCCCTCGATGGACCCCCTCTTCGGAGACTCCCCCATGTCCGGAACCGCCCGTGCTCCGTCGCGCCCCATCCGCAGGGTCCTCGCCGCCAATCGGGGCGAGATCGCGATCCGTATCTTCCGTGCCGCCACCGAGCTCGGCATGGGCACGGTCGCCATCTACTCGGCCGAGGACCGCCTCTCGCTCCACCGCTACAAGGCCGACGAGGCGTACCTGGTCGGCAAGGGGAAGGGCCCCGTCGAGGCCTACCTCGGGATCGACGAGATCATCGCGCTGGCGCGCGAGAAGGAGGTGGACGCCATCCACCCTGGGTACGGCTTCCTCTCGGAGAACCCCGAGTTCGCCGAGCGGGTCGAGGCGGCGGGGCTGGTCTTCGTGGGCCCGACGGCGGAGCAGCAGCGTCGCCTGGGGGACAAGGTGGCCGGGCGCCGGGCGGCGCTCGAGGTGGGCGTGCCGGTGGTGCCGGGCACCGACGGGCCGGTCGAGCACGAGGAGGAGGCGCTCGTCTTCGCTCGCGCTCATGGCTACCCGCTCATCGTCAAGGCGGCAGGAGGCGGCGGCGGGCGCGGCATGAGGGTGGCGCGGGATCGGCGCGAGCTCCTGGAGGGGCTCGCCTCGGCGCGCAGCGAGGCGCGCGCCGCCTTCGGGAATCCGACCATCTTCCTCGAGCGCTACCTCGAGCGTCCGAAGCACATCGAGGTGCAGCTCCTCGGCGACGGGCACGGCGGCCTCGTCCACTTCTTCGAGCGCGACTGCTCCATCCAGCGGCGGCACCAGAAGGTGGTCGAGCTCGCGCCCGCGCCGGGGCTCGATCCAGGCCTGCGGGACGAGATCTGCCGGGCGGCCCTCAAGGTCGGCGGCCTCGTCCGCTACCGCTCGGCGGGGACCTGCGAGTTCCTGCTCGATCGGGAAGGGCGCTTCTACTTCATCGAGATGAACCCGCGCATCCAGGTGGAGCACACGGTCACCGAGATGGTGACCGGCCGGAACCTGGTCCAGGCGCAGCTCCGCATCGCGCAGGGCGCCACCCTGGCCGAGCTCGGGATCGCCGACCAGGCTGCCATCCAGCTGCGCGGCCACGCCATCCAGTGTCGGGTCACCACCGAGGACCCCCAGAACGACTTCGCGCCGGACACCGGCACGCTCAAGGCCTATCGCTCGCCGGGCGGGACGGGGGTGCGGCTCGACGCCGGCAGCGCCGTCACCGGAGCGGTCATCACCCCGCACTACGACTCGCTCCTCGTGAAGCTGAGCACCTGGGGGCTCACCCTCCCGGAGTCGGCGAGCATCATGCGCCGCTGCCTGCAGGAGTTCCGGATCCGGGGGGTGAAGACGAACATCCCGTTTCTCGAGAACGTGGTGAGCCACCCCACCTTCCTAGCCGGAGACTGCGACACCTCCTTCATCGACCAGCACCCGGAGCTGCGCCAGGTGCGCCGCCGGCAGGACCGCGGCTCGAAGCTGCTCCAGTTCCTGGGAGAGGTGGTGGTGAACGGCTCGCCGGGCGTGCCGTCGCGGCTGCAACCCTCGAAGCTGCGCGAGCCCGAGCTGCCGCCGCTGGAGCGGAGCGCTCCGCTGCCGAGGGGCACCCGCGACCTCCTCCGCGAGGAGGGGCCGGAGGGGCTCGTGCGCTGGGTGCTGGCGCAGAAGAAGCTGCTCATCACCGACACCACCATGCGCGACGCTCACCAGTCGCTGCTCGCCACGCGCGTGCGCTCCTACGACCTCCTCCGCATCGCGCCTGCCACCGCGCGCCTCGCAGCCGGCATGTTCTCGCTCGAGGTGTGGGGCGGCGCCACCTTCGACGTCTGCATGCGGTTCCTGAAGGAGGACCCCTGGGAGCGGCTGCACCGGCTCTCGGAGGCCATCCCCAACGTCTGCCTGCAGATGCTGCTCCGCGGCTCCAACGCGGTCGGCTACACGAACTATCCCGACAACGTCGTGGAGGCCTTCGTCGCCACCGCCGCCCGCGCCGGGGTGGACGTCTTCCGCGTCTTCGACTCGCTCAACTGGACGAAGGGGATGGCGGTCGCCATGGCGGCCATCCGGCGGAGCGGGAAGCTCTGCGAGGCGGCCATGTGCTACACGGGCGACCTCACCGACCCGAAGCGCGACAAGTACCCGCTCACTTACTACGTCGGGCTGGCGAAGGAGCTCGAGCGGATGGGCGCCCACGTCCTGGGCGTGAAGGACATGGCGGGCCTCCTGAAGCCGCTCGCCGCTCGCAAGCTCGTGAAGGCGCTCAAGGAGGAGATCGGGATCCCCATCCACCTCCACACCCACGACACGTCCGGCTACGCCGGAGCGACGCTGCTCGAGGCGGCCCAGGCCGGGGTGGACATCGTGGACGCCGCACTGGCGCCGCTCTCCGGCCTCACCTCGCAGCCTTCCCTCAACACGCTGGTGGCGGTGCTCGAGCACGGGGAGCGCGACACCGGGCTCGACCAGGCCGGGCTGCAGCGACTCGCGGCCTACTGGGAGACCGTCCGCGAGCAGTACGCGCCCTTCGAGTCGGGCCTGAAGAGCGGCACCGCCGAGGTCTACCGGCATGAGATCCCGGGCGGCCAGTACTCGAACTACAAGCCGCAGGTGGCGGGGCTGGGCCTCCTCGACCGCTGGGAGGAGTGCAAGGAGATGTATCGGAAGGTGAACCTGCTCTTCGGAGACATCATCAAGGTCACGCCCTCGTCGAAGGTGGTGGGCGACATGGCCATGTTCATGGTGAAGAACGACCTGCAGCCGAAGGATCTCTTCGAGCCTGGCCGGGACCTCGCGTTCCCCGAGTCGGTGGTGGGGATGATGAAGGGCATGCTGGGTCAGCCGCACGGCGGCTGGCCGCCCGAGCTGCAGCGGCTCATCCTCAAGGGCCAGGAGCCGATCCACGTCCGGCCAGGTGAGCTGCTCGAGCCGGCCGATCTGGAGGCGGAGCGGGCGAAGGCGGCCGAGCGGGTCGGGCATCCCCTCTCGGACGAGCAGCTCATGAGCTGGCTCCTCTACCCGAGCGTCTATGCCGAGCTGGAACGCCACCGGGCGGACTTCTCCGACACCTCGATGCTGCCGACCCGCCATCACCTGTACGGCCTGGAGCCGGGGCACGAGACGAGCGTCGAGATCGAGCGTGGCAAGACGCTCATCGTGAAGCTCGTCATGGTAGGCCCGCTCTTGAAGGACGGCACGCGCGAGGTGTTCTTCGAGCTGAACGGGGAGGGGCGCAATGTCCTGGTTCGCGACCAGAGCGTCGTGCGGGACCAGGGGGCCCGCCCCAAGGCGGAGCGGGGAAATCCGAAGCACGTCGGCGCCCCCATGCCCGGCAAGATCGTGAAGCTCAGCGTGAAGCCGGGGGCGGAGGTCTCTGCCGGCGCGGTCCTCCTCGTCACCGAGGCGATGAAGATGGAGACGAACATCAAGGCGAAGGCCGACGCGCGCGTCCTGGAGGTCCACTTCGCCGAGGGCGCCTCGGTCGAGAAGGACGATCTGCTGGTGGTGCTGGCCTGAGAGG
>DASPZP010000333.1:0-17318 GCA_035636195.1 Anaeromyxobacteraceae bacterium
GGGCTGTGGGGTCCCTGCATGGACCAGAAGCTTCCGCAGCCCGAGGTCTGCAACGGGCTCGACGACGCCTGCACCGGCGGCACCCCCGATCAGGGAAAGCTGTGTGCCGACGGCTACTCGTGCCAGACCGGGATCTGTCTCCCCATCGCCTGCAACAGCGAGTCCGCGCGCTGCCCGTCCGGCTTCACCTGCGACGGCACCCAGAAGTGCGTCGGGCAGCCGTGCGCGGGCAACGGCGGGCTCGCCTGCGGACCGGGTCAGGTCTGCCAGACGGGCGCGTGCCAGAACCCTTGTGACAAGGTCGTCTGCGGCTCGGGCGCGAGCTGCTCCGGCGGGCAGTGCTTGGCCGGTGGTTGCGCGATCGACCCCACCAAGTGCACCGCGAGCGAGCTCTGCGTCTCCGGGACCTGCGTCGCGGACCCCTGCGCGAACCTCACCCCGGCCTGCCCCGAGGGCACCTTCTGCCGCGTCGGGCCGGAGGTGAACGGCGCCTACGTCGCCGACTGCGTCCGCTCGTGCAGCTACGTCGGCTGCCCGAGCAAACAGACCTGCGGGAGCGACGGGTTCTGCCAGAGCAACTGCTCGCCCGCGTGCGAGCCGGAACAGACCTGCCAGGCCGGCGCCTGCGTCGCGGACGCGCTCTGCGCGGCGGTGCAGTGCGGGGTGGGCCAGGGGTGCCACGCCGGCGCCTGCAGCGACAACGCGTGCGGGCTCATGCACCCGTGCTCCGTGGGTAGCTGCGTCGACGGTCAGTGCGTGGGCGGCAACATCACGACCTCGCAGTTGACGCCCCTCAAGGCCCTGCCGCAGAGCGGCGGCGGCTGCGGCACCGGCGGTGGCGCCGACCTCGCCACGCTCGCCCTCGGCGCCGCGGCCCTGCTGCTGCGGCGGCGCCGCCTGGCGCCGGCCTTCCTCCGGGCTGCGCCGCTCGGGCTGGTGGCCCTCCTCGCGCTCGGCTCCGCCTGCGGCAAGAAGGGCACCACCCCGGTCGCCTGCACGGGTGGCCAGACCGCCTGCGGCGGCGAGTGCGCCGCGCTCGAGACGAGCACGCTGCACTGCGGGGAGTGCGGCCACGGCTGCGCCACCGGCTTCCAGTGCACGGCCGGGAGCTGTGCGTTCCCGACCGGCAACCCGCACCTCGTCTCGGTCGAGCCGGCCACGGTGGGGCTCGGCGACGCCTCCCCCACCCTCAAGTTCACCTTCGACGGACTCGCCGCGCAGCCCAAGACGTTGATGGTCCGGCTGAGCGGCGTGGTGGCGGCCCAGGAGCTGCCGCTCACCGTCGACGGCACCGGCACGGCCACGCTCACCGCGCCGATCAAGCTGGACGGTGAGGCGACCGGCACCATCGAGGCGCGCCTGCTCAACATGCCGGGGCGCCTGGTCTCCAACTCCGTTCACATCCAGGTGGTGGACGCGCTCGTGGCGCGGACGCTCTCTCCGGCGCTCGTGCAGCAGGACCAGACCGCCCCGGTGACGCTCGAGGTGAAGGGCCTCGGCTTCCTGCCGGGCGCCACGCTCGCCTTCAGCCCCGAGGCGGGTGGCACGGCGCAGGTCCTGCCCACGACTCCCAAGGACGCCGGGACGCTCCAGGCGACGGCGCCCGCGGCGAGCGCACTGGCGCTCGGCCGGTACCGCGTGGCGGTGACGAATCCGGGTGGGGCAACCTCGAACGCGCTCACGTTCACGGTGAGCGAGGGACAGGCCCAGATCAACCCTATCGTCGGAACCGTCGGAAACTGCGTCAACGGTGGGCAGGTCCTTTCCGGCGCCGTGACGGGGAGCTACCTCTATCCCCTCTCGGTGGTGCACATCCGCAACCCGGCCCTGGGCGTGGACGCGACCATTCCCCCCGCCGACACGACCTGCATCGCCGGCACCGACGCGCTCGGCCAGTGCAAGAGTGGGCTCGGAGTCACGGTCGACCCGCGCGCCGTGCCGTACGGCACCTACACGCTGACGGTCACGAACCCCGGCCCGCTCGACTCCAACCCGCAGTCGATCGTGGTGCAGGCGAGCTGTCCGTAGCGGACGCCGCGGCGCGCCGCGTTACAATGGCGGCGTGAGCCTCCACCTCGCGTGCCGCGCGCCCGAGAGCGCCCGGCGCGAGCTCGTCACCACCTGGGCCCTCGCGCTGGCGCTCCTCGTGGCGGCGAAGGCGCTCGCCCTGGTGGAGCCGACCGGGTACCTCTCGGGGAACCTGGCCGGCGTCGCCGCCTTCCTCTTCGTGTTGCTGCCGGAGCGGCGCATCCACCGCGAAGGCGAGCGCTGGGCGGACTTCGGCCTGCCGTGGTGGGGGTGGAGGAGCGATGCCACCTGGCGGGCCTGGGCGCACGGGCTCGGGTTCGCCGCCGCCACCTGCGCGGTGGTCTTCCCGCTCTTCTTCGTGGGCTTCTGGGCCTATGGGCGCCTGTTGCCCTCGCTCCCATCCTGGCTCGCCGCTCACCTCGCGCCGTACGCGTTCCCGCCCTCGCCGCGGCTCCGGCTCCCCCCTCGCTTCCCGCTCTTCGTGCTCGTGCAGGTGCTCGTCGTGGCGCTTCCGGAGGAGCTCTTCTACCGAGGGTGGATGCAGACCACCTGGGCCGCCACGCGTCCCGGCCGGCGGGTGCGAGTGCTCGGGGCGAGCCTCGGGGCGGGCTTCCTCGCCACGCAGGTCCTCTTCGCGCTGGGGCACCTGGTGGTGTTCCAGGCCTGGCGGCTCGGGACCTTCTTCCCCGGGCTCCTCTTCGGCTGGCTGCGCGAGCGGACGGGCGGGCTCGCGGCGCCGGTGCTGTTCCACGCGCTCTCGAACGTGTTCATCGCGATACTGGAGGCGAGCTTCTACGGATAGGGCGGCGGGGGACAGGCCCCCGGCCTACGTCAGGGATGGTAGACACACCTCATGCCGGCCTCGATCCGCCACATGCTGGAGGACCAGGAGGCGCGCACGCAGCACGCGCGCGCGGCGCTCTCCTCGGCGACGCGCGGCCGTGAGCGGAGCGAGCCGGAGGACGACCTCCGGACCTCCTTCCAGCGCGATCGCGACGCGCTCGTCCAGTGCAAGTCCTTCCGGCGGCTCCAGGGAAAGACGCAGGTCTTTCTCGCCCCGCGCGGCGACCATTACCGCAACCGCCTCACCCACACGCTCGAGGTGGCGCAGGTGGCGCGGTCGATCGCCCGCGCGCTGCGGCTCAACGACATGCTGGTCGAGGCCATCTGCATGGGGCACGACCTCGGGCACACCCCCTTCGGGCACGCCGGCGAGCGGCTCCTGAATCAGGTGGTGGAGGGCGGCTTCCACCACGTGCGCCAGTCGGTGCGGGTGGTGGAGGTGCTGGAGGCCGATGGGAATGGGCTGAACCTCACCGCCGAGGTGCGCGACGGGATCCTGCGCCACTCGAAGGGACGCGGGAACGTCCTCATGCAGGGCTCGGGCGCCAAGGCGCTCACGCTCGAGGCCGAGGTCGTCCGGCTGGCCGACATCATCGCCTACGTGAACCATGACCTCGACGACGCGGTCCGCGGCGGGCTGCTGGAGGAGGGGGAGGTGCCGGCCGACATCCGGCGAGTGCTGGGCCACCGGCACGCCGAGCGGCACGCCACGCTGGTCGGCGACGTCATCCGCGCCTCGGACCTCGACCGCGGCGGCCACATCGAGATGAGCGCCGAGGTGCACGAGGCGCTGCTCGCGCTGCGCGAATTCCTCTATCGCCGCGTCTACGAGAACCCGGTCGTGAACGACGAGCTCGAGAAGGCGCAGCGCATCCTCGGCGATCTCTTCGCCTTCCTCGCCGCCGACCCGGAGCGGCTGCGCCAGCGGTTCGCGATCGCGCCTCGGACCGGCGAGACGGTCTCACGAGCTGTGACCGACTTCGTGTCGGGCATGACGGATCGCTTCGCTCTCGAGACCTGGGAGTCGATCACGGTCCCACGGCCGTGGGCCATCGTCTAGCTCGGCGTCCAGCTCAGGCGGCGGTCAGGCTCGACACCGACACCTGCAGGCTGCGGCTCACCGACACCACGCTCGCATCCGGCACCTCGATGAACCCGTTCGGCTGCAAGAGCAGGGTGGCGAAGCAGACCGCCTTCACCTGCCGGTGAGGCCGCGTGCGCGGGTCATTGTCGGCCGCCCCGGCCTCCAGGCCGCAGCGCGGGCAGGGCGTGATGCCTTCCAGCAGCGCATAGTGGAGCGGCCGGCCGCGCCGGATCGCCACCAGGACGCGCCCGTTGGTCGCGATGAAGTTGAGCGCGCTCGGCCGGGCGCCGCCCGCTTCCCGGCTCCAGGTCTCGAGGTCCCGGGCGGTGACGGACAGCGCGTGGCCGACCGTGCGCGCGTCCACGTCGAGGTTGTCGAGGTGCCCACTGGCGCGCAAGTGCTTCAGGAACAGCATGAAGGCGTGCTCGGAGTCGGTGTCCCCCTCCACCTGCCGCCGCAGGAACTCGGGCAGCGCGGCGAGCAGGCGCGGCTTGACGTCGCGGAAGGCCTCGACCGTCCCATCGTGGGCGAACAGCCAGCGTCGGAAGCGGAAGGGGTGGGTGTTCTCGTCCTTCTGCGCCCCGACGGTGGCGACGCGCGCATGCGCGACCACGGCCTCGCTCTCGATCCCGCCCGCGAGCTGGGTCAAGGTGAAGGTGGACGGCGCCCCGCTCGGCCGCTTGCCGAGCAGCACGTCGTTGCCCTTGTAGTAACCGAACCCGTACGCGTCGGGCAGCCGGTCGCCCTCGCGGAGCGCGACGTGCCCCTCCAACCTGCTCACCTGGCACGGGAGAAGGTTGGGATCGCTCTGGAGGACTGCGAACAGCGCTCCCATGGAAGTGGTGACTCCTGGGCCCCCATATCCCGGCGCCCGGCTATTCTATAATGGCGATCCCGCCGGCAAGCAGCCCGAGCCGGGAACGGGCCGGCCCAAGCGGGCGAACGACTGGAAACTCGGAATGAGCGACGACATCGCCATCGGCATCGACCTCGGCACGAGCTACAGCTGCGTCGCCGCCGTGCTGGACGGCACCCCGCAGGTGATCCCCAACGAATGGGGGGAGCACACCCACGCCTCCGTGGTGAGCTTCCTCCCGGAAGGGACGGTCCTCGTCGGCAACAACGCCAAGAAGAACATCATCACGAACGCCGAGAACACCGTTTACTCGGCGAAGCGCCTCATCGGCCGCTTCTTCTTCTCGGACGAGGTGAAGAAGGCGCAGGCGGTGATGCCGTACAAGATCGTGGAGGGGCCGAACAACGCGGTGCGGGTCGAGGTGGGCGGGCGCGTGCTCGCCGTCCCGGAGATCTCGGCGCTGGTGCTGAAGGAGATGAAGGCCATCGCCGACACGGCGCTCAGCCGTGAGGTCAGGAAGGCGGTCGTCACCTGCCCGGCCTACTTCAACGACAACCAGCGCCAGGCCACCCGCGACGCGGCCCGCATCGCCGGCCTTCAAGTCCTGCGCATCATCAACGAGCCGACCGCCGCCGCGCTCGCCTACGGCTTCGGGCGCGACATCAACCAGAAGATCTGCGTCTACGACCTCGGCGGCGGCACCTTCGACGTCTCCATCCTCGAGATCGGCAAGGACGTCTTCGAGGTGCTCGCCACCGCGGGCGACACCTACCTCGGCGGCGACGACTTCGACGATCGCATCATGGGCTGGCTGGCGCAGGGCTTCCTCGAGGCGCACCAGCTCGACCTGCGCCAGAACAAGTTCTGCCTGCAGATGCTGAAGGAGGCGGGCGAGAAGGCGAAGATCGACGTCGGCCGCGACGGCACGGCGCAGATCTACGTCCCGAACATCTGCCAGACCCCGGAGGGCGAGGTGCTCGAGCTCAAGCAGTCGCTCGGCGCCGACCAGTTCAACCGGATGGTGATGGACCTCGTGCAGCGCACCTTCAAGGTGTGCGACGAGGCGCTCCAGTCGGCGCGGCTCACCGCCAGCGACATCGATGCCGTCATCCTGGTGGGCGGACCGACCCGGCTGCCGGTCATCCGCAACAGCGTCCGTCACTACTTCCAGAAGGAGCCGATGGCCGGGATCGACCCGGACCAGGTGGTGGCGCTCGGGGCCAGCATCCAGGCCTCCGCGCTCATGAACGAGGGCGCCGCCGCGGCCGGCCAGGCGAGCTACTTGCTCGACGTGACGCCGCTCTCCTTGCGGGTCGGGACGGTGAGCGGCTTCACCGAACGCATCATCGACAAGAACACGCCCATCCCCATCGAGAAGTCGAAGACCTTCACCACCAGCCGCGACGGGCAGGAGCGGGTCAAGATCCGGGTCTACCAGGGCGAGTCGAACAAGGCCGACGAGTGCGAGCTCCTGGGCGAGTTCGAGTTCTCCGGCTTCCGCATCGCCTACCGCGGGGAGGTGCAGATCCAGGTGACGTTCGAGATCGATCCCAACGGCATCGTGCACGTCGCCGCCACCGACCTCGAGACCGGGCAGCGCGCCTCGACCACCATCAGCCTCTCCTCCGGGCTGACGGAGCAGGACATCCAGACCGCCATCGACGCCAACGCCGACATCGAGCTGGCGGGGCACCAGGCGGCGTAGGCAAGGGGTGCCATGGACATCGACTTCATCATGGAGATCGAGGCGCGGGCCGCGGCGCTCGACGGGATGGATTACTTCGAGGTGCTGCGCATCCCGCAGGACGCCGGCGCCGCGGACGTGAAGGCCGCCTACTACCGCGAGTCGCGCGCCTACCACCCCGATCGCTTCGCGGCGCTGCCCGCGCCCGAGCTGCGCGACGTCATCGGCCGCATCTACCGCCGCGTCAACGAGGCCTACACGGTCCTGCGCGACGACGCGAAGCGGCTGCGCTACCTGGGCGACGTGACCGGCCCCGACCGGCCGAAGAAGCTCCGCTTCACCGAGGCCGAGGAGTCGGCGCTGCACGAGGAGCAGAAGAAGAAGGTCGAGGAGCAGCTCGGGACGACCCCCAACGGCCGCAAGCTCTTCGCGGCCGCGCTGAAGGACGTCGAGGCGCAGCGCTGGGAGGCCGCCGAGCGCGCGCTCAAGGCGGCCCTCATGTACGAGCCGGTCAATGCCCGCTTCAAGGAGCTCCTGGCGAAGGTCGAGAAGTCGAGGCCGAAGGTCGATCCCTACAAGATCAAGTGAGGCGTCAGCCGCCCGCCTTCAGCATCCACCCGATCATCTTGTAGAGCAGGCGCGCGCCGACGTTGCCGTCCCACTCGTCGCCCTCGGGACCGGGCGCCACCTCCACCAGGTCGAGCCCGACGATGCGCCGCCCGCTCTTCACGACGCCGGCCACGAGCGCGCAGGCTTGCTGGAAGGAGAGGCCGCCCGGCACCGGGGTGCCCGTGTGCGGGCAGAGCGTCGGGTCGAGGCCGTCGATGTCGAAGGTGAGGTAGACCTCGCGCGGCAGCGGCTCGACGATCCGCCGCACCTGCGCCGCCCAGGTCTCCCCCTCGAAGCGCGCCTGCGCCAGGAGCGCGTCGTGGTGCACCACCACGCGTCCCGCTGACGCCTCGGCGTAGGCCATCTCCTCGTCGGACACGTCGCGGATGCCCACCTGGACGAGGCGCGCCACGCCGGGGAGGCGGTCCAGCACGTTCCGCAGCACCGAGGCGTGGCTGTGCTGGAACCCTTCGTAGGCCTGCCGGAGGTCGGCGTGCGCGTCGAGGTGCAGGACGCCCAGGCCCGGCCAGGCGGCGGCGTGCGCGGCGACCGAGCCGAACGCCACCGAGTGGTCTCCGCCGACGACGCCCACGCGCTTCCCGGCGCGCAGCAGCCGGGACACCTCGCTCTCCACCCAGCCGTTCACCTCGTCCGAGGCGGCGTTCACCTTCGCCGCCGCCGCGAGGAGCTCCTGGCCGCCGTTCGCGACGCCACCGGCCGCGAGGACCGGCGCCGCCACCGCCCGCGCGGCGCGATCGAGGGCGACGATGCGCTCCGGGAGCGGCAGCATGTGGATGCCGGCCTGGTACGGTCGGCCCGTCTCGACGTCGAAGAGATCGACCTGGCGGCTGGCGGAGAGCACCGCCTCCGGTCCGCGCGCGGCGCCACCCCCGTACGAGGTGGTGGCCTCGAACGGCACCGGCACCAGCACCACCGCCGCCTCCGCCTCGGAGTGGGGCAGGCCGAACACGCCCGAGCCGGCGAGCGCCGCGGCGGAGGGGTCGAAGGGAGCCATCGTCGGGATCTAGCGGCGCGGCAGCGCGCGGCCCGGCCCGACCGTCTTCGCCTTGGCCGAGTCCTTCACCTCGGGCATGGCGCCCGAGCCAGGATGCTTCTTGAGATGTGCCTTCTCCAGCGCGGCGTACAGCGCCGGCAGGCGTCGGAAGAGGCGCTTCGGCTTCCGCTTCTTGCGGGTGGAGAGGGCGTAGGCGAAGACGAGCGGCGCCGCCACGGTCGTGTCCGAGTAGACGACGACGTGGTTCTTCAGCATGTCCGCCTGCACCTTGCCCCAGCTGATGGCCTCGGACGGCGTCGCGCCGGAGAGGCCGCCCCACTGCGGCGAGTCGGTCGAGATCTGCAGCACGAACTCGTGACCGCCGCGGTTGAGGTCGAGGATCTGCCAGAGGGTGGGCTGCGTCTGGAGGTAGAAGTTCTTGGGCGAGCCGCCGCCCAGGATGACGACGCCGTTCACGTCGGCGTCGTACACGATGGCGGTCGACTCGAGGACGTCCAGGTCGGGATCGATGGTGGTCTCGCCGCCGCGTAGCTTCATGGCGGCCACGTTCATGCCGATGGATGAGTCGCCCGGCGAGCTGGTGAAGATGGGCACGTCCCAGGCCGCGGCGGTGGCGACGAAGCTCTTCTCCGGGAGCGGCGCCTGCTGCCGTACGAGCTGGCCGAGGTAGTGGTGCAGCCGCGGGGTGGAGATGCGGCCGCGCAGCGCCCTGGGCGCCTTCTCGAGCGCCTCGCGCACGAACGCGTCGGTGTCGAGCAGCGAGTCCTCGGTGATGAAGATGTCGTAGATGCGCTCGATGCCGGCCCGGTACAGCTCCTTGTCGTCGACCTGGAAGTGCCCCTGCACCACCGGCAGCTTCAACGCAAAGTGAAGGTCATGGTAGACGTTGGCGCCGGTGGAGATGACGAGGTCGACGAAGCCGGCCTCGATCATGGCCTGGATCGCGCCGCCCATGCCGGCCGGCGTCATGGCGCCGGTGACGGTGAGCGCGATGGTGGCGCCCGAGTCGATCATGCGGCCGAACAGGTCGCAGGCCTCGGCGAGCCGCCCGCCGTTGAAGGCGCCCGCCTTGCGGTACACGCCGACGAGCTCCTCCACCGTCATGCCCGGCCGGAGCCGCATGGGCTCGACGGGCGGGCGCGAGAGGTAAGCCTTCCGAAGCTGCTTCGCGGTCTTGGGGGCCATGAGGGCGCGGAAGTTAGCCGCGCCGGCGGAGCCCGTCAACGCCGGGTGACTCGGGGGTGCTTCGGCCTCAGACGGTCTTCAGCTCCTGCGGGCCGCGGAGCTGCACGAAGCCGACCTGGCCCTGTGCGTCGGGCTTGAGCGCGAGCGTGGCGAGCGGGGTGTGGCGGTAGACCTCGAGCATCTTCTCCTGCCCGCGCCGCCAGACGTCCACCATGGTGCAGAAGTCGGCCTTGCTGCACGGGTCGTCGCCGTCGAGGCAGACGTTGATGGCGATGGGGCCCTCGACCGCCTCGATGATGGTGAGAAAGCTGATCTCGGCGGGGGGCTTGGCGAGGGTGTAGCCGCCGTGCGGTCCGCGGCTCGACTTCACCAATCCCTCGTCGACGAGCGTCTTCAGGATCTTGGCCAGGAAGTCCTCGGGCACCATCATCTGCCGCGCGATCTCCCGGAAGGGAACCACCTTCGCCGTCGGGATGGAGGCGAGGTAGATCATGGCCCGCAGGCCGTAATCGATCTTTCGGGAGATGCGCAGGACGTGCTGCATGGACCTTCCGGCGGTGGCGCCGCGGCCCAGGCCGCGGCGAAAAGTCGCTGTATAGTAGCAGGGAAGGGGCCCTTCATGACAGCGCGCGCTGGCGCCATCGACCTGCACTCCCACTCCACCGCCAGCGACGGCCAGTATCCGGCCGAGCAGGTGGCCGAGCGGGCCGCCGCGGCGGGGGTGGCGGTGTGGGCGCTCACCGACCACGACTCGATCGCGCAGCTCCGCGCCGGCGCCGCCGCCGCTCACGCGCGCGGGCTGCGCTTCGTGCCGGGCATCGAGCTCTCGGCGCACCTCGATCGGCGGGAGGTGCACGTGCTCGGGCACTTCATCGACCCCGGGAGCGAGTCCTTGCAGTGCTTCGAGGACCTGCTCGCCGAGCAGCGGCGGGTGCGCATGGGCGAGATGATCCAGAAGCTCGCCGGGCTCGGGGTGGCGCTCACTCCAGAGGAGATCGAGGCCTTCAGCGGTGGGAAGACCCTGGGGCGGCCGCACGTCGCGCGCGCGATGGTCGAGCGCGGCATCGTCGCCTCCGTCAAGGAGGCCTTCGACCGGTTCCTCGGCGAGGGCCGCCCCGCCTACGTCGGCCGGCACCGGCTGCCGGTGGAGGACGCCGTCCGCCTGGTGCGGGGCGCGGGCGGCACCGCCACCATCGCCCACCCCGGCGTCAACAAGATCGAGCGCATCGACCTCGAGCGCATGAAGGCGTGGGGCCTCTCCGGCGTCGAGGCGTACCACCCCGACCACGTCCCCTCGCAGCGCGAGAAGTACCTCCGCGCCTGCGCCGACTTCGACCTCGTGCCGACCGCCGGCTCCGACTTCCACGGTGAGGCGATCGCGCCGGACCGGAAGCTCGCGATGGTGACCATGTCGCCGGAAGAGCTGGAGCGGCTGGAGGCTACGAGGGGGTAGGGTCTCTCCCCCGACAGGGGACAGGGCCGGGGTGAGAGGTGTTCGTCGGGCGCCGTGCCGTAAAGACGGTTCTCCCTCTCCCCTGCCAGGGGAGAGGGCGGGGTGAGGGGTCCGCAATGCGGCCTTCGCACGCTGGCGCTCCCCGGCTCCTGGCGAGCGGCCCCCGCTGTCGTAAGCGAATCAGATGATTCGGTTTCGCGGCGTCGCGCGCGAGCTTAGCCTCCGGGTGATGCCTGACCTTGCTCGCCCCGTGGCCGCCGCCCCTGCCGCCCTGATCGGCCTCGTCGGCCTGGCCTCGGCGATGGGCGTCGGCCGGTTCGCGTTCACGCCGCTGCTGCCGCTGATGCAGCAGGCCGGCACGCTCTCGCTCGCGCAGGGGGGCTCGCTCGCGCGCGCCAACTACCTGGGCTACCTGATCGGAGCCGTCCTCTGCATGGCGCGGAGCGCGTCCCCCGGGCGCGACGCGCGCATCGGGCTGGCGGGCGTGGCGGCGCTCACGGGCGGTATGGGGCTGACGGAGGCGTTCCCGGCCTGGGTTGCGCTCCGGCTCCTCGCCGGCGTGGCGAGCGCGTTCGTCCTCGTCGGCGTGTCGTCGTGGGCCCTGCCGCTCCTCGCCGCGCGGGGCCGTGCCTCGTGGTCCGGCTGGGTGTACTCCGGCGTCGGGATCGGGATCTTCGTCTGCGGGCTCATCGGGCTCGCGACGGGCGTCCTGGCTGTCCCGCCGCGCGCGGCGTGGCTCCTCCTCGCCGCGTGCTCGGCGGTGGTCGCGAGCCTCTGCTGGGGCACGCTCGGCGCAAGGTCCTCCGTCGCGGCATCGCCACGCCGCGCGGCGGCGGCGGCGCTGCCGCCGCGCACCTGGCGGCTCGTGGTGGCCTACGGGGCGTTCGGGTTCGGCTACATCGTCCCCGCGACGTTCCTGCCCGCGGCGGCGCGCCAGGTCGTCCCCGATCCCGCCGTGTTCGCGTGGACGTGGCCTGTCTTCGGGCTCGCGGCGGCTGCCTCGACGGCCGCGGCATCGCGATGGTGGCGCGGCGTGCCGCCGCGAACGCTCTGGGCGCGGGCGCAGGTCGTCATGGCAGCGGGCGTACTCGCTCCGGCCCTCAGGATGAACGTCTCGACCCTGCTCTGGTGCGCGGTCTGCGTCGGCGGGACGTTCATGGTCGTGACGATGACCGGGATCCAGGAGGCCCGTCGGCTGGCGGGCGCGTCGGCGCCGCGGCTCATCGCGGCGATGACGGCGGCGTTTGCGGTCGGGCAGCTCGTCGGGCCGTTCACGGTGACGTCGCTCGGCACGTCAGCGGCCCCCGGTGTGGCCCTCCCATACGCCATGGCGGCCACCGTCCTGCTGCTCGGCGTGGCGGTGATGGCGCTCGGGCGCGGGCCAGAAGTCATGAGCTCCCTCGAACCAGGAAATCGAACGTGAGCGACTCGGCGGCGACAGCCGGGGAGCGCCAACGTGCGCGGCCCTACGCTGGCGCCGCACGGCGACCGGGGGACACACCCCTCTCCCCGGCCCCCTTCCCCTGACAGGGGAAGGGGGAGCAGCGGGCGGCGGGGGACAAGCCCCCGCCCTACGAAGTGGAAGGGGCCGGCGCGCGAAGGCACCGGCCCCGGGATTCCGTTTCGCCAGCGGGGAAGGGTCAGCCGCGCAGCATCGCGAGGGAGCGCTGCGACCAATCGACGATGGGCGTCCACCAGATCCCGAACACCAGGATGGCGGCCGAGAAGGCGCCGAGCATGAGCTGGTAGCCGACCTTCGGCTCCACCCCGCCCTCGACGTACGGAGCGTCGATGAACATCGCCTTGATGATCCGCGCGTAGTAGTAGAGCGACACCGCGGTGTTGAGCGCCGCCACCAGCGCCAGCGCGCCGTACCAGAAGCCGTTCGGCGCCGACGCGCGCTCGATGACGGCGTAGAACAGGTACCACTTGCCCGTGAAGCCGGCGAAGGGTGGCAGGCCCGTCAGCGAGAAGAGGAAGATGGCGAAGGTGACGGCCGCCAGCGGGTGCCGGCGCGAGAGGCCGCGGTAGTCGAGGATCGACTCCGAGCCGGTCGCCTGCGCCACCACGATCACGACCAGGAAGGCCCCCAGGTTCATGACCAGGTAGACGAGCATGTAGATCATGACACCCTGCGTCCCCAGCGCCGAGACCGCGGCGAGGCCCATCAGCATGTAGCCCGCGTGGGCGATCGAGGAGTACGCCAGGAGCCGCTTGAGGTTCGTCTGCCCCAGCGCGGTCAGGTTGCCGAGCGTCATCGTCACGGCGGAGAGGACGCCGATGACGGCGGGCCAGGGAATGCCGGCGAGCGACTGCGAGAGACCGTCCGCGCCGGCCGGACCGGCCAGCGCCCCGTAGAAGAAGCGCAGCGCGACCGCGAAGCCGGCCGCCTTCGGCCCCACCGAGAGGAAGGCGGTGAACGAGGTGGGCGCGCCCTCGTACACGTCCGGGCACCACATGTGCCAGGGAACGCTCGCGATCTTGTAGCCGACGCCCGACGAGACGAAGACCACCGCCACCACCAGCGCGAGCTTGGTGGCGGCGGCCCCGGCGCCGCCGGCCGCCGAGAGCTCCGCCAGCTTCGGCCCGAAGGCGAGCACGTCCGCCGTGCCGAGCAGGCCGTACAGGTAGCTCATCCCGAAGAGCATCACGCCCGAGGCGACCGAACCGAAGATGACGTACTTCAGCGCAGCCTCGGTCGCCTTGCGATCTCGGCGGCGCAGGCCGGCGAGGACGTAGCTCGTCATCGAGACGAGCTCGATGCCGAGGTAGATGGTGAGGAGGTTGGTCGCGCTCGCCATGATGAACATCCCGAGCACGACCGCGGTGAGGAGCGCGTAGAACTCGCCCACCCGCGGGCTCGGGAAGTCGTCGCCCTGCGCGACGATGACCACGGTGAGGAGGCCGGCGGCGAGGAAGAGCCACTTGAAGAACGTGGCGAAGCCGTCGCTGGCGAGGAGCCCGTTGAAGATGGGCATGCTCTCCACAGGCTGCTGCGCGAGGAAGGCGCCCGCCAGCACCAGCACCGCCACCGCCGAGGCGGCGAGGAGCTGGCGCCGCAGCGGAGAGCGCCGCCAGACGAGGTCGAGCACGAAGAGCGCGATCGATCCGAAGGTGAGCGCCAGCTCGGGCCTGAACCAGCCCACGCTCGCCAGGTTGTTCTCGATGAGGAGCTGTTCCATGGGGAGGGCCGGTCTCCTAGAGCCGGACGTTCTCGACCAGCGCGTGCAGGGTCGAGTTGATCGTGCCCAGGATCGCTTGCGGGTAGAAGCCGAGGAAGATGGCGATGGCGCCGAGCGGGTAGAGCATCATCCGCTCGCGCCAGTTCAGGTCCGGGTAACCGCGGTAGGCCTCGTTGAGCTTGCCGAGGAACATGCGGTGGATGGCCCACAGGTAGTAGGCGGCGGTGATGATGACGCTCGTCGCCGAGATGATGACGTAGGTCATGTAGACCGGGAACGAGCCCGAGAAGACCATGAACTCGGAGATGAAGCCGCACAGGCCGGGCAGGCCCAGCGAGGCGAAGAAGGCGAGCCCCATCATCGCCGTGTACTCGGGCAGCGCCTGGGCGAGCCCGCCGAAGCGCTCGATCTCACGGTGGTGGGCGCGGTCGTAGATGACGCCCACGATGAGGAACAGCATGGGGCTGATGATGCCGTGGGTGAAGAGGTTCAGCACTGCGCCGGAGATGGCGGTGGGCGTCATGGCCGCCATCCCGAGCAGGGAGAAGCCCATGTGCGACACGGACGAGTACGCGATCATCTTCTTGATGTCCTTCTGCGCCAGGCAGACGAACGCCGCGTAGACGATGTTGATGACGCCGAAGAGCGCGATGGCGTTGGCCGCCCAGCGCGTCGCCTCGGGCAGGATCCCGTAGTTGAAGCGCAGGATGCCGTAGATGCCCATCTTGAGGAGCACGCCGGCCAGGATGACCGAGATGGGCGTGGGCGCCTCGACGTGGGCGTCGGGCAGCCAGGTATGGAAGGGGAACATCGGGATCTTGATGGCGAACCCGATGAAGAGTCCGACGAACACGATCTTGGTGAACTCGAAGCCGAGGATGGGGCCGGCCTGGGCGAACTGCCCGGCGTGGCCCTGCGCGGCGAGCTCGAGCAGGCTGAAGGTGTGCTGGGTGGCCGTGCCGTCGATGAGCGTCGCGCCGGCGCTGTTGTAGTAGATGCCGATGATCGCCACCAGCATCAGCACCGAGCCGGCCAGCGTGTAGAGGAAGAACTTGATGGCCGCGTACTCCTTGCGCGGCCCGCCCCAGATGCCGATGAGGAAGTACATCGGCAGGAGCATCACCTCCCAGAACACGTAGAAGAGGAACATGTCGAGGGAGACGAAGGTGCCCATCATCCCGGTCTGCAGGATGAGCAGCATGACCATGTAGCCGGGCACCATCCGCACCGAGAAGTGCTTCGGGTGGTGCGGGTCGTCGCCGTGCCCGTCGTCCTCGATCATGCCGGCCATCTCGCGGTCCTTCGCCCCCGACCACCACGGCATCGAGGCGATGGTGCCGACGAAGGAGATGAGGCCGGAGAGGAGCACCATCGAGATGGAGAGGCCGTCCACGCCCACGAACCACTCGACGTTGAAGACCTTGATCCAGACGGCGCGCTGGACGAGCTGGACGCCGGTCTCCTTGCCCGCCACCAGCAGCCCCGGCGCGTGCGGGTCGTAGAAGGACCAGGCGTAGACGGCGGCGACCAGAGAGAGGCCGCTCGCGACGAGCGCGATGCCGCGCGCCGCCTGGTCGAGCGTGCGCTTCGGGAGCCCGAGCGAGAAGCGGAGCCCGGCGAGGAGGACGATCAGGACCGCCCCTGCCAGCGGCAGGAAGGTGGCCCACGCGAGAACGTTGTTGGGTCCGAACATGTGCGCGCCGCTCCTGGCTAAGGGATCAGGAAGTTGAGGAGGATGACGGCGAGCCCGCCTGCGAGCGCGCCGTAGAGGTAGGTCTGGACGCGCCCGGTCTGGAGGCGGCGCAGCGACCTGCCCGCCTCCCCGATCAGCACCGCCACCGCGTTCACTGCGCCGTCGACGAGGTAGGTGTCGATGAGCCCGTCGATGCGGGCCAGGCCGCGGGTGACGGCGCCCACCGCGTTGACGAAGGCGTCGAGGATGCGCCCGTCGAACCAGCTCATGGCGCGGGCGAAGGCGAGCGCCGGGCGGATGACGGCATAGTGGTACAGCTCGTCCACGTAGTACTTGTCGTAGACGACCGTCCATGCACGGAGCGAGCGCTCCTTGAGCCGGGCCGGGACCGCGCTCTTCCCGTCCTTGTAGAGCAGCATGGCGAAGAACCAGCCCACGGCTCCGGCGCCGACGCCGATGACCTGGAACAGGTACTCGAGCGCGTGCGGCTTCTCGGCGAAGGACACCTCGGCCGTGAGGGCCGGCGCAAGCCACTGCTCGAGGAGCGGCTCGTGGCCCGTCCAGGCCATGGGGATGCCCAGCAGGCTCACCAGCACCGCGCCGCCCGCCAGCGTGGCGAGCACCGCGGTGATGGTCCAGGGCGACTCGTGCGGCGTGTGGGCGCCGTGCGCCGCGGGGTCGGCGGCCGAGTGCCCGATGTGCGGGGCCGCACCGTGGGCGGCGTGGACGTGGCCCACCACCGGATCGGGGTCGGGGTGCGTGTCGTGATAGCCGCGGGGATCGGCGTGGTGGGGTGACGCCACCGAGGCGTGCGGGTCCTCGCCGTGCTCGTGCGCGTGGCCCTCGCCGCCCCGGTACTTCCCGGTGAAGGTCATGTAATAGCTGCGGAACATGTAGAAGCTGGTGCCGGTGGCCGCGATGATCCCGGCGAGGTAGATGGCCTGCCCGAGCCAGGGGGTCGGGAAGCCGAAGAGCGCGAGGTGCTCGGAGGTGAACGCCTTCCAGAGGATCTCGTCCTTCGAGTAGAAGCCGCTCGCCCAGGGGAAGCCGGCGATGGCCCAGCACGCGATGAGGTAGGTCCAGCGCGTGATGGGCATGTGCTCCTTCAGCCCGCCCATCTTCCGCATGTCCTGCTCGTGGTGGCAGCCCAGGATGACCGACCCCGACCCGAGGAACAGCGTCGCCTTGAAGAAGGCGTGCGTGAGGAGGTGGTACGCGCCGGCCCAGTAGGCCCCGACGCCGACCCCGATGAACATGAAGCCGAGCTGGGAGACGGTGGAGTAGGCGAGGACCTTCTTGATGTCGTACTGAAAGAACCCGATCGAGGCGGCGAAGATCGCCGTCAGCGCGCCGACGAAGGCCACCCAGGCCATCGCCGCCGGGGAGAGCGCGAAGATGAAGTTGAGCCGCGCCACCATGTAGACGCCCGCCGTGACCATGGTGGCGGCGTGGATGAGGGCCGAGACCGGGGTCGGGCCCGCCATCGCGTCCGGTAGCCAGACGTAGAGCGGAAGCTGAGCGCTCTTCCCCATCGCGCCGACGAAGAGGCAGATGCCGATGAGGGCGAGGAGCCCGAAGCCCCAAACTTTTTGACCCTTGAGGTGCTCGGCGACGCCGGTCTCCTCGATGACGACCTGGTCGCGCAGCTCGCGGAAGTTGAGCGTCGGCCCGACCTTGACCTCGCCG
>DASPZP010000334.1:0-13266 GCA_035636195.1 Anaeromyxobacteraceae bacterium
GCGCGTCTGCATGGCGCTCGACGCGGAGTTCCGGGTGCGCCACGTCTCGAGCCAGCTCGATGCGCTGCTCGGCCCCGGGGCGGCCGCGCGCATCGGCGGCCATCCGATCGAGACGGTGCTCGGGCCCGAGCTGTTCGCGCCTGGCAGCCCGCTCCGCGAGGCGCTCCTGGCGGGCGAGAAGCGCGAGGGCTGGCGCGCTCTCCTGCGCGGTGAGGGAGGCGCGACGCGGCTCCTCTCCATCACGGCTGCACCGTTGAAGCACGACGCCTACGGGGTGTGCGATCCCAACGCGGTCTACCTGCTCGTCATGCGTCCGGCCGAGGACGATCCGGCCTGGGTGACCGGCCACGAGCCGACGGCCGGGTCGGGGCTCCTCTGCCGCTCGCCCGCCATGGCGCGGGTGCTGCGCCTCGTCGAGACGCTGCAGCACAGCGAGGCGAGCATCCTCATCACCGGCGAGAGCGGAACCGGCAAGGAGGTACTGGCGCGCGCCCTCCACGCCCACTCGCCTCGGCGCAACGGACCGTTCGTGGCGGTGAACGCGGCCGCGCTCCCCGGCGAGCTGCTGGAGAGCGAGCTCTTCGGGCACGTGCGCGGCGCCTTCACCGGCGCCGTGCGCGACCGGTCGGGCCGGTTCGAGCTCGCCAACGACGGCACCCTCTTCCTGGACGAGGTGGGCGACGTCCCGCTCCACCTCCAGGTGAAGCTGTTGCGCGTGCTGCAGGAGCGGAGCTACGAGCGCGTCGGCGAGGCGGCGCCGCGCCAGACCAACGCCCGCATCATCGCCGCCACCCACCGGGACCTGCGCAAGGGCGTGGCGGCCGGCACCTTCCGCGAGGACCTCTACTACCGGTTGAAGGTGTTCCCCATCGAGCTGCCGCCGCTGCGCGACCGGCGCGAGGACATCGAGCCCATCGCCATCTACCTCCTCTCGCGTTCGGGCGCGCGCACCGGCCGCTCGCTGCGCTTCTCGCCCGAGGCCCTGCGCGCGCTCCTCACCTACGACTGGCCCGGGAACGTGCGCGAGCTCGAGAACGCGCTCGAGTTCGCGGCAACCGTCTGCCAGGGCCAGACGCTGCAGCCGGAGGACCTCCCCCCGGAGCTGCAGCCGAGCGCCTCGCGCCCGGCGGCGCCGTCCGACACCCCGTGGCCGGTGATCGTCCACGCGCCCGTCGGTCCACTCGCCACCGAAGACGAGCGACGGTCGGTAAAGCAAGCGCTCGAGGCGAACCGCTGGAGCCGCGCCGAGACGGCCCGGGCGCTCGGGATGAGCCGCAGCACGCTCTGGCGGCGCATGCGGGCCCTTGGGCTGGAGTGACTCGTTCCGTCGCAGTCGACTGACACGTTTAGCGGCACGACGCTGAAACGTGCCGTCTCGAACGGCTGTCGCTCGCGGCCAAAAAAACCAGTCATTTCAACTTATACCCGTTCGGCACGGCAGCCGCATTCGGTCCTCCACAGGAGGAGCAAACGATGCGAATGCCCGTGGCCGTTGCGATGCTCGCCTTCTCGTGGGCCGCCCAGGCGGCCGAGCCACTGATGAAGCCGTTCGTGCTGGCGGCGCGCGAGCAGGGGAAGGTGCTGGAGGTGGCAGAGGCGGCCCAGGCGAAGCTCGCCGCGGCTGGCTTCGAGGTCGCTGGCACCTACGCCCCCTACCCGGGCGCCCTCGTCGTCGCGATCACGAGCGATGAGCTGAAGGAGCTCGCCGCGACGTCGCGCTTCGGCGGTTACGCGGCGGCGCAGCGGGTCACGTTCACGAAGCTCGGCGACGAGGTGCAGGTCGCCTACACCAACCCGCGCTACATGGCGGCCGCCTACCGGATGACGAGCGATCTCGCGCCGGTGGCGGCGAAGCTCGAGGCGGCGCTGGGCCGCGTCGAGGAGTTCGGGTCGGACGAGGGGAAGAGCGCCCGCGACCTCCGCGGCTACCACTACATGCTCGGCATGCCCTACTTCGACGATCCGTCGCGGTTCGGCAAGTTCAAGAGCCACGCGGCGGCGGTGGAGGCCATCGAGGCGGGGCTCGCCGCCAAGCGCGGCGGGGCGAGCAAGGTCTACCGGGTGGACCTGCCGGGCGAGAAGGAGACGGTCTTCGGGGTGGCGCTCACCGACGGCTGCTCGTCGGACGCGCGCATCATGAAGGAGATCGACTTCAAGCCCACCCGCTCCACCGGGCACCTCCCCTACGAGCTCCTGGTCTCCGGCGACGAGGTCTTCGCCCTCTTCGGCAAGTTCCGCATCGCCGTGAACTTCACCGACCTCAAGATGATGGGGTCGCACAGCTTCATGAACATCCGCTGCGCGCCTGACGCCATCGAGGACGCGCTGAAGAAGGTGGTCGGAGAGATCTGATCGCCAGTCCCGGCGAAGGGAGCCATTCCATGTACACGCGCCGTCAATTCATCCAGATCGGTGCCGCCGCGGGCGGTGCGGTCGCCGCCTCCGGGCTCGCCAGCCGCTGGTGGGGGCTCGACGCTGCCCGGGCCGAGGATCCCGCCACCGACGGCGATCGGGTGGTCCCCTCCTTCTGTGAGCTGTGCTTCTGGGGCTGCGGCGTCCTCGCGCACGTCAAGGGCGACCGGGTCACGAAGCTCGTCGGCAACCCCGAGCACCCGCTCTCGCGCGGCATGCTCTGCCCGCGCGGCGCGGGCGCGACCGGGCTCCTCTACGACCCGGACCGCCTGAAGAAGCCGCTCATCCGCACCGCCAAGCGCGGCGAGGACGTCTTCCAGGAGGTCAGCTGGGACGCGGCGCTCAACAAGGTGGCGGAGGAGCTCCTCAAGGTCCGCGAGCGCCACGGTCCGGAGGCGCTGGCGCTCTTCACCCATGGCTTCGGCGGCTCGTGGTGGAAGCAGTTCATGAAGGCGTGGGGCTCGCCCAACATCGGCGCGCCCTCGTACGCGCAGTGCCGCGGGCCGCGCGAGGCGGCGTTCACGCTCACCTATGGCGAGGGCCTCGGCTCGCCCGAGCCGGTCGACATCGCCAACGCGCGCGTGATCACGCTCATCGGCAGCCACCTGGGCGAGAACATGCACAACACCCAGGTGCAGGAGATGGCCGAGGCGGTGGGGAAGGGCGCCCAGCTCGTGGTCGTCGACCCGCGCTACTCGGTCGCCGCCGGCAAGGCGCGCTACTGGCTCCCCATCAAGCCCGGCACCGACATCGCGCTGCTCCTCGCCTGGATGAACGTCATCCTCGAGGAGAAGCGCTACGACGCCGAGTACCTCGCGAAGTACGCCATCGGGCTCGACGAGCTCAAGGCGCACGTCGCCGACAAGACGCCGGAGTGGGCCTACCCCATCACCGGCCTGAAGCCGGAGCTCATCCGCGAGTCGGCCCGCCTCATCGCGAGCGCGCGCCCCGCCTCGCTCATCCACCCTGGCCGTCACACCACCTGGTACGGCGACGACACCCAGCGGCTCCGCGCGGTCGCCATCCTGGCGGCGCTGCTCGGCAGCTACGGGCGCCGCGGCGGCTACCTCACGCAGGGCAAGTTCCCGCTCGCCGGCTATCCGATGCCGAAGCCACCCGAGCACGCGCCCGGCAAGCCCAAGGCCGACAAGCCGAAGGGGGGCGGCTTCCCGGTGGCGGATGAGGTGCTCGCCTCCGGCCTGTGCGACGCGACGAAGCCGGGCCGCTCGCTCTACGACCTCAAGGCCTGGATCGTCTACGGCACGAACCTCATCCAGTCGCTGCCGGCGCCGCAGGAGACCATCGCCGCCATCCAGAACCTCGACTTCATGGTCGCCATCGACGTCCTGCCGGCCGAGATCTGCGGGTGGGCGGACGTGGTGCTGCCGGAGTGCACCTATCTCGAGCGGTACGACGATCTCGCCGCGCCCACCTACAAGCGCCCGTTCGTCGCCATCCGGCAGGAGGTGGTCCCGCCCATGTACGACTCCAAGCCGGGCTCCTGGATGGCGAAGGAGCTCGCCAACCGGGTCGGCCTCGGCGCCCAGTTCCCCTGGGCCGACGCGCGCGCGTTCGTGGAGACCCGCCTCGCCGCCTCGAAGATCGACGTGGCCGAGATCCGGAAGAAGGGCGTGGTTCTGGGAAAGCCCATCGCCACCTGCGAGGAGGAGGGGGCGGCGCCGTCCATCTCGACCGAAGGCGGCAAGATCAAGCTGTACAGCGAGGAGCTCAAGGGGCTCGGGTTCGATCCGCTGCCGAGCTACTACCCGCAGGAAGAGGCGCCGCCGGGCATGTTCCGCATGCTCTCCGGCCGCACGCCGACCCATACCTTCGGCCGCACCACCAACAACCGGCTGCTGGCCGAGCCGTTCCCCGAGAACGAGGTGTGGGTGAACGCCGAGGCCGCGCGGGCGCTGCCGTTTCCGCTCGCCAACGGTGACCGGGTGGTGCTCGTGAACCAGGACGGTGTCCGCAGCAATCCCGTGCGGGCGAAGGTGACACAGCGCATCCGCGGCGACTGCGTCTACCTCGTCCACGGCTTCGGCCACACGGCGAAGGGGCTCCGCCAGGCGCGAGGGCGCGGCGCCTCCGACAGCGCGCTCACCAGCCGGTACAAGGTCGACCCGATCATGGGCGGCACCGGCATGAACGTGAACTTCGTGCGGCTCGAGCCGGCCGAGAGGGCGGTATGAAGAAGCGCTACGCGCTGGCGGTGGACACCCGGCGCTGCGTCGCCTGCAGCGCCTGTGTCATCGCGTGCAAGAACGAGAACCGCGTCCCGAACGGCGGCTTCCGCTGCTGGACGGTGCAGGAGACGAGCGGGACCTTCCCCGACCTCGCGCTCGAGGTGCGCAGCGAGCGCTGCAACCAGTGCGGGAACGCGGCCTGCGTGGCGGCCTGCCCCACGGGCGCCTCGCACGTGGCGGAGGGCGGCATCGTCGCGGTGGACCGGCGGAAGTGCACCGGCTGCAAGGCCTGCATCGCCGCGTGTCCGTACGGCGCCCGCTACGTCCACCCCGAGGGCCACGTCGACAAGTGCACCTTCTGCCTGCACCGGGTGACCAAGGACAAGCTGCCCGCCTGCGTCGAGACCTGCCCGACGAAGGCGCTCACCTTCGGTGATCTGTCCGATCCGGCGAGCCCGGTCGCCCAGCTCGTCGCGCGCCGCAAGCACAAGGTGCTGCAGCCGGAGCAGGGGACTGATCCGAACGTCTTCTTCCTGACGTAGGAGCCACGGGAGCCGCCATGCAGCGAGATCCGAACAAGTTCTGGAACCCGTACGTGGCCGGCGTCGCGCTCGGCCTCGTGCTCGCCACGACGTACCTCGTGATGGGAGGCGGCCTCGGCGCGTCGGGCGGCTCCCTGCGCATGGGCATCGCCGCCCTCTCCCTGGTCGCCCCGGACCACGTCGCGGCGACGCCGGCGCTCGCCCGGGCCGCGGTGGCCGAGCACCCGAACTGGCTCGTCTACGAGCTCCTGGGCGTGGTCCTCGGCGGGCTCGTGGCCGCCTACACCGCCGGCCGCCTGAAGCGCGAGGTGCTGAAGGGCCCGCGCATCTCCACCGGGAGCCGCATCGCGCTCGCCCTCGCCGGCGGCGTGCTCATGGGTGTGGCTGCCAAGATCACGCGCGGCTGCGCATCCGGCCAGGCGCTCTCGGGCGGCGCCCTGCTATCGGTGGGCGCCTGGATCTTCTTCATGGCCTTCTTCGGCGGCGCCTACGCGCTCGCCCCCTTCGTCAGGAGGGAGTGGCGATGATCTTCCCCATCTTCCCGTCCCACGAGCTCGGGCTCGTGTTCGCCGTCGTGAGCGGCTTCGGGTTCGGCTTCGTGCTCGAGCGGGCCGGCTTCGGCCGCGCGCAGAAGCTCGTCGGCCAGTTCTACGGCTACGACATGAGCGTCTTCAAGGTGATGTTCACCGCCGTCGTCACCGCGATGCTGGTCATCGTCGTGGCGTCGGGCGTGGGCCTCACCGACTTCAGGCTCATCGCCGATCACGCGACGAGCGCGACCTTCGTCGTGCCGTTCCTCGTCGGCGGGATGCTCGTCGGCATGGGCTTCGTCATGTCCGGTTACTGCCCGGGCACCTCCTACGTGGCGATGGCGTCGGGCAAGGTCGACGGTCTCGTCACCGTGCTCGGGACCATCGTCGGCCAGGTGATCTGGGCCGAGGTCGAGGGGCGGCCCGGGTTCGCTCGGTTCCACAACAGCACCGCGCTCGGGAGCTTCTACCTCTGGGAGCTCCTCCACCTGCCCGACCGGGCCGGTCCCGCCATCGTCGCGGTCGCCGTCGTCCTCATGGCCGTCGGCTGCTTCATCGGCGCCGAGAAGCTGGAGCGGCTCTTCGCGTCCAAGGCTGATCCCCTCGCGACCGCGATCCCCGGCGGCCGGCCGCGCCGGTTCGTCGTCGCTGGCCTGGTCTCGGCGGCGCTCGCCGGCGTCGCCATGCTCGCGCTCCCCACCGGTTCGCGCGCCGGGACGCTGGAGGTGGCGGCGATCTCGCCGGCGGACCTCGCCCGGCGCGTCTTCGACGCGCCGTGGTCGCTGCGCGTCCTGGACCTCCGGCCGCTCGCCGAGTGCGCCGCGAAGCGGGTGCCCGGGTCGGAGTGCATTCCCGTCGACGACCTGCCGAAGCTCCGCCTCGCGGAGGCGAACGCCGCACGCGAGATCGTTTTCGTAGGCGCCGAGGACCTCGCCTTGCCACCGGCGGCGGCCGGCTACCCCGGCAAGCTCGCCATCCTCAAGGGTGGCTGGAAGGCCTGGGAGGCTTATGCGCTGACGCAGCCGGCGCCACCGGCGCCCGGCGCGGCGCTCGCGGAGGTCGAGGACTACCGGTTCCGCGCCGGGATCCAGTCAGCCTTGACGGGGATGAAGGCCGCCCCTCCGGCCCCGCCGCCCGCGGCGTCGAGCGGCGGCGGGACGAAGAAGGCCGGTGGCGGCGGCTGCAGCGGATAGCGAGGGGGAACCCAACATGAACGAGCTCGACGTCGCACGGCACAGCCACCTCATCGATCCATCGCTCCACGTCTGGACCTGGGAGATCCCGGTCTACCTCTTCCTCGGAGGCATGGCCGCGGGGCTGATGATCCTCACCGCCGCGCTCTGGATGAGGAACGAGCGCCGGTCGCCGGCTGCGCGCTGGCTCGCGTTCGCCGCGCCGCTGCTCGTCTCGGTCGGGATGGCGGCGCTCTTCCTCGATCTCGGCTTCAAGCTGCACGTCTGGCGCTTCTACCTGGCGTTCCGGTGGACCTCGCCGATGAGCTGGGGCGCCTGGATCCTGGTGCTCGTGTACCCGGTGTCGCTCGTCATGGCGCTCGCCGGGCTCGACGACGCGCAGGCGGACCGCGCGATCGCCCTCTGCGCGCGGGTCGGGCTCGGCGGGCTCGCCCGCGCCGCTCGCGCCTTCGGCCTCGCCCACGCCTCGGCGCTCCGCTGGGCGAGCATCGGCGCCGGCGCCGCGCTCGGCATCTACACCGGCGTGCTGCTCTCGACGCTCGGCGCCCGGGCGCTCTGGAGCTCGGCCCTGCTCGGGCCGCTGTTCCTCGTCTCCGGCATCTCGACCGGGGCGGCGCTCCTGCTCCTCTTCCGCGTCACCGAGGAGGAGCGTCACCTCTTCTCCGTGTGGGATCGGTTCGCGATCGGCATCGAGCTCCTGATCATGCTGCTCTTCCTCGTCGGGCTCTCGACGAACGGGGCGGCAGGCAGGGCGGCGGCAGGGCTCTTCCTGGGCGGACCCTACACCGCGCCGTTCTGGACGCTCGTCGTCATCAGCGGGGTCGCCGTGCCGTTCCTGCTCGAGACGCTCGAGGTCCGGCTGAAGCTCCGCATGGCGCTCGCGGCGCCGCTCCTCGTGCTCGCAGGCGGCTTCGCGCTTCGCTGGATCATGGTCGCGGCGGGCCAGGCCTGACCGGCGGGGCCGCGCCGCCGCGCACACGCCAGCCGACGGCCGCCCCGGTTGTGCGGGCGTCGGCGCCGCGCTAGGAAGGGGCATGCCTCCCCTCTCCACCGACGACGCCGAGCTCCTGACAGCGGCCCGCGCCGGCGATCGGGCGGCCCTGGACCGGTTGCTCACACGCCACCAGAACCGCATCTTCCGCTTCGGCATGAAGATGTGCGGCGAGGAGGACGACGCGAAGGACGTCTTGCAGGAGACGCTCCTCGCCGCGGCGCGCTCCATCCGCGACTTCCGCGGCGCCTCGTCGGTCTCGACCTGGCTCTACACCATCGCCCGCAGCTTCTGCATCAAGCAGCACCGGACGAGCAAGTTCGCGCCGGAGAACGTCGCGTCGCTCGACGATCCCGGTCAGGAGGCGCATGCCGTCGCCGATGCCGCCCAGGGTCCGGAGGACCTGGCGGTGGCGGCCCAGGTGCGGAACGCGCTCCAGCAGGCCATCTCGAGCCTCGAGCCGATGTACCGCGAGGTGCTGGTGCTGCGCGACGTGGAGGGCCTCTCGGCGCCGGAGGTGGCGCAGGTGCTCGGCCTCTCGGTGGAGGCGGTGAAGAGCCGCCTGCACCGGGCGCGGGTGGCGGTGCGAGAGCGGGTCGCGCCGGTGCTCGGCACGCCCGAGGCGATCGCGTCGCCCGATGGAGACTGCCCCGACGTGGCGGAGCTGTTCTCCCGGCACCTGGAGGGCGACATCAGCGGCGACGTCTGCGACGAGCTGGAGGCGCACCTCCGCGCCTGCGCACGCTGCCGGGCCCGCTGCGACTCCCTCCGGGCGACGCTCTCGCTCTGCAGCCAGTCGGGTCACGCCGGCGCCGAGCTGCCACCGCGCGTGGAGCGCTCGGTCCGCGAGGCGCTACGGAAGTTCCTGCAGACGGCGCCGGGGTGAGGGGCCCTGTCCGAGGCCGGCGGCGGGGGACAAGCCCCCGCCCTACACCCGCCCCGACGTAGGGCGGGGGTTCATCCCCCGCCGCGGAACGACGCGCCCTGCGCCGCCCGCCATCCCGACCCGCTCAGCGCGCCGCGGCCTTGGGCGCCTCCGGGGTCGCCTCGAGGTCGAGGGTGATGGTCACCTCGTCGCCCACCACCGGGCCAGCCTCGACCGCCTTGCTCCAGCGCAGGCCGTAGTCGCGGCGGTCGATGCGGGTGGTGGCCGAGAAGGCGCGGCGCAGCTCGCCGGCCATGCCCTTCACCACCGGCGAGGCGGTCACGTCGAACGTCGCCGGCTTCGTCACGCCGTGCAGGGTCAGCTCACCGGTCACGACCAGCTTGTCCTTGCCGTGCTGCTCCACCTGGGTCGAACGGAAGGCGATGGTGGGGTGCTTCGCCACGTCGAGGAAGTCGGGAGACGCGAGGTGTGCGTCGCGCTGCGCGTTCTGGGTGTCGATGCTGGAGGCGTCGACGACGGCCTCCACCGAGGAGCGGCTCGGGTCGGCGTCGTCGAGGCGGAGGGTGCCGCTGGTCTTCCCGAACTGGCCCCGCACCGTCGAGATGACGAGGTGCTTCACGGCGAAGCCGGTGGTCGAGTGGGCCCCATCGATGGTCCAGGTGGCAGGGGCGGCGTGGGCGGTGAACGGCAGGGCGGCGGCGATGGCGACGGCGAGACCGAGCTTCTTCATGACTTTCTCCTCGAGGCCGGCGGGTCATCCACCGGGCAGGGCGCGAGCGGTGCTCGCGGGGTGGGCTGCAATGTGCGATCGTTTCGCCGGTGGCGCCACTGCGCCTCGAGCAAAGGACTGTTCCATCCATGCAACAGCCACATCTCGACCTGCTCGCCCTCTTCGAAGCGGTCGCCCGCACCCGGAGCTTCTCGGCCGCTGCCCGCGAGCTGGGGAGGCCCAAGTCCTCCGTCAGCCGCGGAATCGCGCGCCTGGAGGCCTCGCTGGGCGCGCAGCTCCTGTTCCGGACCACCCGCCAGGTCGCGCTGAGCGCAGCCGGGACGGCCCTCCTGGACGAGGTGACGCCGCTCCTCGCCGGGCTGCGGCGGGCGGTGAGCGGCGTGCCCGGGCGCGAGGAGCTGCCCTCGGGCGAGCTGCGCGTCACCGCGCCCGCCGACGTGGGGGCGCTCTTCCTGGCCGAGGCGGTGACGCGCTACACGGCCCGCTACCCCGCGGTCCGGGTCGAGCTGCACCTGAGCGGCCGGGTGGTCGACCTGGTCGCGGAGGGCTTCGACCTCGCGCTGCGGGTGGGCGAGCGGCTGCGCGACTCGAGCCTCGTCGCGCGCCGCGCGGCGCCGGTGGTGCTTCAGCTCTACGCCTCGCCGCTCTACCTCGCGCGGCGGGGGGTCCCTCGCGGCGAGGCCGACCTGGCGGGCCACGACGGCGTGGTCTTCCGGAGCGGACCGCAGAAGCTGCGCATCCCGCGCGTGGGCGGCGCCGACGCCCTGCACCCCCGGATCGTCTGCGACGACCTGCTCTTCGCCCGCGATGCGCTGCGGGCCGGGGCGGGCATCGGCCTCTTGCCCACCTTCGTCGCCGCGCCCGACGTCGCGGCGGGCACGCTCGTGCGCGTGCTCCCGACTCACGAACGGACCGCGGGCTACCTGCACATCGTCACGCCCGGAGGACGGCACGTCTCGCGCAAGGTGACCGCCTTCCGCGAGCTCGCCATGGAGCTCCTCCGGGGAGGCCCGTCCGCGCGGCGGCTTGCCTAGGTCGGCCGACCGCGGCGGCAGGAGCGCCCCCGCACCACCTCAGCTCACGCGCTCCAGGACGCGGACCAGGCGCGCACGAACCTCCTCTGCCACCGGGCGGACGGCCGGGTTCGCCGCGGCGATGGCCTGCAAGGGATCGATGGCGAGCACGACCGTTCCACCGTCGTCGCCCTCGTACACCACCACGTTGCAGGGCAGCATCGCGCCGACCTCGAGGTCGGTGGAGAGGACGCGGTGGGCGAGCTTGGGGTTGCAGGCGCCCAGGATCTGGTAGCGCCGGAAATCCACCCCGATCTTCTGCTTCAGCGTGTCGGCGACGTCGATGCGCGTCAGGACGCCGAAGCCCTCCTCCTGCAGGAGGCCTGGGAGCTGCGACAGGACGGCATCGAAGCGCTGCTGCGAGTGCTTGCGGAGCGTGAAGCCAGGCATGAGCGATCTCCTCGTGAAGGGCCGAGGCGTAGGGGGGGGATTTCGCCCCGCCTGCGCCGAGCCTCGCAGGTGAGAGCCACCGCGCGCTGCGGCGGGTCGCCTACGCGACCCCGAGCCCCAGCAGGAGGACCTTGGCGGCGCCGCCCACCGCGAGCATGAACACCGGGTTCACCCTGAAGCGGGTGAGCGTCAGGCCCACCGCGACGGCGATGGCGATCTCGCCCGGGCCGCGCAGCCCCCCGGCGAGGGTGATGGCGGCCGCCGCGATGGTGCCCACCACCGCCGGGGTGAGCCCGCGCAGGGCCGCCCGGACCGCCCGCCGCGACCGGTAGCGCGCCAGCCAGCCGCCGAGCGCCACCGTCAACATGAACGGCGCGGCGAAGATGGCCGCGGTGGACACCAGCGCACCGGCGACCCCGCTCTTCACGTAGCCGATGAAGGTCGCCATGAGCAGCACCGGACCAGGGGTGAGCTTGCCGATGGCGACGGCATCGGTGAACTGCCGCTCGCTCAGCACGCCGTTCCCCACCAGCGTGGCGTGGAGGTGCGGGACGATGGCGAAGCCGCCGCCATAGGCGCCGAGCCCGGTGCGCAGGAAGAGCAGCGCCAGAGAGACGAGCGTCCCCCCCGCCATCGTGGCGAGCAGGGCGGCCATGGCGATGGGTAGCGCCACCGCGCGCAGCGAGGAGCGGTCCGTCCGCGGCAAGGGCTCGCCTTCGTCGGGGAGCGCCACCCTGCGGCGGCGGGGGGACGCAGGGCCACGGACGGAGCGCCGCGCGCGCGCCAGCCGCGCGCGCTTGGTCGCCAGGTCGAGCACGAGCCCGGAGCCGATCCCCAGGAGCGCGATCTCGCCCGACGAGGCGCCGCCGGCGAGGCTCAGGGCGAGCGCCATGGCGGCGATCCCCATCTGCCAGAAGCGGCCCACGCTCGAGCCGACCATCTGCAGCGTGATGGAGGCGACGATCCCCACCACCGCAGCGCTGAAGCCCCCCAGCAACGCCCCTGCCTCCGAGGCGCCACCCACGGTGCCGTACAGCGCAGCGAGGAGCACGGTCGCCCCAAAGCCGGGCAGGATGAAGGCCGCATAGGTCATGAAGGCGCCCTTCAACCCGAAGTTCCGGAGGCCGAGCAGCGAGAGCGCATTCGCGGCCGCGCCGCCCGGCAGCATCTGCGCGACGGTGGCGGTGTTGTCGAACTCGCGCGCGGTGAGCCAGCGCCTTCGCTCGACGGTGGCCTCGCGCAGCCCGGCGAGCACGCTCAGCCCGCCGCCGAACCCGACCATGCCCATCCACAGGCCGAAGCGGACCAGGTCGAGTACGGTCGGGTGCGGGCGAACGGCGCTCCGCTCCCAGGTGGTCCCCGGCACGAGCGTGTCCATGCCGGCGAACTTACGCGTTCGGGGCCGCTTGGTGCAGCCGGCGACCGAAAAGGGCAGCCCGGACCGGGGGTGTGTCACTCGGGGGTTGGTGAACGTGGTCGGCAGGAGTACGCTCACGGGCGTGGTCGTCCCACACTGGCCGGATCCCGCTGCCTGGAACGACGCCGCGCTGGGACGCGCGCTCGCACCCCCCATGCCGCAGAGGCTTGGCGCAGCGCGACCCGAGCGAATCGAGCGGTTGCGCCCCATTCACGGGGCATGCCCGGAGGCGCTCCCCACGCTGGCGCGGAGCGCCGAGGGCCCGCTCCTCGTGGGTGCGGGCTCGCTGCGCTACCTGTGTTGGCAGTGCGATCGGGTGCTGTGCGACGGCATCCATCCGGGGGACCTGGCCGGCCTGATCCTGCGCTGCAGGTGCGGGGCGGTGGGGCGGGTCGAGGCGATCCTCTCCACCGGTCTCGAGGGGGAGCGGAAACCATTCCCGTGGACGCTGCCGCGACCCCCCTTGCCGCGGATGGAGCCGGTCGCCCGCGTGAGGGCTTCGCCACTCCCCGTCGACGCCGCCGCGCCGCCTGTCAGCGACATGCCCAAGCCGCCGCCGCGTGGCGACCAGCCACGGAGCGTGAACCCTGGGCGCGCGCAGGTGATGCCAGTGCCGAGGCTCACGCCCGACGTGTTCGGGGACTGGGAGGCGCGCCTCGCCACCGGCGACGCCTCGGTGGCGCAGGTGCTCGCGCCGTGCTTGCTCGCTGAGGTGGCCCAGCTCTCGACGGAGCTGGCGCGGGCCGAGCGCCAGCTGGCGCGCCTCGCCGCAGTCGCCTCAGCCGGCGATCAGGCGCGCGACGAGCTCGCGCAGCGCCTCGGCATCGATGGGCTTCGACAAGGTCGGGCGGGTGTTCCGCTCCAGAAACGCAAGCGCGCGCGGCGTAAACGCTCCGCCGGTGATGAACGCGACGCG
>DASPZP010000335.1:0-6968 GCA_035636195.1 Anaeromyxobacteraceae bacterium
GTCGCGGAAGGCACGCTACACGTCTACCGCCTCTTCGACGTCGGCGACGCGCTCGACCTCGCGCGCGCCGAGGCGCTCCTCGCCGCGCCCAGCTCGCGCCTGCAGCTGGAGGGGGCGCAGAGCACGACCGCGCTCGAGATCCCTCGGCCGCCGCTGCACGTCGCGCTCGGGTCGCGCACCGTGCCGCTCGCCGGCGGGACCCGCTCCGCCGAGGCGAGCGCGCACCTCTTCGACTACGGCGTGGTGAGCATCCTCTACCGCTTCCCCATCACGCCCGGCACCGACCTCGCCGACCTCGTCCCGCTGGCGGAGGAGCTCTCGGCGCAGGCCACCCCCGCCCTCGACGCGGCCGCGCGGGCGGAGGCGGAGGAGCTCTCTCGCCTGCTCTCGCCGGCGCTGGAGCGGCCGCACCGCTGGGACGGCCTCGAGACGTACCAGCTCTTCTTCGTGCGGCGGCTCGAGGAACCGGCCAGCGCCGCCGAGGTGCTCGCCCTCGCCCCCATCGCGGAGCTCCTCCTCGGAGAGACGAGCGCGGTGCCGCTCTCGCGCGAGGAGCGGGCCGACGTGCTCGGCCAGGCCCACAGCTATCTCTCGGACGACCTGGCGGTGGTGGACTGGAACTGCGCCTTCCTGCTCGAGCCCTCGGGGGTGAACGACATCCCCGACCTGCTCGAGTTCGCGACCGCCCACCTGCTCGAGCTGCGCTACCACGACGCGTTCCTCGATCGCGAGCTGCGCGCCATCTACGACGAGATCGACGCCGCGCGCGGCCCGCCGAGCGTGTTCACTCGGCGTTACGGGCGGGTGCAGCGCCGCACCGCCGCGCTCCTGGTCGAGCTCTCGGAGGTGATCGAGCGGCTCGAGAACGCCGTGAAGATCGTGGGCGACTTCTACCTGGCGCGCCTCTACCAGAGCAGCCTGCGGCGCTTCCGGCTCCCGGCCTGGCAGGAGTCGGTGCTGCGCAAGCAGCGGCTCCTGGCGGGCGTGAACGACCTCATGAAGAGCGCCGCCGACCGGCGCCGGGGCGAGCTCCTGGAGCTGACGGTGGTCCTCCTCATCCTCTGGGAGATCCTCTACGCGCTCCTCCGCCACGGTGAGTGAGCGCCCGCACGACCCCTCTGGATCTACCGCAAAACGTGAAAATCGACGCGCGATCCGGGCGGGGAGTGCGATCCTGGAAGCGCGTATTTGCAGGGCTTTCAGGCCGGCGATCGCATGGAAGGCCCATTTTCCAGGGTGATCGTGGAGAGACCCTGTTGACGCGGAGATCGTGAAGGGATATCACCGCAGGAATTTCACGGCCGGACTGTCCGGCCGCGAGCCACGGAGGTTTCAATGACGCAGGCCCAGTTCTTCCAGGCGGTGGCCGAGGGTTCGCAGGTCGGCAAGGTGCAGGTTCGGGAGGTGTTCCGGGCGGTGGAGGAGATCGTCACCAAGCGCCTCAAGGCCGAAGGCAAGATCCCGCTCGGCGGCCTCGGCAACGTGAAGCTCGTCGACCGCAAGGCCCGCATCGGCCGCAACCCCGCCACCGGCGAGCAGATCAAGATCCCGGCGCGCACCGCCATCAAGATCACGCCGGCCAAGGCGCTCAAGGACCAGTTCAACAAGAAGGGCAAGAAGTAGCCCTCGTCCCACGTCGCCTGCTGCACCGAGCCCACCGCGCGCCGCGCCGGTGGGCTTCGTTTTTTTCCGGACGCGTCGCCTTGCGGAAGAAGGCTGCACTCCGGCCGAAGCTGCGGTATTCTGCCGCGCGGCGACAATGTCCTACGTTTGGCGACTTCTCCTTGACAAGCGGGTGGTCGGTCCCTAGCCTGCGAACCGATTCCCGCGGCATCTCGGACACTTATGCCCAATCCAGACCTCCGGTCGCAGGTTGCGTGGCGAGACCTGCCCGACGACGGTGTCCGGCGCTTCGACGCCGAGCTCGCGCCCATCCTCGGGCGGTACCCGGAGGACCGGAAGGCCTCCGCGATGATCCCGGCGCTCCGCATCGGGGAGCACATCTTCCGGCACCTCTCCCCGCCGGTGATGGCGCTCGCCGCCGACCGGCTGGGCGTCTCGCCGACGCGGGCGGAGGAGGTCGCCACCTTCTACGTGATGTTCAACACCCAGCCGGTCGGCAGGCACGTGGTGGAGATCTGCACCAACGTCTCCTGCTGCCTCTCCGGCGCCGACCGCATCTTCGAGGCGCTCCAGCGCAAGCTCGGCGTCGAGAACGGCGGCACCAGCGCCGACGGCCGCGTCACGCTGCGCGAGGTGGAGTGCCTCGGCTCGTGCGGCACCGCGCCCGCCATGCTGGTGGACGAGGAGATGCTGGAGCGGCTCACGCTCGAGAAGGTCGAGCGCATCCTGGGGAGCCTCGAGTGACCGAGACCCTGATCCTGACCAAGCGCTGGGGCACGAAGGACAGCGCGACCCTGGCCTCGTACCGCAGCGCCGGCGGCTACGCCGCGCTGGAGAAGGCGCTCGGGATGGCCCCGGCCGCCATCGTGGACGAGGTGAAGGCCTCGAACCTGCGCGGCCGCGGCGGGGCTGGCTTCGCCACCGGCCTCAAGTGGACGTTCCTCCCCAAGGACGTCCGGCCACGTTATCTGACCGTGAACGCCGACGAGTCCGAGCCGGGCACGTTCAAGGATCGCTACATCCTCGAGTACGAGCCGCACATGCTCATCGAGGGCATCGCGATCACGTGCTGGGCGAACGACATCCACGCCGCCTACGTCTACATCCGCGGCGAGTTCGCGAAGCAGGCGCGCGTGCTGGAGGCGGCGCTGGCGGAGGCGTACGAGGCCGGCCTGCTCGGGCCGCGCCTGGGCGGCAAGGCCGACTTCGCGCTCGACATCTTCGTCCACCGCGGCGCGGGCGCCTACATCTGCGGCGAGGAGAGCGCGCTGCTCGAGTCGCTGGAGGGCAAGAAGGGCTACCCGCGGCTCAAGCCGCCGTTCCCGGCGGTGGTGGGCCTCTACGGCAAGCCGACCATCATCAACAACGTCGAGACCATCGCCGACATCCCGTGGATCGTGGAGCACGGCGGGGCCGCCTTCGCGGCGCTCGGGGTGGGGAAGTCGGGCGGCACGCGCCTCTTCTGCGTCTCCGGCCACGTGAACCGGCCCGGGGTCTACGAGAAGCCGGTCCACTACAACTTGAAGAAGCTCATCATGGAGGACTGCGGCGGGATCGTGGGCGGCCGGAAGGTGAAGGCAGTCATCCCCGGCGGCAGCTCCTCGCCGGTGCTCACCGCCGACGAGATCGACGTCTCGATGGAGTTCGACGCGCTCAAGGCGGCCGGGACGATGGCCGGCTCGGGCGGCATCATCGTGATGGACGACTCCACCTGCGTGGTCCGCGCCCTCCTCCGCATCTCCAAGTTCTACGCCGAGGAGAGCTGCGGGCAGTGCACGCCGTGCCGCGAGGGCACTCCCTGGATGGAGGGGCTCCTCCACAAGCTGGAGGGCGGCCACGGGCAGGCCGGCGACGTCGACAAGCTGCTGCAGATGGCGAACAACATCGGCGGGCAGACCATCTGCGCGCTGGGAGACGCGGCCGCCATGCCGGTGCAGAGCTTCGTGAAGAAGTTCCGCGCCGACTTCGAGCGGCACATCACCGAGCGGCGCTGCCCGTACGGTGACGAGGCGTGGGGTAAGACGCAGGAGAGCCGCGAGGCGGTCATCGGCGGGATGAGGGCCTGACGCACATGAACGATCGCGCCGAGATGGTGGTGTTCTGGATCTTCGCGGTGCCGCTGCTCGCCAGCGCGGCGGGGGTGGTGGTGGCGAGGAACCCCGTCAACGCCGCCATCAGCCTGGTGGCGGCCTTCTTCTTCCTGGCCGGCATCTACATCCTGCTGCTCGCCCACCTGCTCGCGTTCCTGCAGGTGCTCGTCTACGCGGGCGCCATCATGGTGGTCTTCCTGTTCGTCATCATGCTCCTCACCACGAGCGACGAGGGCTTCGGGAAGTCGCGGGTGAAGGTCATGCAGGTGGGCGGGTTCCTCGGCGCCGCCGGGGTGCTGGCCGTGATCGTGAAGGCGATCATGGACCTGCCCGTGCGCGGCATGCCGGTCGTGCCCGCGGACTTCGGCACGGTGAAGGCCGTCGGCCGTCTCCTCTACACGCAGTACCTCCTGCCCTTCGAGGCGACCTCCCTCCTCCTCCTCGTCGCCATCGTGGGCGCGGTGGTGGTCGCGAAGCAGAGGATCTGACCATGGTCCCGGTGAACTACTACCTCGCGCTCGCCGCCTGTCTCTTCTGCATCGGCCTGGCCGGCGTGGTCGTGAAGCGGAACATGCTCGTCGTGTTCATGTGCGTCGAGCTCATGCTGAACTCGGCCAACCTGACCTTCCTCGCCTTCTCCCGGCAGAGCGGGAACCTCTCCGGGCACGCCATCGCCTTCTTCGTCATCGCGGTGGCGGCGGCCGAGGCAGCGGTCGGCCTGGCCATCATCATCGCGGTCTTCCGCACCCGCGGCACGCTGAACGTCGACGAGGTGACGGCCCTCAAGAACTAGGCCGCGCGAGCACCCGAGCGCGATAGAGTCGCCGCCATGCTCGCCCGCTGCTTCCGCTGCCAGAACACCTTCGAGACCGAGCGCTTCGGGACCCAGACCTGCCCGAGCTGCGGGTCCGAGATCTACCTGCCCGACCCCTCGGCGCCGCCGGCCACTGCCACGCCGCCGGACGCGCCGCGCCAGCCCACGCCGCCGCCGCTCCCTCCGCCAGGGGCAGGCGGCCCGGGGTGGGGTCCGCCTCCGTCGGGCTGGAACCCGGCCGCCGCGCCGCCGCCGGGCTGGGGCCCCACGCCGCCCGGCGCGGTGCCGCCCGCGGTGGAGCAGAGCGCGCCCTTCGCCGATCGCGAACGACGCGGATTCTTCGCCTCCTACCTCGAGACGTGGAAGCTCGCCGCCGTCGACCCGGGCCGCTTCTTCCGGCAGGTGCGGGTGAACCAGGTGCGCTCGGCGCTGCTCTTCGGCACCCTCGCCGTCACCCTCGGCAACTGGGTGGCGCTCGTGGTGAGCTACCTCACCGCCAGCGCCACCGTGAGCTTCTTCGCACGGTTGACGCGCCGGTTCGACGGCCGCGTCGACACCACGCCCTTGTTCCAGATGATGCAGGGCTTCACGCTCCCCTCGCTCATCGGGCAGCTCGTCGCGACCCCGCTCCTGGCGCTGCTCGGGATCTACTTCACCGCGGGGGTCTTCCACCTGCTCCTCCTCGTGGTCCGGGGCGCGCCGCGCGGCTTCGACGCCACCCTGACGGTGGTGGCCTACGCGAGCGGGATCTTCCTCCTGCGCGCGCTGCCCGTCTGCGGCGGGATCATCGCGCTCGTCTGGTTCATCGTGATGGCGGTGCACGGCCTCGCCGAGGCGCAGCGCTGCGGGAGCGGCAAGGCGGCGTTCGCGGTGCTCGGCCCGCTCGTCCTCCTCTGCGTCTTCGCTTGCCTGGCGGGCGTCGTGGCCGGACTCGCGGGTATGTCGGGCCTGCGCGGGCTCGGCGGCACGGCTCCGCCCGGCACGGGGATCTAGCCCGGGTGGCCCGGGAGCGGCGCTGGCGCTTCGGACACGGCGAGGTCTTCGCCGTCCTCTTCGCGCTGTCCTTCGCGGTCGCGCGCTTCCTGCCGGCGCTCGCGCTCGGCCAGACCTGCCCCTTTCGCGCCCTGACCGGACTCCCGTGCGCCACCTGTGGCATGACGCGGGCCTTCGTCCGGCTGGCGCACGGCGAGCTCGCCGGTGCGGTCGGGGCGAGCCCGCTCGGCGCGCTCCTGGCCGGCCTGGCCTGGCTCTTCGTGGCGCTGGCGGTGGTGCGGGCGGTGGCCGGCTCGCCTTGGCCGGCGCTCGCGCCCGGCCGCCCCCGCGGCCTGGCCATACTGGCCGTCGGTGCGCTGCTCGCAAATTGGGCCTTCCTCGTGGTAGCGAATCGGCCATGACCCCAGCGCTCAAGGGCCTGCTCGTCATCGGCGCTTACCTGCTCGGCTCGGTCCCGTTTGGGCTGGTCCTGACGCGCCTCCTCACCGGCAAGGACGTCCGCACGGTCGGCTCCGGCAACATCGGCGCCTCGAACGTCGCGCGGGCTGCCGGAAAGAAGGTCGGCGTCCTGACCCTCATCCTGGACGCCGCCAAGGCCTCCCTGCCGATGCTGCTCACGCGCGCGCTCCTGCGTCCGGAGGGACAGCTCGTGATGGAGACCTGGATGGTGGCGGTCGGCCTGGCGGCCTTCGCCGGGCACCTCTACCCGATCTGGCTCGGCTTCAAGGGAGGCAAGGGCGTCGCGACCGCGCTGGGCGTCTTCGCCGTCCTGTCTCCCATCTCGGCCTTGCTGGCGTTCGTCGCCTTCGGCGTCGCCTACGGTGCGACGCGCGTCGCCGCGGTGGGATCGCTCCTGGGCACCGCCGTCTGCGCCAGCGGCGCGGTCGTTCAGGCGGCCCGTGAGCACGGCGGCCTCGGGGCTGCCTTCCGGGGTCCGATGGCCTGGGCCGCCGTCGTGGTGGCCGTCGTCATCTTCCTCCGGCACCGCTCCAACATCGAGCGGTTGCTGCGCGGGGCGGAGAACAAGGTCTAGGGCCGGCCGTCCTCCGCCGGCCGTGCCGGGTCACGGCTGGATCAACTCGATCGCCTGGCCCTCCGGCACGTGCCGCAGCGCCGCCGAGTTCATGCAGTAACGCAGCCCCGTCGGCGGTGGGCCGTCCGCGAAGACGTGCCCGAGGTGGCCGTCGCAGCGTGCGCAGCGGACCTCCGTCCGCGTCATGCCGTACGAGCGATCCACCACCTCGGTGACGGCGTCCGCCGACACCGGCTGGTTGAACGAGGGCCAGCCGGTGCCCGACTCGAACTTGCCGCCGGAGAGGAAGAGCGGGTTCCCGCAGGCGGCGCAGACGTAGGTGCCGGGCTCCTTCGTGCCGAGGAAGCAGCCGGTGCCCGGGCGTTCGGTGCCGTGCCGGCGCAGGACGTCGTACTGCTCCGGGGTGAGGCGCTCG
>DASPZP010000336.1:0-3036 GCA_035636195.1 Anaeromyxobacteraceae bacterium
GTCGCCCGGGCGCGCCCACGGGAACAGCGCCTGGGTCAGCTCGTAGCCGGTGAGCGGGCACCTGGCGAGCGCGTCGCGGATCTTGGCCTGCCGCTTCTCGTAAAACTGGAGCAGCCGCTCGATGACGCGCCGGTGCTCGGCGAAGGGCGGCCCGTGGCCGGGCAGCACCAGCTCCACCTCCAGCGCGTGCACGCGCCGGATGGACTCGAGGTAGGCGACGAGCGGGCGGAAGCTGCCCTCCTCACCCTTGGGCCCGAGGTCGATGATGGGGTTCGGGGAGACCTTCTCGAGCAGGTGATCGCCGGAGAGGAAGAGCCGCTGCTTGCGGTCGTAGAGGCAGCAGAGCCCCGGCGTGTGCCCCGGCATGTGCATCACCTCGAGCGCGAGGTACCGCGCGTGCAGCACCTCCCCTGGCTCGAGCGGCCGGACGTCCAGGATGCGGCGTGCCAGCGTGAACCCGCCACCCACCTCGCTCGCGATGGCGGCCAGCGTGTCGGGCGGCACGCCCAGCTTGCCGAGGTACGCGGCGTAGAACGGGAGGAGGTCCTTCCAGCGCGGTCCCGCCTCCGACACCTTCGGCAGGTCGGCCGGATGGGCGAAGACCGGGACCGTGCGTCCAGCCCGCTCCATCAGCGTGCGCGCCGCGCCGTAGTGATCGACGTGGCCGTGGGAGAGCACGATCCGGCGGACCTCGTCGAAGCTCCGGCGAAGGCGCGCGAAGCCCTGCTCGAGCGCCGCCAGGCCCTCCGGCGAGCCGAGGCCGGCGTCGAACATGAGGAGCCCGCCCCCCTCCTCCTCGACGAGGTAGGCGTTGACCGGGCCGCCGGCCTGGGGGAACGGGACGGGCACCGCGATGCGGTGGACGCCGAGCGCGGCGAGATCCGCCTCCGTCATCCGTTCACTTCGCCGCCTTCACCCTGGCGCGCAGCTCGGGGATGGCCTTGAAGAGGTCCGCCACGAGCCCGTAGTCGGCGAGCTGGAAGATGGGCGCCTCGGGGTCCTTGTTGATCGCGACGATCACCTTCGAGCCCTTCATGCCGGCCAGGTGCTGGATGGCGCCGGAGATGCCGGCCGCCACGTACAGCTCGGGCGCGACCACCTTGCCCGTCTGTCCCACCTGCCAGTCGTTCGGCACCCAGCCCGCGTCCACCGCGGCGCGGCTCGCGCCCACCGCCGCCCCGAGGTCGTCGGCGAGGCCCTCGACCTCCTTGAAGTCACCCTTCGTGCCGCGGCCGCCCGAGACCACGATCTTCGCCTCGGTCAGCTCGGGCCGCGCGCTCTTCACCTCCTCGAACCCCACGAAGCGCGTCCGGCCCGTCTCGGCGCCGGCCGCCACCTGGCCGACGGTCCCGGGCGCAGGCGCCTTCTGCGCGGGTGGGAACTCGGTGGTGCGGACCGTGAACACCTTCACCGGCGTCGCCAGCTCCACCTCGGCGAGGACGTTGCCGGCCCACATCGGGCGGCGGAAGGTGACCTGCGGGCCGTCGCCGCCGAAGCCGAGCACCTCGGTCGCCATGGCCGCGCCGAGCCGCGCGGCGGCGCGAGGCAGCACGTCCTTGCCGAAGGCAGTCGCGGCGGCGCCGACGTAGTCTGCCTTCGCCTGCTTCGCCGCCTCGGCGATGACCGGCGCGCAGGCGTCGGCGACGCCGTGCTCGAGCGCCGGGCCGTCGGCGACGAGGACGTCGCAGTACCCCTTCAGCTCCTCGGCGACCGCACCGACGCCATGGCCCAGCACGAGCACGGTCAGCTTGCCGCCCAGACGGCGCGCCAGCTCCTGTCCCGCGCCCAACGCCATCTGGGTCGCCTTCTTGAGGATGCCCGCCCGCTGCTCCGCCACGATGAGGACGTTGGCCATGGTCGCGTTCCCGTGTTCTGGATGGCCGTTCCCCTTCGACTACGGCCCGCTGCGCGGGCCTACGCTCAGGGTGAACGGAGATGCTCCTAGAGGACCTTCGCCTCGGAGTGCAGCTTCGCCCACAGCTCGTTCACGTCCGCCACCTTCACGCCGCCCTTGCGCTTGGGCGGCTCGGAGAGCTTCCTCAGGATCACCTGGGGGGTGAGGTCGACGCCCAGCTCGGCGGCGGGGAGCTCCTTCACTTCCTTCTTCTTCGCCTTCATGATCCCGGGGAGCGACGCGAAGCGCGGCTTGTTGAGCCGCAGATCGGTCGTCACGACCGCCGGCAAGGTGACCTCCAGGGTCTCCACTCCGCCGTCCACCTCGCGCACCACGGTGAGCTTCTTCCCGTCCGCAGACAGGACGAGGCCGGGCTGCTTCTTCTGTTCCGCCTCGCTCTCCAGGCTCTCGTGCTTGGAGGCGAAGGTGGCTTGCGGGACACCCATGCGCTCGGCCAGGTACTGCCCGGTCTGGTTCTGGTCGTCGTCGATCGATTGCTTCCCGAGGATCACGAGGTCGGGCTTCTCGCGCTCGGCGAGCTTCGTCAGGATGGAGGAGACGACCACCGGGTCGAGCGGACCCGCGTGCCGGATGAGGAGGCCCCGATCGGCTCCCATGGCCAGGGCGGCGCGGATCTCGGTCAGCGACTTGTCTCCCCCGATGGACGCGACGATGACCTCTCCGCCGTGCTTCTCCCGCAGGCGCAGCGCCTCCTCGACGGCGATCTCGTCGAACGGATTCACCTTGTAGTTCACCCCATCCGTGACGATGCCGGCGCCGTCCGGCCTGACGCGGATCTTGGACTCCGGGTCTTCGACGCGCTTCGCGGTCACCAGGATCTTGAGGGCCATCGGGTCTCCGTTGATTACAGAATCAACCGCGGTCGAGTGAAAGCTTGCGCACTGCGGCATGCCCGCGCAACGGAATCTGGAGCGCGGCGCGCAGGCGTGCTTCTATCCTGCACAGCTTCTGACATCGGACCACATCGTCACCACCGGAGGAAGGCACATGCGAATTCGCGTCGTCGTCGCCGGTCTCGCCTGCTGCGTCGCCCTCGGTCAGGCCAGGGCGCAGAACCTCGGACCCACGCTCCAGAAGATCAAGGACAGCGGCACCATCTCGCTCGGCCACCGCGAGTCCTC
>DASPZP010000337.1:0-11498 GCA_035636195.1 Anaeromyxobacteraceae bacterium
CGCCGCTCGATGCGATCGCGCAGCTCCGCCTGCCGCCGCATCTCGTCGAAGAAGATGGCGTCGGACACCTCGACCAGCACCGTGGCCTCGTCGAGCGCGCCCCTGAGCTCGACCACCAGCTGCCAGCGCGGGTCCGTGCCCTCCAGCTCGCGCAGCTCGGCCTCGATCTGCGCCGGGAAGACGGTCATGCCCCGCACGACCACGGCGTCGTCGCTGCGTCCGTCGACCGGGGCCATCCGCAGGGAGGTGCGGCCGCACGGGCATGGCCCGTCGAGCAGCCGCGTCAGCTCGCGGGTCCGGTATCGCACGACCGGGAACGCCTCGCGCGTCAGCGTGGTCAGGACGAGCTCACCGCGCTCTCCCGGCCGCACCGGCTCGAGCGTCGCAGGGTCCACGAGCTCCACGGCGAAGTGGTCCTCCGCGAGGTGCAGCCCCCTGTGCTGGAGGCACTCGCCCGCCACCCCAGGGCCCATGACCTCGCTCAGGCCGTAGTGGTACGTGGCGCCGATCGCGAGCTTGTCCTCGATCTCGGCGCGCATCGGCTCGGACCAGGCCTCTGCGCCGAAGACGCCGTGCCGGAGCGAGAGCGCGTTCCGATCGATGCCCAGCTCCGCCATCGTGTCCGCGAGCAGGAGCGCGTAGCTGGGGGTGCCGACGAGCGTCGTCGTCTTGAAGTCCTGCATCATGCGGATCTGCCGGCGCGCGTGCCCGCTCGAGGCCGGAATGACCGACGCGCCGAGCCGCTCCGCCCCGTCGTGGATCCCGAAGGCGCCGGTGAAGAGCCCATACTCGAGCGCGACCTGAACGACGTCGTCCTTCGTGACCCCCGCGGCGACGAGCCCGCGCGCCACCAGGTTCGACCAGGTCCGGATGTCGTTCCGGGTGTAGCCAATCACCGCCGCGCCGCTGGCCGCGCCCGAGGAGGCGTGGACCCGAACCACGTCGCGCAGCGGCACGGCGAACAGGCCGTACGGGTAGTTGGCGGCGAGGTCCTCCCGCGTCGTGAAGGGTAGCCGCCGCAGGTCGTCGAGCGCGCGGAACTCGTCCGGGTCGAAACCGGCCGCCTCGAACGACCGCCGGTAGAAGGGGACGTTCCGGTAGGCGCGGCTCAACGTCGCCTCGAGCCGCTCGAGCTGGAGCTGCTCCAGCTCACCGCGCTCCAGGCACTCCGCCTCGGGCTGCCAGTACGTGGGGGCGCTCATCGCGTCACCTCCCGATTCTCGGCGTCCAGGTCGCTGCCCAGGTAGGCGCGCTGAACGTCGCGGTTCGCGAGCAGCTCCTCGCTCGAGCCCTCGATCACGATGCGGCCGTTCTCGATGACGTAGCCGCGCCGCGCCACGCGCAGCGCGCAGCGCGCGTTCTGCTCGACGAGGAGGACCGTCGTCCCCTCCTCGCCGAGCTGCCTCACGATGCGCATGATGTCCTTCACGACGAGCGGCGCCAGCCCCATCGTAGGCTCGTCGAGCATCACCAGCGACGGGCGCGCCATGAGCGCGCGTCCAAGGGCGAGCATCTGCTGCTCGCCGCCGGAGAGCGTTCCCGCGTGCTGCTCGCGGCGCTCCGCCAGCCTGGGGAAGAGCGCGTACACCCGCTCCAGGTCGCGCCGGACCTCGTCGCGCCTGCCGCGCCGGACCTGCACGTGTGCCCCGAGCAGCAGGTTCTCCCTCACCGGCATGGTCGCGAACACCTGCCGCCCCTCCGGCACGAGCGAGCAGCCCATCGCGACCACCTCCTCGGTCCGCACGCCGCGCAGGCTCCGGTCCTTGAAGAAGACCTCCCCGGCGCGTGCCGGCACGAGTCCGGTGAGGGTGCGGAGGAGCGTCGTCTTGCCGGCGCCGTTCGCGCCGATGAGCGCGACGATCTCGCCCGCCCGCACATGGAAGGTCACCCGGCGCAGGACGGTGAGCCCGCCATAGCCCGCGTCGAGGTTACGGACCTTCAGCATCGTCGTCCCCGAGGTAGACCCGCACCACCTGCTGGTCGCGCTGGATCGAGAGGGGGTCCGCGTCCGCGATCTTCTCGCCGTAGCAGAGCACGGCGATCTCGTCGGAGATGCCCATGACGAGCGACATGTCGTGCTCGACGAGGAGCACCGTCACGCCCCGATCGCGAATCCGGCGGATGAGCTTCGCCAGATCGGCCGTCTCCCGCAGGTTGAGCCCCGCGGCCGGCTCGTCGAGGAGGAGCAGCTTCGGCTCGCCGGCGAGCGCCCGCGCCAGCTCCACCGCGCGCTGCTGGCCGTAGGCGAGGCTGGTCGCGTCGGCGCCGGCCAGGCCCGCGATGCCGAGGAGGTCCATCGCCTCGAGCGACCGCGCGCGCACCTCCGCCTCCTCGCGGCGCGTCGCGGGCGTGCCGAAGAGGCACGCCGCGAACCCGGCGCCGCTGCGGACGTGCCGCCCGACCATGACGTTCTCCAGGGCCGTCATGCCGGCGAAGAGCTTGATGTTCTGGAACGTGCGCGAGACCCCGTGGGAGGCGATGCGATGCGGCGCGAGGCCGTGGATGGGGCGCCCCCCCAGCACGATCTCCCCGCCGTCGGGCGCGACGAGCCCGGAGACGACGTTGAAGAGCGTCGTCTTGCCGGCGCCGTTCGGGCCGATGACGGCCTTGATGGCACCTTCGCGCACGTCGAAGCTCACGTTCTTCACGGCCTCGAGGCCGCCGAAGCGCTTCCCGACGCCGCGCACCTCCAGCAGGGCAGGCATCAGCCCGCCCCCTCGGGCCTGCGGCCGCGGCGCAGCAGCGCGCTCGCGACGCCCCCGCCGCGCAGGACGCCCTCCGGTGCGAAGAGCATCACCGCGATCAGGATCGCGCCGAAGACAGCGTCATCGAGCGAACCAAAGGTGCCGCGCAACGACAGGAAGGTGAGCACGCCGCTCGTCGCGACGGTGCCGGTGAGGCTGCCCATGCCGCCCACGGCCACCACCGCCACGTAGCGGATCGACCTCATCACGGACGCCTCCGACGGGCCGATGCTCCCGTTGAAGTGCGTGAGGAACGCGCCCGCCACGGCGGCCATCCCCGCCGAGATCACGAACGTGCCGAGCTTGTAGCGCGCGACGTCCACCCCCATGGTGCCCGCTGCCTCCTCGGAGCCGTGGATGGCGCGGAGCGCGCGCCCGACGCGCGAGGAGACCAGGTTGTCGAGGAACAGGACGGCCAGGGCGACGAGACCCCAGGCGACGTAGTAGTTGACCACCCGGTCGGCGGCGGCGCCGGACACCGCGATCCCGGGCAGGATCGGCAGCGGCGGGACGCCGGAGAGGCCGTCGGCGCCGCCCAGCCACTCGGTCCCGACCACCACGCTCTGGACGATGGTGCCGAAGCCGAGGGTGGCCATGGCCAGGTAGTGCCCGCGGAGCTTCAGGATGGGCACGCCGAGGACGACGGCGATCGCCAGGGCGAGCAGCACCGCGGCGGCGAGCGCCGCCCAGGGATGGACCGACCAGACGTCGGCGCCGCCGAACGGATCTGCGCGCGGCACGAGGACGTGGAGCGTGGCCAGGGCGGAGGCCCCGCCGCCGCGTGGCGGGCCGAGGCCGGCCGTCGTGAGCGCGGCGGCCGCGTAGCCGCCGATGGCGAAGAAGCCGGCGTGTCCGAGCGAGATCTGGCCGGCGTACCCCATGAGCAACGACAGCCCGGCGGCCACGACGGTGGCGTACCCCGCCATGGTGAGCTGCGTGAGCAGGAAGGCGTTGCCGGTCGCGCGGGCCAGCGCGTCCACCGCGATCGTCGCCGCCGCGAGCGCCGCCACCGGGACGAGGCGGCGCTTCATCCCTGGCCTCCAGCTCGCGACGTCCCACCAGCCCCGAACAACCCACTCGGCCGGAGGAAGAGGATCGCGAGCAGCACGGTCACCGAGACCGTCTCCTTGTAGGCAGCGGGGAGCAGCGAGACGCTGAACGCCTCGAGGACGCCGACGAGGAGCCCCGCGCCCACCGCCGCGAAGCTGCTGCCGAGCCCGCCGAGCACGGCCACGGTGAAGCCCTTCAGCGCGAGCCCCGTCCCGACGCCCGCGTGCGTGGAGGTGATCGGGCACACGACGCACCCCGCGAGCGCGCCGATCCCGGCGCTCAGCACGAACGAGAGCGTGACGAGGTTCCGGACCGGGAGGCCGCAGAGCCGCGCGGCCTCGCCGTTCGAGGCGCAAGCGCGCATCTGGCGACCGAGCGCCGTGTGGCGGAAGAAGAGCCCGAGCAGGACGACGATCGCGGCGCAGGTCGCGAGCGTCCACACCACCTGCGGCGAGACGCGGGCGCCGGCCACGTCGAGCGCCGTCACCTCGTCGCCCGTGAAGTAGGGCAGCGCGCGCACCGCCGATCCCCAGGCGACGAGCGCCGCCTCGCGGAGCAGGATGGCGACGCCGATGGTGATGAGGATCATGCGCAGCACGGAGGCCTTCCCGAGCCAGCGCAGGAACGTCACCTCGACCAGGCCGCCGATGGCCATGGTGAGGGCGACCGCGACGGCGATCGCGGCCGGGAGCGGGAGGCGCCCGCTGAGCGACACCGCCAGCATGCCGCCCAGCATCACGAACTCGCCCTGGGCGAAGTTGATGACGCCGGTGGTGTTGTAGATGATGTTGAAGCCGATTCCGACGACGGCGTAGATGGCGCCGTAGGTCAGCCCCGCGGCGAGGTACTGGAGGACGAGCTCGAGCTTCACTTCCCCAGGACCACGAAGCGACCGTTCTTGACGGTCAGCATCTCGAAGGAGTCGAGGTCGAGGCCGTTGTGGTCGGCCGGCGACAGGTTGAAGACGCCCGAGGTGCCGAGGAAGCCCTTCGTCCCCTCGAGCGCGGCGCGCACCTTCTCGCGGTCGGCGCCGCCGGACTCGATGGCGCGCACGAGCAGCCCGAAGGCGTCGTAGGCGTAGCCGCCGAAGCCCGAGACCTCCTCGCCGAACTTGCTCTCGTACGCCGCCTTGTACGCCTGGAGCACCTTCTTCTGCGGGTGGCTCTCCGGCAGCACGTCCGCGACGACGAGCCGGCCTGACGGAAACAGGACGCCCTCCGCCGCCGCGCCGGCCGCCTTCGCGTACTGGACGTTGCCGAAGCCGTGGCTCTGGAAGATGGGGATGCGCAGGCCGAGCTGCCGCACGTTCTTGATGACGATCGACTGCGCGGGCTCGATCGACCAGTTGACGACCGCCTGGACGCCGGCCGCCTTCAGCTTGGTCGCCTCGGCGGTCAGGTCGGTGGCGGCCTTGTCGTAGACCTCGCTGAGCGCGATCTGGATGCCGTGCTCCGGCGCGAGCTTCTCGAGCTGCTCCTTGCCGGCCTTTCCGAACCCGGTGTTGCTGGTGAGCACGCCGATGCGGGAGAGGCCCATCTTCTTCATCTGCTGGAAGATCTTCACCACCGCGTGGCTGTCCTTCTGCGGCGTCTTGAAGACCCAGCGCGCCACGGGCTGGACGATGACCTCCGCAGCGGCGCAGGAGAGGAGCAAGACGCCGGACTCCTCTGCGAGCCGCTTGACGGCCATCGTCTCGCCGCTCGTGCTGGGCCCGATGATGGCGAAGACCTTCTGCTCGTCGATGAGCTGCTTCGCGAACGAGACCGCCTTCTCCGGGCTCGCGCCGGTGTCCTTGAGCACCAGCTGCAGCTTGCGGCCGCCGACGCCGCCACGGGCGTTCATGTCGTCGACGAGCATCTGCAGCGTGCGCGCCTCCGGCGTGCCGAGGAACGCGGCGGGCCCCGACACGGCCAGCAAGGCGCCGATCTTGAGGGGCTCCTCCGCGCGCGCGCCGGCGAGCGGCGCCGCCAGGGCGACGAGCGAGAGCAGGACGAGCCTTCGTGCGTTCATCGTGACCTCCGGTGGAAGGGGCGTGCGTCCACTACGCGAGCTCTCCGGCCGCGAGCACCCTCAGGCCGGCGGCCCGGAGCGTCGCGACCGCCTTCTCGGTCTCCTCGAACCGGAAGACGAGCACGGCGTCGCCCTCGTTGCGCCGCACGACGTCGTACATGTACTCGACGCTCACGCCGGCATCGCGCAGCACGGCCAGCGTGTGCGCGAGGCCGCCGGGGCGGTCGGGCACGGCCACCGCGACCACCTTCGTCTTGGCGGCGGTATAGCCGGCCGCCTGCAGCACGCGGCGCGCCTCCTCGGTGTCGTCGACGAGCAGCCGCAGGATGCCGAACTCGGCCATGTCCGCGACGGAGGCGGCGCGGATGTTGACGCCGGCGTCGGCGATCACCTGGACCACCTCGGCGAGCCCGCCTGACCTGTTCTCGAGGAAGACCGAGAGCTGCTCGAGCGGCATCGCGCTCCTTCGTGCTGCGGTTCCTGGCGGCGGAGCGGGCCAGGATATCCCAACCCGAGCGCGGCGCGCGACCCTCGACCGGCAACCCCCGCCGCTCGCACGAACGCCGCGCGCGAGGCGCCGCCGCCGTCATCGCCCTTGACCTCCAGGCCTGCCCGCGCTTTATTGGAGTGGGCACATCATAATGGCGACGCGCGGACGACCCCAGACCATCAGCGACGACGAGCTGCTCGACGCGGCCAAGGCCGTCTTTCTCGAGCAGGCGGTCGGGGCCACCACCGCCGCCATCGCCCGGAAGGCGCGGGTCGCCGAGAGCGTCATCTTCCACCGCTACAAGACGAAGGAGGCGCTGTTCTGTGCCGTGCTCGACCGGGAGGCGCGGGTCCCGGCCGTCCTGGAGGACCTCGCGGCGCGGGCGGGGAGAGGCGAGATCGCCGACACGCTCTTCGACGCGAGCATGGGCGTCATCGAGGCGGCCCGGGCGATGATGCCGTTCTTCATGGTCGCCTCCATGCTGGGGCGCGCGTCGCGCTGGAAGCTCGACGGGCTGCGCGAACGCATGCGCAAGCCGACGCCCGCCCACCTCCGCGCGGTCCAGCTGATGGCGGGGTACTTCAACGCCGAGGCCGAGCGCGGCCGCCTGCGCAAGGTGAGCTCCGAGTCGCTGGCCCGCATCTACCTCGGCACGCTCATGCAGCACGTCATCCAGCAGTACTGGTGGAGCGGTCCCGAGGTGCCTCCGCTCGTCAGCTCCGACTACGTTCGCGCGCTCATCGACGTCCTGCTCCACGGCCTCGTGCCGCGGGGCGCCTCGCCGTCCGCCCGTGAATGACCTCCGAGGTTTCCGCCGTGTCGACTCCGCACCTACATTTATCGAGTCTTCGCTACATAACCTTGGGAGGGCTCAGCTGGGTCGCCCTCCTCGCCGCGCCCCCGGCGCTCGCGCTGCAACCCCTCTCGACCTTCGTGGCGGGAGCCCGGCGCGCCAGCACCGACGACCGCGTCGCGGCCCTGACGGCCGTCCAGCAAGACGCCGAGGCCCTCGCGGCCCTCGGCCGCGTCTTGCCCTCGGCGACGGCCCGCGGCGTGTACACGCGCAACGAGTTCGAGTCGAAGCTCACGCCCGGCCAGCTGGGCGCTCCCAGCGGCTCGGCCCTGCCGAGCGGCGCGCTCGTGATCCAGTCGGCCAATCAGCTCGACGGCTACTTCCAGCTCGACGCACCGATCATCGACGCCGCGGGGTGGGCCCGCACCGCGGCCGCGCGCGCCAACGCCCGCGCCGCGCGGAGCACCGCGGCAGCGACGATCCTGGACGTCGAGAAGCAGGTGGCCCGGAACTACTACCAGCTCGTCGGCGCGGCGGCGCTGCACGCCGCGGGGGAGCGGACGCTCCAGGCGGCGCAGCAGAACCTCGGCCTCGCCCGGGAGCGCCACGCCGGCGGGGTGGCGACGGAGCTCGACGTCTACCGCGCCGCCTCCGAGGTCGAACGTGCCCGGCAGAGCATCTCGGACGCCGAGCTCACCTTCGAGCTCTCCCGGCGGGCCCTGCGGACCCTCTCCGGCGTCGCCGCCGAGGGGGACGTCTCGGCCGCGAGCGACGACCTGCAAGAGGAGTCCTCGCTCGAGAGCTGGGAGGGGCGGCCCCTCGAGGCCATCCCCTCGGTGGCGGCCTCGGTCGAGCAGCGCAGCACCGCCGAGTCGACGGCGCTCGCGGCGAAGCTGGCGTTCCTGCCCACCCTCTCCGCCTCGGCTCAAGAGCACCTCACGAACGCGCCGGGGTTCACCGGCCACGAGGCGCTCTGGGTCCTGAACGTCACCGCCGCCTGGAAGCTCGACGTGACGACCTACGGCACGCTCCGCTCGCAGGACGCGGCGGCGGAGATCGCGCGGACCCGAGAGGTGGCCGCCCGCCAGCGCGCGCTCGACCAGGTGCACGAGTCCTGGTTCCGGGTCCACGACGGGATCGCCAAGAGCCGCGCCGCTCGCGCCGAGGCGCAGGCGGCGGGCGCCGCCGTATCGCGCGCCCGCGAACGTTACCAGCAGGGCGCGGGCACCCAGCTCGAGCTCGTGCAGGCCGAGCGCGACGCCTTCAGCGCCGAGGTGTCGCGGATCCAGGCCGACGCCGACCTCTCCTACGCGCGGGCGGGCCTCCGCCTCGACGCGGGCCACACCCTCGACGAGGAGATCACCCGATGAGCCCTGGCACCCGCACGGAGATCGAAGCGCCGAAGGTGTCTCCCATCGACCCGTCCCCGCGCGCCGCGCCGGGCCGCTCCCTGCGCAAGCGGCGCTCGCCGTGGCCGATGCGGTTAGCCCTCCTCCTGGCGCTCCTCCTCGCCGTGGGGTTCGTGGTCCGGGGCTCGCGGAAGAAGCCGCTCGCGGTGGAGGCGGCGGCGGTCGAGCGCGGCATGGTCAGAGACGAGATCTCGTCCTCTGCCGCCGGCGAGGTGATGGCGGAGCGGAAGGCCACCGTGCGCGCCGAGCTGTCGGGCCGGGTCCTCGCCGTGAGGCACCGGCGCGGCGAGCGGGTGAAGCGCGGCGAGGTCGTCGTCGCCCTCGATGCCGCCGACCTCGAGGCACGATCGAAGCAGGCGCAGGCGACGCTCGCGGCGCAGCGCGCCCAGCTGGCGCAGGCCGAGGCCCACGCCGAGGCGGCCCTGCGGACCGCCGAGCGGGAGCGGCGCCTCGCCGAGCATGGCGCGGAGACCGCCAAGGTGGCGGAGGACGCGTCGGCCCAGGCCCGCGAGTCAGCGGCGGCGGTGGAGGTCGCGCGCGGGCAACTCGGCCAGAGCGAGGCGGCGCTGCAGGTGGCGCAGGTCGCGCGCTCGCACGCCGAGCTGACCGCGGCCTTCGACGGCCTGCTCGCGGACGTGTTCGTCGACCCGGGCGACGAGGTTCAGATCGGGGCGAACGTGTTCGAGCTCGTCGACGACGCGCGCCTGCACGTCGAGGCGACGATCGACGAGGCGGACATCGGGCGCGTGAAGGTCGGCCAGCCGGCGACCCTGCGGCTCGACGCGCTGCCCGACCACCCCATCGCCGGGGTGGTGTCGAAGCTCGACCCCACCGTCCGCAAGGACGAGAAGGGGGCGCGCACGCTGCGCATCGAGGTCGAGGTGGCCGACCTGGCGCGCGCGGTGGTGGCAGGCGTGCGCCCGGGCATGTCCGCCAACGTCGACGTGCGGGTGGCCGAGAAGCAGGACGTCCTCAGCCTGCCCACGAACGTGATCATCGGCCGCGGCACCAAGCGGTCGGTCTACCTCATCGACCAGGGCGTCGCGCGCGAGCGGTCCATCCAGATCGGGATGTCGAGCTGGGAGCGGACCGAGGTCGCCTCAGGTCTCGCCGCGGGCGATCGCGTGGTGGCGAACCTGAACGCGAAGGGGCTCGCCGACGGCGTCGCCGTCCTGCCCGCGGCGGAGCGCGCCCGATGAAGGCCGCCGGCGTCAGCCTGGCGGCGGCCCGGCCGGTGATCGAGGCCCGCGCGCTGGAGCGCGACTTCCGGATGGGCGACACCACGGTGCGGGCGCTCCGGCGCGTCGACCTCCGCATCGACGCGGGCGAGTACGTCGCCATCATCGGACCGTCCGGCTCCGGCAAGACGACGCTCATGAACCTCATCGGCTGCCTCGACACCCCCACGGCGGGCAGCTACGCGCTCGACGGCGAGGAGGTGTCGCTGCTCGACGACGACTCGCTCTCGCACATCCGCAACGAGAAGATCGGCTTCGTCTTCCAGAGCTTCAACCTCCTGCCGCGCGCGGCCGCGCTCGACAACGTCGCGCTGCCCCTCGTCTACGCGGAGGTGGGCCGGCGCGAGCGGCGCGCCGCGGCGCGGCGTGCGCTCGAGCGGGTCGACCTGGGCGACCGCCTCGACCACCGGCCGGATCAGCTCTCGGGCGGGCAGCGCCAGCGGGTGGCCATCGCGCGGGCCATGGTCAACGAGCCCAAGCTGCTGCTCGCCGACGAGCCGACGGGTGCGCTCGACCAGCGCACGGGCGCCGAGATCATCGCGCTCTTCGAGCAGCTCAACCGCGAGGGCGTGACGATCGTCCTCGTCACGCACGACCCGGAGATCGCGAAGCGCACCCGCCGGAGGGTGCACATCGTCGACGGCGCGATCGTCTCCGACGAGGTGCTGCGATGAACCTGGCCGAGCTGCTCCTGACGGCGTTCGACACGCTGCGCGCGGCGAAGCTGCGGGCCTTCCTCACCACCCTCGGCGTGATCATCGGCGTGCTGGCCGTGATCCTGCTCGTGGCGCTGGGCGAGGGCGTGCGCACCTACGTCGGCGACACGTTCGCGTCGCTCGGCGCCAACGTGCTCCAGATCACCCCGGGGAAGCGCGACACCAAGGGCGGGATGATGGGCCCCATGAGCGGGGTCGCGCACAAGCTCACCCCCGAGGACGAGCAGGCGCTCGTCCACCGGGTCTTCGCGGTGGACGGCGTGAGCGGGATCGTCCAGGGCACCGGGACGCTGCGCTACCAGGGTCGCCGCCGCGATGCCATGGCGCTCGGCGTCGGCGACCGCTTCTCCGAGATCCGGAACATGCACGTCGACGCCGGCCGCTTCTTCTCCGAGGAGGACGTGACCTCCCACCGCCGCTACGCGGTCATCGGGCGCGTCATCCAGCAGGAGCTGTTCGGGGAGGAGAACCCGCTCGGCAAGACGCTCAAGATCAACGACGCCGAGTTCCGCGTGATCGGCATCCTCGAGCACCGCGGCACCTCGCTCGGGTTCGACCTCGACGACCTCGCCCTCATCCCCTGCACGAGCGCCCTCGACCTGTTCGCGCTCCAGGGGTACAGCAGCGTCATGGTGCGCGCCCGCGACAAGGCGAACACCCAGTCCGCGATCGACGAGATCACCGAGGTCCTGAAGCGCCGCCACAACAACCAGGTCGACTTCACGATCATCTCGCAGGACGACCTGCTCGCGACCGTCAACACCATCATGAGCATGATGACCGGCGTGCTCCTCGCCATCGCCTCGATCGCGCTGGTGGTGGGCGGCATCGGCATCGCCAACATCATGCTCGTCTCCGTGCGCGAGCGGACGCGCGAGATCGGCGTGCGCCGCGCGGTGGGGGCGACGAAGAACACCATCCTCATGCAGTTCCTGGTCGAGGCGGTCGTCATCGCCTCGCTCGGCGGGCTCGTGGGGCTCGGGCTCGGCGCGGGCATCATCGGGCTGGCGCGGCTCGTCGTGCCGGAGCTGCCGGTGCAGCTGTCCCC
>DASPZP010000338.1:0-4056 GCA_035636195.1 Anaeromyxobacteraceae bacterium
GCCGCCGCCGATGATCTCGCCGTAGCCCTCCGGCGCGAGGACGTCGCAGCCGAGCGCGACCTTGGGGTCGCTCGCATCCTTCTTGAAATAGAAGGCCTTCATCTCGGTGGGGTAGCGGTGGACCATGACCGGGCGATCGTACGCCGAGGCGACCACCGTTTCCTCGTCGCCGCCGATGTCGTCGCCCCACTTCATGGGGTGGCCGGCCTTCTGGATGACCTCGACGGCTTCGGTGTACGTGATGCGCGGGAACGGCGCCTTCACGTTGCGCAGCTTCTCCACGTCGCGCTCCAGCACGTCCTTGAGCTCACGCTCGTGCTTGGCGAGCGCCGTCTGGACGACGTACGAGACGAGGTCCTCCATGAGCTGCATGTCGCCGTCGAGGTCCATGAAGGCCACCTCCGGCTCCACCATCCAGAATTCGGTCAGGTGGCGGCGCGTCTTGGACTTCTCGGCGCGGAAGGTGGGGCCGAAGCAGTAGACCTTGCCGAGCGCCATCGCGCCCGCCTCCATGTAGAGCTGGCCGGACTGCGTCAGGTACGCCTTGCCGAGATCGAAGTAAGGGACCTCGAAGAGGGTGGACGTCCCCTCACAGGCACTCGGCGTGAAGATCGGCGCGTCGACGAGCGTGAAGCCACGGCCGTCGAAGAAGTCGCGGATGGCCTTCACGACGGTATGGCGGACCCGCAGGATGACCGCCTGCCGCTGGGAGCGCAGCCAGTTGTGGCGCTGCTCCATCAGGAAGGCGACCCCGTGCTCCTTGTGGCCGAGCGGGAACTCGCGGGCGGGCTTCGCGACCACCCGCAGGCCCTTCACGTCGAGCTCGAAGCCGATGGGCGACCGCGCGTCCTTCTTCACGAGGCCCGTCACCGAGAGCGAGGTCTCCTGCGGCAGGTGGTCGGCCTCCTGGAAGGCCTCCGCGCTGACGTTGCCCTTGAAGACGACGCACTGGATGATGCCGGTGCCGTCCCGCAGCTGCAGGAAGTGGAGCTTCCCGGAGGAGCGGCGGGCATGGAGCCAGCCGTGCAGCGTGACTTCCTTGCCCTCGTGCTGGGCGATGTCGGCGACGTAGACGGGCGGGAACATGGAGAGGCGGCGCTCCTTGGCGAATGGGCGCGCGCACTATAACGCACGCGGGAAGCCCCTGCCGCCGTTAGGAATGACGACCGCGCGACCTCGCGCTAGGATGCGCGCCCAAACCATGCCCATGAACGAGCGTTACGAGCCCCAGTCCATCGAGCCGCGCTGGCAGGAGCGCTGGGACGCCGCCCGCACCTTCGCCGCGGGGAACCGGCCCGGCGCCGAGAAGCGCTACGTCCTCGAGATGTTCCCCTATCCCTCGGGCGCCATGCACATGGGGCACGCCCGCGTCTACACCATTGGTGACGCGTTGGCGCGCTGGCTACGCATGCGCGGCTACGACGTCCTTCACCCCATCGGCTTCGATGCGCTGGGCCTGCCGGCCGAGAACGCCGCCATCAAGGACGGCATGCACCCGGCGGCCCGCACCCGCGAGAACATCGTCTCGTTCCGCGCCGAGATGCGCTCGCTCGGCTACGCCTTCGACTGGGAGCGGGAGATCGTCACCGCCGATCCCGAGTACTACCGCTGGAACCAGTGGTTCTTCCTGAAGATGCTGGAGCGCGGGCTCGTCTACCGCCGCCAGGGCAAGGCCAACTGGTGCACCGGCTGCATGACGGTCATCGCGAACGAGCAGGTGCTGGAGAAGGACGGCGTGCAGACCTGCGAGCGCTGCCACTCGCCGGTGCTGGAGAAGATCATCCCGGAGTGGGCCTTTCGCATCACCGCCTACGCCGGCGCGCTGCTCCAGGGGCTGGACGAGCTCACCGCGTGGCCGGAGCGCGTCACCACGATGCAGCGCAACTGGATCGGGCGGAGCGAGGGGGCCGAGGTCGACTTCCCCGTCGCCGGCTCCGGTGAGCGCATCAAGGTCTTCACCACCCGCCTCGACACCATCTTCGGCTGCACCTACGTCGTGCTGGCGCCGGAGCACCCGCTGGTGGCGGCGGTGACCCGGCCCGAGCACCAGGCCGAGGTGCGTGCCTTCGTGGAGCGGATGCGCCGCACCGAGGCGGCCGAGCGGACCGGAGAGGGGGCGCCGAAGGAAGGCGTCTTCACCGGCGCGGAGGCCGTGAACCCGTTCACCGGCGAGCGGCTCCCGGTCTGGATCGCGAACTTCGTCCTGGCCGAGTACGGCACCGGCGCGGTCATGAGCGTGCCGGCCCACGATCAGCGCGACTTCGAGTTCGCGCGCAAGTACGGGCTGCCCGTGAAGACGGTCATCCAGCCCGTCCACGGCGGGCCCACGCCGGCCGGCGACCGGCTCCAAGCGGCCACCACCGAGGACGGCGTACTCGCCGACTCGGGCCGCTACGTCGGCCTCCCGAGCGCCGAGGCCCGGCGGCGGATGAGCGCCGACGCGAAGGCCCAGGGCTTCGGCGCCGAGACCGTGCGCTGGCACCTGCGCGACTGGGGCTTCTCGCGCCAGCGCTACTGGGGGACGCCCATCCCCATCATCTACTGCGAGGAGCACGGGGCGGTGCCCGTGCCGCTCGACCAGCTCCCGGTGAAGCTGCCGGACCAGGCCATCATCACCGGCACGGGCGAGCCGCCGCTCGCCAAGGTGCCGGAGTTCGTGAACACGACCTGCCCTATCTGCGCCAGACCGGCGCGGCGCGAGACCGAGACGATGGACACGTTCGTCGACTCGGCCTGGTACTACGCCCGGTATCTGTCGCCGAAGGACGATCAGCAGCCCTTCGACCCGAAGCTCGCCGAGCGCTGGCTCCCCATCGACGTCTACGTGGGAGGCCCCGAGCACGCGGTGATGCACCTCCTCTACTTCCGCTTCTGGAACCGGGTCATGCACGAGCTCGGGCTCGTGCCCTCGGCGGAGCCATGCCGGCGGCTCGTCACGCAGGGCATCGTGAACGGTCCGGACGGCCGCAAGATGTCGAAGCGGTGGGGGAACGTGGTCGCGCCGGGGCCCATCGTGAAGCGCTTCGGCGCCGACACGGTCCGGATGTTCATGCTCTTCGCCGCACCGCCGGAGAAGGACATCGACTGGTCCGACGAGCAGGTGGACGGCCTCTTCCGCTTTCTCTCCCGCGTCTGGCGCATCTTCCACGCGCGGCAGGCCTGCTTCGCGGCGGACGAGGCGGCGCTCTCGGAGGCAAGCGGCCCCGCGCTCGAGCTGCGGCGCCGGACCCACCGGACCATCCGCAAGGTGACGGACGGGCTCGAGACGGACCTCAAGCTCAACACCGGCATCGCCGCGCTGATGGAGCTCGTGAACGACCTCTATGCCCTCGAGCCCACCGGCGCGGCGGAGCAGGCGGCCGTGCGCGAGGCCCTCATCGCCCTCGCGACGCTGCTCGCGCCCTTCGCCCCGCACGCGGCCGAGGAGCTGTGGCACGAGGTGCGCGGTCCGGCGGCGGCGGAGCTCCTCCTCGCCGACCAGCCCTGGCCGGCGTTCGCCCCGGCGCTCGTCGCGGCGGACACGGTGACCATCGCGGTGCAGGTGAACGGCAAGCTGCGGGGCGAGGTCCGGGCAGCCGCCGAAGCGGGCGAGGCCGAAGTCCGCGCGCTGGCGGAGGCGCTGGAGAAGGTGAAGGGGTACCTGGCCGGGAAGGCGGTCCGGAAGGTGGTCTTCGTCCCGAAGCGCCTCATGAACTTCGTGGTGGGGTGAGGATGGCGCGCAGCGTGTCGCGAAGCGGGACGAACCCGCCTCCTGCGATCCGCTCGGCAGTGGGGCTGCTCCTCACGTGCGCCCTCGCCGGTTGCGGCTACTCCGCCCATGGCTCCGCCGGCCGCCTCCCGCACGGCGCCGAGCAGATCTTCGTCCGTCCGCTGGAGGACCGCACCACCGACGCGGATGCCGGCGGGCTGGTGGCTGCGGCGCTGCGGCGGGAGCTGGCGCGCCGCGGGGCGGACGCGGGGCCAGACGCGCCGGCGCGGATCGAGGGCGCCGTCGAGAGGGTCACCTTTGGCGCACCCGGTCCCAACGGGGCCCTGTATCGGCTGACCCTGATCGTC
>DASPZP010000339.1:0-2232 GCA_035636195.1 Anaeromyxobacteraceae bacterium
ACTTCGACTGCATCGCCGCGCCGTGCCAGGAGGCCTGCCCCGCGCACCAGAACATCCCCGACTACCTGTGGCTGGTCGCGCGAGGGAAGGCCTCCGAGGCCATGGACGTCATCCTCCGCACCAACGCGCAGCCGGGGGTCACCGGCAGCGTCTGCGACCATCCGTGCACCGAGCGCTGCGTGCGCAACTTCTACGACGCGCCGCTCGCGATCCGCGAGGTGAAGCGCTTCGCCTTCGAACAGGGTCAGCCCCGCGGCGAGCGGGCCGGTCCGCCCAAGGGCGTGAAGGTGGCCATCGTCGGCGCGGGGCCGGCCGGCCTCTCGGCCGCCTATTTCCTCGCCCGGATGGGCTTCGAGCCGGTGATCTTCGAGGCGTCGGGGAGAGCGGGCGGCATGGTGAGCGGGGTCATCCCCGGCTACCGCCTCACCGGGCACGCCATCGGCAACGACCTGGACCGCCTGCGCCAGCTCGGCGTGCAGATGAAGCTCGGCCAGGCGCTGGGCCGGGACTTCTCGCTCGCGGGGTTGCGCGAGGAGTATCCCTACGTCTTCCTGGCGGTCGGAGCGCAGAAGGGCAAGCGGCTCGGCATCCCGGGAGAGGACGCCCGCGGCGTGGTCGACGCGCTGGAGCTCCTGAACCAGGTGCGCGCCCAGACCCCGGTCGACCTCGGCCGGCGGGTCCTCGTCGTCGGCGGCGGCAACTCGGCCATGGACGCGGCCCGCTCCGCCCGGCGCCTGGCGAACGGCGGCCAGGTCTCGCTCGTCTACCGTCGCACGCGCGCGGAGATGCCCGCCGACGCCGGCGAGGTGCGCGACTGCATCGAGGAGGGCATCGGCCTGCGGGACCTCCTCGCCCCCGCGCGTGTGGTGGTGGAGGAGGGGAAGTTGGTCGGCCTCGCCTGCACGCGCATGAAGCTCGGGCCGCCCGACGCTTCGGGCCGGCCGAGGCCCGTGCCGGTGGACGGCAGCGAGGTGGTGCTGCCCGCCGACACGATCATCCCCGCCATCGGACAGGAGCCGGTGCTCGACTTCCTGGACGGCCTCTCGCTCGCTCGCAACCGAGACGGGACGCTGGTCGTGGATCGGGACACCTGCGAGACCAGCCTCCGCGGCCTGTTCGCCGGCGGCGACGTCGCGCGCGGCCCCGCCTCCGTCGTCAAGGCCATCGCCGATGGAGGCGCGGTGGCGAGGGAGATCGGCCGGCGCCATGGCGTCGAGCCGGAGCCGGAACCCAGGCTCGACAAGCACGCGCGCCCGGCGGAGCTGCTGGAGAAGAAGTCGCGCCAGGTGCTGGCGCAGCGGGTGCCCGTGCTTCCCGTGCCCGAGCGCGGAGGGTTCGCGGAGGTGATCCAGTCCCTGAGCCCCGCAGCCGCCATGGCGGAGGCGAGCCGCTGCCTCGACTGCGACGACCTCTGCAGCCTGTGCGTCACCGTCTGCCCGAACCGGGCCAACCACGCCTACGCGACCGCTGCCCTGAAGCTCGCGCTGCCCTCGCTCACCGTGCGCGGGGGCGAGCTCGTCCACGGGGACCCGCGGCCGTTCTCGATCGACCAGCAGGTCCAGATCTTCAACATCGGCGACTTCTGCAACGAGTGCGGCAACTGCTCCACCTTCTGCCCGACCGCCGGAGCGCCCTACCGGGGAAAGCCGCGCTTCTGGATCGACCCGGAAGGCTACGAACAGGCGCAGGGCGACGCGTTCCGCCTGCACCGCACGGAGGGTGGGCTCGCGATCGACGCCAAGCTCGGCGGCCGGACGCACCGCCTGGAGCGCCGCGCCGGCGTCGCCGAGTACCGGACCGACAACCTCGTCGCCCGCTTCGCGCCCGAAACATGGGAGCTGCTGGGAGTCGAGCCCGTGGGGGCATTGACGGAGGGTGAGGCGCTCGACCTCTCGCACTGCGCGACGCTCATCGCCCTGCTCGCGGTGGAGCCGGCGATGCCGGGAGCCGGAGGGGAGGCCTCCTCACACGCAACGGTCAAAAAATAATACAGGACGGACAAACTATTGACGCTGCCGTGAAAATTTCGCACTCTGGCGTCGCAGGCCAGGGAACCATCGGAGAACAGACATGGGTAACCCCGAAATTCATCCCGTAGACGAAGTGCTCCCGGCCGGCAGGCTCACGCTCCTCGGCCTCCAGCACGTGCTGGTCATGTACGCGGGCGCGGTGGCGGTGCCGCTCATCATCGGCGGTGCGCTGAAGCTCCCGAAGGACCAGGTCGCGCTGCTC
>DASPZP010000340.1:0-3369 GCA_035636195.1 Anaeromyxobacteraceae bacterium
GCCGCCCTCGGAGCAGGGCGCCCCGGCAGCCGACGCGCGCATCGACGAGCTCGCCGGCGAGATCGACGCGAAGCGCAAGGAGTAGCGCGTCCGAGGTCGCAGCACCGGGGGGCGTCGGCCAGCGGCCGGCGCCCTTCGCTATTCCGGGCTAGGCAGCCTTCTCGACGCGGTTCTTCTCGCCGCACGGGCAGTTCAGCACCATCCCCGCGAAGAGCGCACGGCGCGCAGCCTCGCACACCACGCGGCCGCAGCGGCAGCACAGGACGTCCGCGCCGCGGACCTCCACCACCTCGGGCGCCGATCCGGCCGCCGAGGGAATCGCATCGAGCCGGATCGACCGGGCGACCGGGACGCGTCCGAGCGTGTGCAGGTGCTTCGTGTCCACGGAGCCTCCCTCGACCGAGAGAGCCTACGCGCCAGGGCGTTCGGGGGATGCACCTCGTTCGTGGGGCAATGCGCGGTGGGGCAATGCGCCGCGGCGCCCACGTTCACCCACAGCCACCAAGGCCGATCGTCCTCTGCTAGGCTCGCCGCCACCAAAAGCCCGCGCTCCCGCGCGCGCACGAGAGGATTTCATCGATGGCCGCACTGGTCGCCGCCCTGCCGCTCTTCGTCCTCCTCATCGGTCTGCCGCTGCTCATGAAGCCTGCCGTGAAGGTCGCCCCGATCGCCTGGTTCGTGACGGTGCTGATCGCGATCGTCTACTTCGGCCTCCCGCCGGGCGTGACGTTGCTCGCAGCCATCCAGGGCGCGCTGTTTGGCCTCTTTCCCATCATGTACATCCCGTTCGGCGCACTGGTCGTCTACAACACGCTCAAGGCGACCGGCTGGATGGACAAGATGCAAGGCGCGATGGCGAACCTGACCGTCGACCGCCGCGCGCAGGCGCTCCTCATCGGCTTCGGGTTCGGCGCGTTCCTGGAGGGCATCTGCGGCTTCGGCGCGCCGGTGGCCATCCCCGCCAGCATCCTCGTCGGGCTCGGCTACGACCCCATGATGGCGGCGCTCGTCTGCCTCGTCGCGAACACCGGACCCGTGCCCTTCGGCTCGCTCGCCATCCCCACCGTCACGCTGGCGGGCACCACCCAGCTCGATCTCCTGAAGCTCTCGGCCATGTCCGGCCGCCTCATGGCGCCCATGTCGTTCCTGTTCGCCTTCATGACGGTCTACGTGATGTCGCGCGGGCGCGGCCTCAAGGGCGCTCTGCCTGCGGTGTTCGTGACCGGGGCGAGCTTCGCGGTGACCCAGCTCCTCGTCTCCAACTACGTCGGCGCCGAGCTCACGGACGTCATCTCCTCGCTCGTCTGCCTCACCGCCACCGCGCTCTACCTGTCGCGGGCCATGAAGCAGGCCCCCTGGCTCTTCGAGGGTGAGAGCGCCACCGCGGCCCGGCCGCGCGAGTTCCACCCGAAGGAGCTCTTCCTCTCCTGGCTGCCCTACCTGCTCCTGGCGGTGCTCGTCATCCTGGTGAACCTCTCCGCGACGAAGAGCTACTTCAACGGCTCGGCCAAGGGCTTCGAGTGGATGCTCGTGCAGTTCCAGCTCTACAACCCGGGCAAGCTCTACAAGTTCGCCTGGCTGCAGACGCCCGGCACCATCATGCTCATCGCCGGGCTCATCGCCTTCCCGTTCCTCGGCGTCTCGATGCGGACGTACCGCGACCAGGTCGGGAAGACCTTCAAGCAGATGATCCCCTCGTTCATCGCGGTCGCCTCCATCCTCTCCATCTCGGAGGTGATGAACCTGGCGCTCCCCATCGTGGACCCCAAGACGAAGCTCGCCGTGTGGGGCACGCTGGGCGTGAAGCAGATCTCGATGGTCAACACGATGGCCAACAGCATCGTGAGCGTCGTCTCCGCGCACGTCTACCCGGTGCTGTCGCCCGTGTTCGGGACCATCGGCGTCTTCCTGACCGGGTCGAACACCTCGTCGAACGCGCTCTTCGGCAACCTCCAGAAGCTGACCGCGCACGGCCTCGGCCTCTCCGACATCCTGATGGCCTCCGGCGGTAACGCCGGCAGCCCGGCCGGGAAGATGATCTCGCCGCAGAGCATCGTCATCGCCGCCACCGCGGTGGGCCTCCTCGGACAGGAGGGCCGGATCATGCGGCACACCATCAAGTACACCGCCATCTACCTGGTGGTGGTGGCGGCGATGGTCTGGCTCTGCGCCTTCGCGGCGCCGCAGCTCGTGCCGTAGGCCGCCCCGGAGCGGCTGGGGGTCTCACATGCGGATCGTCATCGCGCCCGACTCGTTCAAGGGCAGCCTCTCCGCGCTCGAGGTGGCGGAGGCGATGGAGCGCGGCGCGCGGGCCGTCTTCCCCGAGGCCGAGGTGGCGAAGGTCCCCATCGCGGACGGTGGCGAGGGCACGGTCGAGGCCCTCGTCGCCGCCACCCGCGGGCGGCTCGAGGAGCGGACCGTCCGCGGCCCGCTCGGCGAGCCCGTGCAGGCCCGCTGGGGCGTCCTCGGCGACGGCGACACCGCGGTCATCGAGATGGCCGCCGCCTCCGGGCTACCGCTCGTCCCGAAGGCGCGCCGCGACCCACGCCTCACGACCACCTACGGGACCGGCGAGCTCGTGCGCGCCGCGCTCGACGCCGGGCTCTCGAGGCTCATCGTCGGCATCGGCGGAAGCGCCACCAACGACGGCGGCACCGGCCTCGCCCGCGCGCTCGGGGTCCGGTTCCTCGACGCGGCCGGCGCGGACCTTCCGGAGGGTGGCGCGGCGCTGGCGCGGCTCGCCCGCCTCGATCTTTCGGGGCTCGATCCGCGCCTGGAGTTCGCCCAGCTCCTCGTCGCCTGCGACGTCGACAACCCGCTCACCGGCCCGCGCGGCGCGTCGGCCGTCTACGGCCCGCAGAAGGGCGCGACGCCGGCGATGGTGCAGGAGCTCGATCGCGCGCTCGAGCACTACGCGGCGGTCGCGCACGCCTCCACTGGCCGCGACGTGGCGAAGCTCCCCGGGGCCGGCGCCGCCGGCGGGCTGGGGGCCGGCCTCCTCTTCTTCACCCCAGCGCGCCTGCGGCCCGGCGTCGCGATCGTGCTCGAGTCGACCGGGTTCGACGGGCTCGTCAAGGGCGCCGACCTCGTGCTCACCGGCGAGGGCCGGACCGACTTCCAGACCGCCATGGGCAAGGCGCCGGTGGGCGTGGCGGAGGCCGCGAAGAAGCACGGCGTCCCGGTGGTGTGCCTGGCGGGAGGCCTCGGCGACGGCGCGGACGAGGTGCTCGCCAAGGGCATCGACGCGATCCTTTCCACCATCCCGCAGCCGATGCCGCTCGAAGAAGCGATGGCGCGCGGCGCCGAGCTCATCGAGGCCGCCGCGGCGCGGGCGTGCCGCCTGGTGCGGGTCGGCATGCAGATGGCGGA
>DASPZP010000341.1:0-2010 GCA_035636195.1 Anaeromyxobacteraceae bacterium
CTCGAGCGGGACCGACTGCACGTTGCGCGTTTCGATCGTCAGCCTGCCGCCGATCGGCATCGCGTCGCGCGCATTCACCGCGAGATTGAGCAGCACCTGCTCGATCTGACCGGAGTCGCACAGGACGGGCCAGATCCCAGCCTGGGCCACCACCTCCACCGCGACGTCCTCGCCGAGCACGCGGCGCATGAGCTTCTCCGTTCCCGCGACCACGGCGTTCAGGTCCAGCGGGGCGGGAGCGATGACCTGCTTGCGAGCGAACGCGAGGAGCTGGCGTGTCAGATCGCGAGCGCGTCGACCGGCGATCTCGATCTGCTCGATGTCCTCTGGGTCCGGTGGAGCCCCGGCCTTCTGTCCCTCCCTCAAGGCCTCGGCGCAGCTCAACACGACGGTGAGGAGATTGTTGAAGTCGTGAGCGACACCGCCGGCGAGCCGACCGATGCTCTCCAGCTTCTGTGCCTGACGATACTGCTCCTCGAGCACGCGCTGCTCGGTCACGTCGCGCGAGTTCACGACGACGCCCTGCACCACGGGCTCGTGCAGGAGGTTCCGAGCAACCGACTCGACGAGCCTGTACGAGCCGTCCTGGTGGCGAAACCGGGTGGTGACGCGACCCGAGGTTCCGGGGCCGTCCAGGAGCCCCTGAAACGCTCGGGTCATCTCCTGCTCGTCCTCGGGATGGATGAGCTCGAGCGCGCTCTTGCCGAGCACCTCCGCCTCGCGCCAGCCCAGCGCCGCCGTCGCACTCGGACTCCAGAAACGGACCGAGCGGTCCGCGTCCAGCACGATGATCATGTCCATCGACCGCTCGATGAGGACCCGGAACTTCGCCTCGCTGGCACGCAGCGCGCTCTCCCGCTCGATGCCGCGCAGCGCCTCCTCCGCCTGCTTTCGCACGGTGATGTCGCGGACGATGTCGAAGGTCCGTCCTCCCGAGCCGATCTGGAGCGAGCTCAGCTCTGCGTCGAAGGTGGAGCCGTCGCTCCGCAGGTAACGAAGCTCGCCCCGCACGGCCCCCGCGTCGCGCTGCTGCTCGAGCGCGGGCAGGCGTGTGTCGTCGGGGTCCACCAGGCCCGCGCGCCCCTTCCTTCGGAAGTCCTCCTCCGACCTGCCGAACAACGCGCAGGCTGCTGGATTCGCGGCGATGATCTGTCCACCGGGGGCCGTGACCAGGATCCCGTCGAGGCTGCTCTCGAAGAGAGCCCGGTACCTGCTCTCGCTGTCCTGGAGCGCGGCCTCGAGCGGGATGCCCCACGCGCGCGATTCGCGGAGCGACGCGACGGCCGCGATGAGCATGTACACGCCGCTCAGGTACTGAGTCCCCCGTCCGACCCAGCTCAGCACGCTGCCGTGGGAGGACTCGATCAGCACGCCGAACAGACCAGCTGAGACCAGGGCCAGCGCCAGGCCGTACCACAGGAGGAACGGCGCCGGATTGCGGCGGGCCGGGCCGCGCACCACCACGGCCGCGAGCGCGAACATGCCCACCGCGGAGCCCAGCACGATCTGCCGCAGCGGCGTTCCTCCTCGGCCCTGGACGAAGAAGACCGGTATCCAGCCGGCGACCGCGGCGACCGCGGCCAACGCCACCGCGGTCGACACGCCGACGTAGGCAGCTGCGAGCCATAGCCGCGCGGCGCGGATCGGGCGCGCCCGCCGAAGCGTCAGCGCGGCGCCCAGGTGCCACAAGCCCGCCATCCAGACGCAAAGGTTGTGAATCGTCACGACGACGTTGACGTCGCGCTGCCCGGCCGCGGCGGCCACCACTCCTCCGGCCCCCCACGCGATCGCTCCGCACCCGAGCATGACCAGCCCCGCGTTCGACCCGACGGTGAAGCTCCGAGCGACGAGGAAGGCGATGAGGGCCGAGACGGACGTCGAGAAGACGACGTTGAGGGCCAGCATCAGCTGGGGCGAGTCATACGAGCCCTCGGGCTCGACCGCCCACACCAGCCCCATCGCCAGCAACAGGACGGGGATCGGCCACCATGCGACCGGTCGCAGCCACGT
>DASPZP010000342.1:0-4865 GCA_035636195.1 Anaeromyxobacteraceae bacterium
TGATCGCCGACGTGATCAAGCGGCCGGTCGAGCTGGTGCCGGTGACCGCGGCGCCCGGTGGCCCGGCAGTTCCGTTCGGCCAGAACCTCGCCTACGACTGCCACGCCGTCCACACCACGGCGAAAGTGCGCGCGCTCGGCGTGCGTCCCGCCTACACGCTGGCCGCGGGACTGGCGCAGACGTTCGACTGGTACGTGCGCGAAGGCCTCGATCGCCGGGACGTGGATTTCTCGGCGGACGACCTCTTCCTCTCCCGCGCTCGCTGACGTGGCCGCTCGCCGGCACACGAGCGTCCTCGTCTATCGCCCGACCGATGCCGACGTCTTTGCCGCGCGCGTTCGCGCGCCCCGCGGCCGCGTGACGCTCCACACCGCCGCCACCGCTGACGAGGCGAAAGCGGTCATCGGCGAGATCGACGTCGTGTGGGCGTGGAAGTTTCCGACCCTCCTCTACGAGAACGCGGCGCGCCTGGCGTGGCTCGAGACCATGGGCGCCGGTGTCGACTGGGCGCTCGCCCCCGAGCTGCCATCACGGGTGACGGTCACGCGCGCGGCGGGGGTGTTCGGGCCGTGGATGGCCGAGTACACGCTCGGCTGGTGCCTCTTCGTGACGCAGCGGATGGCCTTCTACCGCGACGCCCAGCGCGCGCGCGAGTGGCGCGGCGACGTCATGCCCGATCGGTTGAGCGGCACGACGATGGTTATCGTCGGCCTCGGCGAGATCGGCCGCACGATCGCCGGCGCGGCGCGACGGCTCGGCCTGCGTGTCGTCGGCGTGAGCCGCTCGGGCCGCCGCACTCCCGGCGTCAGCCGCGTTTATCGCCCCTCGCACCTCCATCGCGCCCTCGCCGAGGGTGATTTCGTCGTCCTGGTCACGCCGCTCACGGCCGAGACCCGGGGCCTGATCGGTGAGCGCGAGCTCGCCGCCATGAAGTCGAGCGCGTGGCTCGTCAACATCGGCCGCGGCCCGCTGGTGGACGAGGCAGCCCTGGTGAACGCGCTCGGCGCCCGGCGCATCGGCGGCGCCGTGCTCGACGTTTTCGCCGTCGAGCCGCTGCCACCCGTGCATCCGCTGTGGACGTTCGACAACGTGGTCGTGACGCCGCACATCGCCGGCCCCGACGTCCCCGAGGAGCTGGCGGCGGCCTTCAACGCGAATCTCGCCCGCTACATCGCCGGCCGTCCACTCCGTCACGTGGTGGATCGCCGGCGAGGCTACTAGACAATATGGAAGGACCGGCCTGACCTATTGCACAGTCGTGGGTTGTTCCGGGCAGGAACAGAGCCACATGCAAAAGGAGGCCGGTCGTGGACAAGGATACTACCTACGTGGCGCTCGATGACAGCAAGCGGAAGATCGTCGCAGGGATCTTGCGTCCCAGCGACACGCAACCCGAGCTTCGCGAGATCGCGAACGACGCACGCCAGATCCGCCGCCTGTTCGAGCGGCTCAAGCGCGAAGGGCCGGTGGCGGCGTGCTACGAAGCTGGAGTGTCCGGCTACGATCTCCACCGTCAGATCACCGGGCTCGGCGTCGCCTGCGCGGTCATTGCGCCAGCGCTGACCCCACGACGCCCCGGGCAGCGGATCAAGACCGACCGCCGGGACGCCGCGAAGCTCGTGCGACTGTTCCGCGCTGGCGAGCTCACCGCCATCCACGTCCTCGACGAGAGCGAGGAGGCCGTGCGCGATCTCGTCCGCTGCCGCGACGACATCCGCCGCGATGTTCTCCGCTGGCGGCATCGCGTGCTCAAGCTCCTGGCCCGCCACGGGCACGCCTACCTCACCGGCAAGAACTGGAGCCACGCCCACTGGCGATGGATCCGTGAGCAGCGGTTCGACCTGCCGCCGCTCCAGCGCGCGGTCGAGGCCACCGTGTTCGCGCTGGAGCAAGCGCTGGCGCGGCAGGCGGAACTCGACAAAGAACTCGAGGCCCTTGCCGCCACCGCGCCTTATCGCGAGCCCGTGGGCTGGCTCCGCTGCTTCCGCGGGATCGACACGCTGTCGGCGATCATCCTGCTGGCCGAGGTCGTGGACTTCCAGCGCTTCCGCCGGCCGCGCGAACTCATGGCCTACCTCGGGCTCGTGCCAAGCGAGTACTCCTCGGGCGAGACGCAGCGCCGCGGAGCGCTGACCAAAGCCGGCAACAGTCACGCCCGGCGGGTCCTGGTCGAGGCCGCCTGGCACTATCGGCACCGACCCACCATCGGCCGCGCGCTGGCGAACCGCAGCCAGGGCCAACCCGACGAGATCGTCAGCCACGCGTGGCGGGCGCAACAGCGCTTGCATCGCCGCTACCGGCATCTCCTCGGCCACGGCAAGCGAACGCCGGTCGCCGTGGCGGCGGTCGCACGCGAACTGGTGGGGTTCATCTGGGCCGCCATGACTCGACACGAGAGCCGGCGCCAAGCCGCGTAACCATCGTGACCGAAGCGAGAAGAGGTCGAGGGTAGTGGTTCCGAGATTCCCGAGCGGCGTCGGCCACGGCGCGATGCGAGCACGACTGGAGAGTCCTCGCGCTAGCTATGCGACGCCCGGTTTCCGGATCGGGACGACTCGCGCCCCTAGACGGAGGCAGCTCCCGACGAAGCGGTGTCATGCGGCTCTGCTCTTCGGAGCAACCCGCGCATATCAGCCTGATTCGTCGTCGAAGCCGCTCCATCGTCAGCCGCGCGCCGGCGTCCTCGGGAAATCGTCCATGCCGACCCGAGAGATACTCGGACGTCAGCATCGACCAAGAGATCGAGGGTGCCGTCACAAACCGCTTGACGGCTGGTCCTTCCATATCAGCTACTTCACGGTGCAGAAATGGCCGCAGAGATCGGCCTGGGATGCGCGATGAGATGTGTGGCCAGGGTTCGGATCCTCATTTTGGCTCCTCTGCGCTCCACCGAGTGGATGGAGTTGATCTCCGCGAGCCGCCGCGGTTCAGGGCCCGGCCCGGCCGAGCACCAGCAGATTATTCGCGATGACACCGAGCCCCACCCAACGCTGCATCCCGCTCTCGCCGCGGTATCGGCAGCGCCGCAGACCATGACGGCGCTTGAGCGAACTGATCCGTCCTTCACTGCCCGTTCGCCAGCGGAGGGCCAGGCGGGCAATTCGCGAGCGGGTTGCGCGCGGCTGGCGCGGAAGCACGACATGCCGGATTCCGCGCTCGTGCGCGACGCGTTCATTCGTCGCCGAGGCAAAGCCACCGTCAGCGACGGCGAGCTGAGGCGGGCGGCCAAAGAGCTCGATATGTCGGTCCAGGGTGGCTCCCCACAGGCCGCCGTCAGCCTGCCGGCGCTCACACACCGCGTAATCGGTGATGAATTGCGCCTCGGCCTCCTGGATCTTCACCAACCGTCCGAACTCCGTCGGTTTGGTCAGCTTCCCCTTGCGGATGATGTCGGTATGCGGCTCGAACAGGCTGACGACCTTATCCGGGTAGTGCGTATCGCCGTGGAGCACGCGGGCTCGGGTTTGTGCCAGCACGCGCCGGACGAGTTCGACCGTCGTGGACAGTTGGGCGGCGTGGCTGCGGCGGCGCGTTCGCGTCAGCGCGCGCTCGGCGTGGCGCACGACCGTGCGGGTGATGCGCAGGAGATCCTGGTAGAGCTGCTTCATCTTCGCCTGGCTCCGCGCGCGGATCGCCGCGGGCGTGCGAGGGCTGGCCGTGCGACTGCGCTGGGCGATCTCGAAGACCCGGCGCGCCACGCTGCGCGTGCGCTCGCGGACCCGCTCCCCGATCCGGCGCAGGCCGCGCGTGAGCACCCGGACCCCATCGGCCAGGAGCGTGGCGTCCGTGGGGTAATGAATGTTGGTTTCCACCACGGTGGTGTCCACACGGAGGCGGCGGCCGCGGACGACGTGGCGCTCGCGCCCCAGAGCCACCAGGCGGGCGAGCACGTCCTTGAGCACGGGTTCGTCCAGCAGGCGCGCCAGCCGGATCAGGGTTTTCGCGTCCGGGACGCGCTCCCCGTCAATCCGGCAGAACGCGCGATAAACCAAGCTCCCCCGGACCTCGCGCTCACACTCATCGAAAGTCCAATCGGACAGATGCTTGAGGACGAGCATCCGCAGCACGACGGTGGCCGGCGTACCCAATCGGCCCCGGCGCTGACTCTGGGGATGGCGCTGCGCCAGCGCCTCCGTCACACGATCGATGAGGACGTCGTCGTCGAGCAGCGTGTCGATCTGCCGAAGCGTCGGGTCCCACAGCTTGTCGCCGTCGGGCAGGAGGACTTCGACGAGGCTGCGCTGCCGGTACGCTCGCCGCACCATGGCGCCTCCGCTGAGGCTGACCGCGTGAGCCGCGTAGCGTGCGCTGTGAATCCGCGCCGCTCCCTCACGATCGCGGATCACCGTGTCGATCGTCAAGGGAATTGGTGCATTCGGACGAGTTCTGACACACGCACTTCTGATAAAGACAGGGTCAGTCGCCCGTGTTCTGCACCGGAAAGTAACGCTCAGGATCACCCGCGGCCGAAGGCCGCCGGGTGAATCCTGTTGTTAGGCAGAGCCATTGACGTCTGCACGCGCTCGGAGATCCAAGCAATATCCTCGCGTTCAAAGGGTTGAGTGACCCTGGACAGCGCAGCGGCGAGTGTGACTGACAGCATCAATGCCACGACGGCCATCCAGAAGGTGGCATCACGATGCCCGTTCGCGGCCAAGACCGCTGCGCCAAGAACCGCTAGAGCTAGCACGAAGACCGCTAGAACCGCGACCGACGCCAACAGCAGCAATCGCGTGGTCCACGGGTAGGCGAAACGCCCGTCGAGAACCGTCCGGCCAGCATCTTCGCGAAACCTGCCCCGAAACACCGGTCGGGTTGACGTTCGCTGCCCTGCGCGATGTCGGGCGATTCGAACCTTCGGGATG
>DASPZP010000343.1:0-13367 GCA_035636195.1 Anaeromyxobacteraceae bacterium
GGCAGGCCGGTATCGAGAACGGTGACCTTGCGGCGGGCACGGCCGAGCTGCAGGGCGCCGGCGAGACCGGCAAAGCTGCCGCCGATGATGATGACGTCATCCATGGTGATGGGCTCCGTGTTGTGGATGGAGGGGGTTGGGCTGGGCTTGGTGCGCAATATCTCCCGTCGGAATGTGGGATTTTACGATAATCCCTGATTCGAGGTTTGTCTGGAGCACTCTTCGACGGGCGCGGACCAACTGCAACGCGGCCGCAAGGCCGGCATAGCTTCCGCCGATGATGATTACGTCGTACATGGCTAGACTCCTTTCGTGGTTGATGCGCCTCGCGACGCCTGCGCAATCGGTCGCTAGCGTCGCGGCTCCGAGTGCGATGAACTCGCGCCGCTTCATTTCGTCCTCACGGACTTGTGCTCACGACCGGAGGGAAACGCCGGCCCGGTCCTCAGCCCGCTTCGCTCTGGAAGTGGTCTCGACCGGCGGGATTGGGGATGGTCGCCAACGCCTCTTCGTCCTTCGACCTCGGCACGATCCGGAACCAGATGGCGTACATCGCCGGAAGGAAGACGAGCGTGAGCACCGTTCCGGCGAAGGTGCCGCCGATCAAGGTGTACGCGAGGGTCCCCCAGAACACGGAGTGCGTAAGCGGGACGAAGGCAAGGATGGCCGCGAGCGCAGTCAGGATGACGGGCCTCGCGCGCTGAACCGTCGCTTCCACGACTGCTTCGAACGGAGCGAGACCCTCCTTCAGGTTGTGATGGATCTGTCCGAGCAGGATGAGCGTGTTGCGCATCAGGATGCCCGAGAGCGCGATGAGCCCGACGAGCGCGTTGATGCCGAACGGCTGATGGAAGATCAGCAGCGTCGGAACCACCCCTATCAGACCGAGCGGCGCCGTCGCGAACACCATGGCCATCGCCGACATCGAGCGAACCTGGATGATGATGATGAGCAGCGTCAACGCGATCATGATCGGGAACAGGGGCAGGAGAGCCTTGGTCGCCTTCCCGGATTCTTCGCTCGATCCTGCCTCCTCGATCCGGTACCCCGCGGGAAGTCGATCGATGACCGGACGCAGCTCCTTGAGAACCGCGGTCGAAACGTCCGGGGGTTGCAGGCCTTCGGCGATGTCACCGCGGACGGTGATGGTCGGGGTTCGATCCCGACGACGAATGATCGGGTCCTCCATTCGGAGCTCCACGGTCCCCACTTGAGAAAGAGGCACGCGCTGACCTGCCGACCCGATGAGGGTGAAGTCAGCGATCCTCGCGGGGTCAAGCCGCGTTTCGCCGGCCGAACGAGCTACCACCTGGACCGACCGGATGTCCTCACGGACCTCCGCGATTGGAACACCCCTGAGGAGAAACTGGAGCTGCAGTGAGACGGCGCTCGAGGTCAGCCCGAGAGCCTGCAGCCGATCCTGCTGCAGTGACAAATGGAGCGTCGGGATACGTGCTCCCCAGTCGATGTTCACGGTTCGCATCATGGGGCTCGCCTGCATGATCTTGCGGGCGTCGGCAGCGATCTCGCGCAGCTTGTTCGGGTCGGGGCCAGCGATGCGATACGCGACAGGGAAGGGGGAGGGCGGGCCGAAGACGAGCTGCGTAACGCGAACGCGAGCCTCCGGCGCGAGGCCGTCGGCGGCTACGCGGCGGAGCCGCTCCTTCAACGCATCGCGCTCCGCCTCGTTCCCAGTCAGGACGACGATCTTCGCGAACGACGGATCGGGAAGTTCGGGCGACATCGGGAGGTAGAAGCGAGGCGCGCCTTGACCGATGTACGACGTGACGATCTTCGCCTCTGATTGCTTCGCGAGCCAGTCCTCGACCTTCTTCGTCGCGCCACTGGTTTCCTTGATCGAGCTTCCATAGGGCAACTGGATCTCGACGAGCACCTCCGGTCGATCGGAGGTCGGGAAGAACTGCTTGCGCACGGCCCCCATGCCAAGAATGGCAACGACGAAGGAACCGACGACAGCAGCCGCCACGAGCCACTTTCGATGAATGACACGACCAAGCAGACGGCGGAAGCGATTGTACGTCGGCGTGTTGTAGATGGCGTGCTGCCCGCCTTCGATCTTCTTGATGTCGGGCAACAGCTTGACGCCCAGGTACGGCGTGAAGGCGACGGCCACGATCCAGGACGCGATCAGCGCGATGCCGACGATCCAGAACATGTTGCTCGTGTACTCACCTGCCGTCGATCGCGCGAAACCGTTGGGCATGAATCCAACCGCGGTGACGAGCGTTCCGGACAGCATGGGCGCCGCAGTGTGACTCCACGCGTAGGCGGACGCGGCGATGCGGCTGTTCCCCTCCTCCATCTTCACGATCATCGTCTCGATGGCGATGATCGCGTCGTCGACGAGCAGGCCGAGCGCGAGAATCAACGAGCCGAGCGTGATCCGGTCGAAGTTCTTGCCGGTCGCGGCCATCACGATGAACACGCTCGCCAGCGTCAGGGGGACGGCCGCGGCGACGACGATGCCCACGTGCCACCCCATGCTCAGGAAGCTGACGAGCATGACCACGCCGAGCGCCACGAAGAACTTCAACATGAACTCGTCGACGGCCGAGCGAATGTTCACCGCCTGATCGGTGACCTTGGTGAGGCTCATCCCCACGGGGAATCCCGCGTTGATGGTGCCGACCTCCTTGTCGAGGGCGGCCCCGAGATCGAGCCCGTTCCAGCCCTCGCGCATGATGATGCCGAAGAGCAGAGTTGGCTCTCCGTTGTTCCGGACGAGGAAGGTGGCGGGGTCCTCGTATCCGCGCTCGACGCTCGCTACGTCCGACAGCTTGGCGGTGCGTCCCCGCGCCACGATCGGGGTATCCCGGATCTTCTTGAGCTCGTCGAATGCTCCGTCGAGGCGGATGAAGACCTCGGGCCCGCGTGTGTCGATGGAGCCCGCGGGCGTCACGAGATTCTGGCTCGCGAGGGCGGAGAAGATGTCCTGCGGAGAGATCCCGAGGGTTGCGAGGCGATCGTGTGAGAAGGCGACGAAGATCCGTTCGGCCTGTTCACCGATGATGTTGACCTTCTTGACCCCGGGTACGTGGAGCAAACGCTGGCGGAGCGATTCGGCGTCACGGACGAGAGTCCTTTGCGGCTCCCCTTTCGCCTTCAGGGCGTAGAGCGCGAACGTCACGTCGGCGTACTCGTCATTGATGATGGGACCGATGACGCCTGCCGGGAGATGGCGCGCCTCGTCGCCCACCTTCTTCCGCGCCTGGTAGAACTCGTCCTGAACCTCCGACGGTGGCATGTCGTCGCGGAGCTGCAGGAGCGTGAACGCCAACCCCGGGCGCGCGAACGTCTCCGAGCGGTCGTACCAGCGGAGCTCTTGAAGCCGCTTCTCCAGCCGTTCCGCGACTTGATCCTGCATCTCCTGCGCGGTCGCGCCCGGCCACGCGGTGACCACGGTCATGGTCTTCACGGTGAAGGCCGGGTCCTCGGCACGTCCGAGCTTGAAGAACGCGAGGACCCCCGCGATGGAGATCAGGAGGATCGCGAAGAGTGTGACGGAGCGCTCACGCACGGCGAGAGCGGAGAGATTGAATCCGCTCATGGCTTACCCGCCCGGACCTGGGCGCCCTCGTGACCTGAAGCCTCTGCGGCAAGCCGGACTTCCTGCCCCTCGTGGAAGGCGTGCGCTCCCAGCGATACGACGCGATCTCCCTCCTTCAGGCCTTCGCTCACGCTGACGGTGTCGTCGTTGATGCGATGTACCTTGATCGGTCGCCACGTCACCCGCGCGGGCTGATCGACGATGGTCCACACACCCGGGCCGCCGCCGGAGTCGAAGAGGGCGCCGATCGGAACTCGCAGATCGCGTGGGGCTCCGTCTTCAGGCACGACGACCGTGATGGTCGCTCCCAGCGGTGCATCCGCGAGCGGCCCCTCCAACACGTACTTGGCTTGGAAGGTCCTCGTCAGCGGATCCGCCGCGCTCGACAGCTCTCGAAGGTGCGTCGGAACGACCACGCCCGCGCGGCCATAGAGGGCGGCCTGTGCGCTCGACCCGAGAGTTGGCCGCAAGGTCTCCGGCAGTTGGACGACCGCCTCGCGTGGCCCGTGTTGCGCAAGCCGCACAACGGTCTGACCGGCCGCCACGACCTGACCTGGCTCGGCCAGCGTCTCCACGATCACGCCGTCTGCGTCAGTCACGAGCAGCGCGTACGCCGTCGCATTGCGCGCGACCCTGGCTTGAGCCTCGACGGCTTTCAACTGGGCGCGCGCGGCCTCCGCGCTCGCCTTCACACGCTCGTAGGTTGCAACCGGCTCGGCACCGTCGGCGACGAGGTTGCGGTCGCGCGTCTCATCGTCCGTGGCCTGCCCTGCGCGCGCGGCTGCCGCGACGACGGCCTCCTCCTGTGCGTTCAGCGCAAGCCTGAGGTCGACGTCGTCGAGTCGCATCAGCGGCTGTCCTCGACGGACCTGCTGTCCGGAGCTGACGAGGCGCTGCAGGACCTTGCCGGAGACGCGAAAGCTCAGGTCGCTCTGCACTCGCGCGGCGACCGTTCCGGTGAACGAGCGCGTCGGGGAGGCCCCCTTGCTCGCGACGACGGCGATCCGCACCAACGGCGGCTCCGTTCGCGGATCGTTGCTCTTCGGATGGCTGCACCCTGACAGAAGCACGGGCAAGCCGAGAGCGAGGAACGCGGGAAGACGAAGGAAGTGGGCTCTTCCAGAGGACATAGGTACCTCTCCGACGACGAGCTCGACGACAGGGGAGACGGTGTGCTCGCTCATGGGGCCGCCGCGTGCTGATCGCGTCCGGCCGCGTGCTCGAGCCGCGCACGCGCGACGCGTGCGTCGACGCGAGCGTTTATCCACGCGAAACGTGCGCTAGCGAGATCCGTCTCCGCGTCGAGCACATTGCTCGTCGTGGCGCGAGCGTTCGCGAAAAGCGAGCGGGTGACGCGGTGCGCCTCCAACGCGCTCTCGAGCTGCTTATCCGTCGCAACGACCTTCGCGTCCGCAGCCCGGACGGACTCGAAGTACTGGACGACCTCCACGGCGAGCGCGTCTCGGAGTGCGTTGCGCTGTGCGACGAGGGCATCGCCTCGCGCGTCGGCTTCGGACGCGCTGGCGTGCGCACCGGGGATGTCCGTTGGGGTCCACGTGACCGCCACGCCGACGGCCCATGTCGCATGCGACACGGCTTCCGGCGGGAAGAACCGCGGGTTGGGGTTCGCGTACGCCGCGCTGGCGAAGGCCCCCACGGTCGGCACATACGTGGCCCGCGCGACGCTCCCCTGGGCCCGAGCAACCAATGCCGCGGCGTCGAGCTCATGAAGCTCCGCCCGCGTGCGGTAGGCCTCGCTGAGCCATTCGGCCTCGTTGCGCGCGACGGAGTCGAGGGGCGCGTTCACCGCGTCGTGCGTGGTCAGTGACACCGACTCGGAGAGGTGAAGCAGCGTCCGAAGCCGGGTCTCCGCCGTCGCCCGCTGCGCGTCTGCTTCGGCCAGCGTCGCCTCCGCGCTCGCAACCGCGCTGTCGACTCGCAAGGCATCCGCGCGGGAAGCGTTGCCCTGGCTCAGCTGACTCGCCACATCGGTGAGATGGGCGCGCTGATCCGCCACGCCCTTCTTCGCCGCGTCCACCGAGGCGTTCGCGCGAATCCATTCGTAGAAGGCGATCTGTCCCGCGAGGCGCGCGCGAGAGTCGGCGACGACGGTCTCCCACTTCGCGGCGTCTCGCCCGTGCTTCGCCGCGTCCAAGCCTCTCGCGAGCCTGAGAACGTAGTCGGTGAGCGGAAGGATGAGCGTGGCGTCGAGCGCGTAGTTGTCGAGGATGGGCGCGAGCGACACCGGCCCGGTTGACGCGGTCGGGGGCGACACCGTTCCAGCGGGAGCGTCCGTCGCAGCGATGCCGAACGGAAAGAGCGGCGACGGCGTAAAGTCGCTGAGGCGCGTGTACCGCGCGGACACGCCGAGCTTCGGCAGGAACGCGTAGGACGCCTCGTCCACGCGAGCCTGAGCCGCGCCCTGCGTGCTGCGAGCCGCGGCCGCCTCATAGGAAGCTCGCACGGCGCGGTCCGCCGCGCTCGCAGCGGTGAGCTCCTCGGCCCATGCACGCTGACACACGAGCGCAGCGACCGCGCCCGCCGCGATACCGAACGGGACTCTCTTCATGCGCACCGTTAGCCTCCATTTCGGCGCTCGCGGCCGGATTGGCCGGGCTCCTCGACGCGTCGCCACGTCGAGATACGTGTACCTACACTTATCGCAGGCCGTCAAGTCCGGCAGGCGTCCCTTGCGGGGGGAGAGGCTACGCTGAAACGAGGGCGAGGGTCCGCTTCAGGTGCTCACGCAGGTTCTCGACCTGACTGGCGCCGAGCAGGCTCCGGACCTGCTTCTGGCTCTTCTCCCAGAGGGGGAACGCCTCCTCGATGGCCTGCTCGCCCGCCCGCGTGAGCAGCACGATCCGGGCGCGCGCGTCGGCTGGATCGCGCGCCACTCGAAGCAGCCCCGCCTTCTCGAGCGGTCGCACGTTCCGCGTGAGCGTCGTGCGATCCATCCCCAGGACGTCCGCCATCTTGCCCATGTTGGCACCCGCGTCGCCCAATGCGGCGGCGGCGCCGAGCAGGGTGAGCTGTGAGGCCTGCAGGCCGGTGGGCCGCAAGTTCTCGTCGTAGAGTCTCGAGAGGGCGCGCGACGTTCGCCGCACGCGCATGCAGATGCACTCACTCTCCATCGCGCGCGCCGCGCCCCGGAAGGTGACTTTCATACCATGTGTATATGCACGAACGGCCCTGGCGGCAAGATCGCGTCAGTTCTTGGTGCCCTCGCGAGTCCGCGATCGCATGGCCGGTACGACCTCGCGACCGCAGAAGTCGTGCGGGCAGCAGGCGGCCGGGCGACCACGAAAGGAGAATCCTCGCGTGATCTAGGCGACCGCCGCTGCCGCGACGTGCCGGTCCTCGTCCGCGTTGTTCATGGCATCGACAAGGGGCTCGTACCCGGTGATCGCTGCTTCCGGGAAGGCACGCTCCATCGCCGCGCGCAGCGGCGCCGCGGATCGGTGCAGCGGAAGTGAAGGCCGCACGACACGGCTCCGTGTCACCCGTGACGCCGTGACACCTTCCCCCGAACACTGGTACACGGGGGAGGGTTACGACTCGAGGAGGAGCCTCGGCTCGCCCACGTGCACGAGCTCCTCCGAGCACGACATCCCCCGCACCGGCGATCTACGGACCCTTCACGAACGAGGAGGTCGTGGGCGAGGCGCTCGCGCCGTTCCGCGAGGACGTGGTGATCGCGACCAAGTTCGGCTTCGCCTTCGACGCCGACGGGAAGACGACCGGTGCGCTCGACAGCCGGCCCGAGTCCATCCGCCGGACGACGGAAGGCTCGCTGAAGCGTCTCGGCGTCGAGACGATCGACCTGCTCTACCAGCACCGCGTCGACCCGAACGTCGCGATCGAGGACGTGGCGGGGACCGTGAAGGAGCTGATCGCCCAGGGGAAGGTCAGACACTTCGGGCTCTCCGAGGCCGGCGTCGGGACGATCCGGCGCGCGCATGCGGTGCACCCCGTCGCGGCCGTTCAGAGCGAGTACTCGCTGTGGTGGCGTGAACCGGAGGAGGCGGTGCTGCAGGCGTGCGAGGAGCTCGGTATCGGCTTCGTCCCCTTCAGTCCCCTGGGAAAGGGGTTCCTTACCGGGAAGATCGGCGACACGACGAAGTTCGAAGCGGGCGACCTGCGTGGCACGACGCTCCCGCGCTTCACGCCCGAGAACATCAAGGCGAACCAGGCGTTCGTCGACTTCGTCAAGGAGGTCGCCGCGCGGAAGCAGTGCACGCCAGCGCAGATCGCGCTCGCCTGGGTCCTCGCGCAGAAGCCCTGGATCGTGCCGATCCCCGGGACCACGAAGCTGCACCGCCTCGAGGAGAACCTCGCCGCGGTGAACGTCGAGCTCTCACCCGACGACCTCCGCGACATCGACGACGCGGCGTCCCGGATCACCGTTCAGGGCGTTCGCTATCCCGCGCACATGCAGTCGATGATCGACCGCTGAGCGGGGACGAAACCGAACCGGCCCCGCCAAACAGTGTTCTGACGGGGTGAACGTGAGGAGCTCCAGATGAGAAGCGCGATCTTGAAGGCCACCCTTTGGGCGGCGGTGGGAGGTCTCATGGCTCGCGACGTGAAGGCGGCGGACTACAAGACGAACCCGTTCACCTTGGTCTACGACGGTGCGATCACCAGGAATGAGCCCGGCAAGGTCAACATCCATCCGGTCACGTACAAGCTCGATGGCCTGGATATCTCGGCCAACGTCTACGCGCCGGCAAACTACGACCCGTCGAAGCGTTACCCGGCGGTCGTCGTGGCGCACCCGAACGGCGGCGTGAAGGAACAGGTCGCGGGCCTCTATGCCCAGCGCCTCGCGGAGCAGGGCTACATCACGATCGCCGCCGATGCGGCGTACCAGGGCGCGAGCGGCGGCCAGCCGCGCAACGTGGACAAGCCCGCCCACCGCATCGAGGACATCCACGGCATGGCGGACTTCATCGCCCGGTATCCGGGTGTCGACAGCAAGCGTCTGGGCCTGTTCGGCATCTGCGGTGGCGGCGGCTACTCATTGAAGGCGGCGCAGACGGACAAGCGCTTCAAGGCCATCGCAACCTTGAGCATGTTCAACTCGGGGCGAGTGCGTCGCAATGGCTACAACGACTCGCAGCTGTCCACCATCCAGGTGCGCCTTCAGCAGGCGTCGGGCGCCCGCACGCAGGAGGCAGCCGGCGGGGAGATCCTCTATTCAGGCGATGCCAACCTGACCGATGAGCAGATCGCCAAGTTGCCGTTCGACCTGTACCGGCAGGGCTACGAGTACTACTGGAAGACGCACGCGCACCCCGGCTCGACGTTCAAGTACACGACGAGCAGCCTTCTGGATCTCATGAGCTTCGATGCCACCGACCGACTCGAGCTGCTCGACAAACCCTTGCTCATGATCGCCGGCAGCAAGGCCGACAGCCTGTACATGACCGAGGATGCGTTCGCCAAGGCCACCGGCACGAAGGACAAGGAGCTCTTCAAGATCGACGGCGCCACGCACATCGAGACGTACTGGGTTCCCAGGTATGTGGACGCCGCCATGAACAAGCTGACGGAGTTCTTCGGAAGGTCCCTCAGGAAGTGACGCTCATGCGGACGCGACCCTTTTCCTCGTCGAGTCGGCTGTGGCTCGTCGCGGCGCTCCTCGGGGCGAGCGCTTGCGTGAGAGCCGCGCGAAGCGACGCGCCGGCCTCCGCGCTGCCGGGACCGTCCGCGCTGGTGCTCCAGGAGCAGGGGAGCTTCGCCGTGGGCGGGACGATCGTGACCAGCCCTGGCACATTCGATCCGCACCATCCGTCATCGGAGGGTGGGACGCTCCATGGCGACCACGCGTACGTCTTCTACCAGGTCCCGGTCGAACCGCGGCGATTCCCCCTGGTGTTCTTGCACGGCGCCGGCCAGTTCTCGAAGACGTGGGAGACCACGCCCGACGGGCGCGAAGGATTCCAGACCCTCTTCCTGCGTCGCCGATTCCCGGTGTATCTGCTCGATCAACCGCGCGTGGTAACGCGGGGCGCAGCACCGTTCCCGCCACGATCACAGCGACCCCCGACGATCAGATCTGGTTCGGGATGTTCCGCTTCGGCATCTGGCCAGACTACTTCCCTGGCGCGCAGCTCTCGCGAGACCCCGAGGCGCTGAACCAGTTCTTCCGCTCGATGACGCCGAACGGGTCCCTTCGACGCGGAGGTGACCTCGCGCGCCGTTTCAGCGCTGTTCGACCGGATCGGCCCTGGCGTCCTCGTCACCCACTCTCAAGGCGGCGGCCCGGGATGGCTGACCGCGATGAAGAACCCGAACGTGCGCGCGGTCGTCGCCTACGAGCCTGGCAGCGGCTTCGTGTTCCCGGAAGGCGAAGTGCCTCCCGCCATGCCCTGTCTCACCGGCCCACTCGAGGGCGTCGGCGTGCCGCTGTCGCAGTTCATGGGGCTCACGAAGATCCCGATCATCGTGTACTTCGGGGACAACATCCCGGAGGAGCCGTCGAAGAACCCGGGCCAGGACAACTGGCGCGTTCGAATCGCGATGGCGCGGCTGTGGCGCGACGCCGTCAACCGGCACGGGGGCGACGTCACGCTCGTTCATTTCCCGGACCTCGGGATCCGCGGGAACACGCATTTCATGTTCTCGGATCTCAACAACCTCCAGATCGCGGACTTGCTCTCGAGGTTCCTCGCAGAGAAGCGGCTGGACTGATGACGAAGCGAGGGCTGGGAGGTGCACACATGCGAACGACGCTGACCAGCATTCCGGCGTGGGCGCTGGGCGCGGCTCTCCTCGCGCTCGGGTGCGTGCATGGGAAGGCGAATTCGATGAATGCGGACCTCGCAACGGAGGGGTTGAACCCCAAGCAGCAGCGGATCGTTCCCATCGCCGCGTTCACCGCCAAGGGCGACCTGCCGAGGCTCCGGAAGGCGCTGGGCGATGGACTGGATGCGGGCTGGACGATCAACGAGGTCAAGGAGGTCCTCATTCAGATGTACGCGTACGCTGGGTTCCCCCGCAGCCTCAATGGGCTCGCCACCTTCAGCGAGGTGCTCGAGGCACGGCAGCGGAGCGGGATATCGGATGAGCTCGGCCGCGAACCGAGCCCCAGGCCTGCCAACCAGAGCAGCGTCGAGCTCGGCGCCGAGGTGCTGACGAAGCTGACCGGCGCGCCCTCAACCGGCCGCCCTGGCGAGTTCTCGCCCGCCATCGACACCTTTCTCAAGGCCCATCTCTTCGGAGACATCCTGGCCCGCGACAACCTGGATCTCCAGAGCCGGGAGATCGCGACGATCTCGGCGCTCGCCACGCTCGAAGGCGTGAATCCGCAGTTGGCGTCGCACTTCAAGGCGGGCCGCAACACGGGCCTCACCGGCGCCCAGCTGGAGCACCTGATCCGCATCATCGACGGCGAGGTCAGCAAGGAGCGGGGCGCCAACGCCCGCGCCGTCCTGGCCGAGGTCAACCGCAACACGCCGGCTGAGCCGCTGCACCCGTCAATGGGCGCACGCGGAGGAGCGGGTTCGATCGCGCGGGCGACGATCAGTGTCCGGCGAACCCGGGAGCAGCCCAAGGAGACCGCGCCGGCGGAGCACTTCACCGGTACGGCGCACGTCCAGCGAGTGCTCCAGGCCGACGCGCCGGCACGCGTGACGGCCGCCGTCGTCACCTTCGAGGCCGGTGCGCGAACCGCGTGGCACGCCCACCCGCTCGGCCAGATCCTCGTCGTGACAGCTGGACGCGGCTGGGTGCAGCAGTGGGGAGAGGCGCCGCAGGCGATCGCAGAGGGCGGCGTGGTGTGGATTCCTCCCGGCGTCAAGCACTGGCATGGCGCCGCGGCGACTGCGGCGATGACCCATCTGGCAGTCCAGGAGCAGCTCGGTGCCCATGCGGTTCACTGGATGGAGCAGGTGAACGATGAAGAGTACCAGGCAGCCGAACGCGCGCAGTGAGCGGGGCGCTGTGCATCGCCGGGTGACGGCACGGCGACCGGCAGCGAGACGTCGCACTGCCGGGAGCCCCTACGTCATCTGCCACATGGCGCCCGCGGTCGACGGCCGGATCGTCACGCGCGACTGGCCGCTGGTCACCGGGCTCACGGCCGAGTACGAGCAAACCGCCGCCACCCTGCGCGGTGATGCCTGGATCATCGGGCGCGTCTCGATGGAGCCCTACGCGGGCAAGGCGACGTTGCCGGCGAGCCGCGAGCGCCTGCCGCGGACCGACTTCGTCGCGCGGGCTGACGCACCGTCATACGCCATCGCCGTCGATCCGGCGGGAAAGCTGCGCTGGAAGTCCGGGTCCATCGACCAGGACCACATGGTGACCGTGCTCACCGAGCGCGTGTCGGATCGGTATCTCTCGTTCCTCCGGGCGCGCGGGGTGTCCTACCTGTTCGGCGGGCGCGATCGCGTCGATGTGCAGGCGGTCCTCCGCAAGCTGCGCGGGCACTTCGGGATCCGCCGGCTGCTCCTCGAGGGCGGCGGCAAGATCAACGGCTCGTTCCTCGCTGCGGACGCCATCGACGAGCTCTCGCTGCTCATAGCGCCGGTGGCCGATGGGACCCTCGGCACCCCGACCCTGTTCGACGCGGGCCCGCGCGGCGCGACGAGGCGCTTGGAGCTCCTGTCCACCGAGCGACGCCGCGGCGGATTCCTGTGGGTCCGGTATCGCGTGCGGCACGGAGGGAAGTGACGCCATGGCATCGAATCGAAACACGAAACCGGACGGCGCACCTTCCTCCTGTCGGCGGTGCGCTGGCGGCCGTTCCGCTCCTCGGTGGCTCGGCCGCACCGGCCCCTTCGCAGCGGGATGAGCCGGGCACGGCTCCAAGCGGACGCAAACGGACGTAAACGGCTGCACCGGGCTCGTACCAAACGTACCAAGCCCAAGCTTCGTCTTCTCGCTGGGTTACGACCGCGGCGCAAGGTAGCGGTCCCGGCGCCCTTGGTACACCGCCGTGCAACCCACCGAGACGTCAGGAGAAAGACAGTGGAGGCGCCGGGAATCGAACCCGGGTCCGAAAGACGCTACGTCACAGCACTACGAGCGTGTCACCTTGACCCAGGTGCCGGGTACGGCAGCCTCGTTTGGTCTTTCACCTGAAAGGAACAAGGCGATCCTTTCAGACGGCATCCCTCGTCTTGCGCCACACCCGGTACCAGGAAGATCTTCCGGGGTGACGGCTGAGCTCTCGAAGTCTCAGCAACATGACCATCGCTAGGCTGCGGCGGCGGACATGTTGATCATGGGCTCGTTGGCACATGAACATTGGTCGGCTTTTAACGAGGCCTGCTGACCAACCTCGGCTCGCGCTACGACTTCACGATCCTCCGTCGAAACCAGTTCGCCCCCAGAAGATCTGCGAACTTGCACCCTTTGTAAGCGCTTGGGACGGGTAGTCAAGCGCTGGGTGGCGGTGGTCCCCCTTGACCCCTCACCCCAGCCCTCTCCCCTGTCAGGGGAGAGGGGGTGTTGGCTGAGGGCCTCCTGCGGCCTTTGGTCGCTCCCTTCGCTCGGGGGGTGGCTTGGGACCTTGGAGGGCCCACGATGGATGTAGGCGGTCGGGCTGGTGCTTGGTTGATCGGCCGTCGGGGGGAGGGGGCCGTGCGCGTACGGGTCGGTTCCGTGCTTCTCGCGCTCGCGGACGATGAGGGGCCGTCGGAGCTTGCCCGCGAGCTTCGCGGCGCCGGTCTCGACGCGATGGAGGCCTCGCCGGGGAGTCCGCCCGACCTGGAGGGCATCGACGTGCTGGTGGTCGATGCGCGGCTGCACCCGTGGCGTCCCGCCTGGCTCGGCAACGAGCATCGCCACCCCG
>DASPZP010000344.1:0-17840 GCA_035636195.1 Anaeromyxobacteraceae bacterium
GCCGCCGCCTTCGCCCCGATCTCTCCGAGCGGCACGAGCTCCACGTCCTTCGTGCCGCGACGCTTCCACTCCACCTTGCCCTCGGCGAGGCCGCGCTTCCCGACCGCGATCCGAAGCGGGATGCCGAGCAGGTCCGCGTCCTTGAACTTCACTCCGGCCCGCTCGTCGCGGTCGTCGTACAGGACGTCGACGCCGGCCTTGGCGAGCGCGGCGCAGACCTCCTCGGCCGCCCGGGCGAGCTCCGGCTCCTTGCCCATGGTGAGCACGGTGGCGCGGTAGGGCGCGATGGAGAGCGGCCAGATGATGCCGTCCTGGTCTTGGTGCAGCTCGATGGCCGCCGCCATGATGCGCTCGACGCCGATGCCGTAGCTCCCCATCACGATGGGCGTCTCGGCGCCGTCCGCCTTCAGGACGTTCGCCTTCATCGAGACCGAGTACTTGGTGCCGAGCTTGAAGATGTGGCCGACCTCGAGCGCCTTGAACAGCTCGAGCGCGCCGTCGCAGCGCGGGCAGCCCTCGCCCGCCTTCACCGTGCGCAGCTCGGCGAGCTTGCCGTGCCCGAGCAGGTCGCGCTTCACGTCCACCCCGCGCAGGTGGAAGCCGTCCTCGTTGGCGCCGGTGACCATGTCCTTGCGCTCGGCGAGCGACGGATCGACGTAGACCGGCGCCCTCGTGAACCTCACCGCGCCGAGCGAGCCGGCGTGGGCCCCCATGAGCGCCGGGATCTCCTCCGGGTGCGCCGGCCGCAGCACGCCCGCGCCGCTCGCGGTCTGCAGCTTCGCCTCGTTGAGCTCCTGGTCGCCGCGCACGACGGCCACCACGAGCTTCTCGTCGGCCACATAGACGAGCGTCTTCAGCTGCCGCCGGGCAGGCACCGCGTATGGCGGCGCCGCCAGCGCGTCGATGGTGACGACACCCGGGGTGGCGAACCTCTCAGGCGCGGCCGGCGCGGCCCCATCCACCTCGGGCGCGACGCGGGAGGTGGCGGTCTCGGTGTTGGCGGCGTAGCGGCACTTCGGGCAGGCGGCGACGAGGTCCTCGCCGGCGTCGGTCTTGACCATGAACTCCTGCGAGCCGGTGCCGCCCATCGCCCCGGAGTGCGCCTGCACCGCGACGAAGTCGAGCCCGCAGCGGGTGAAGATCTTCTCGTACGCGCGGCGCTGGTCGTCGTAGCTCCGGTCGAGCCCCGCCGCGTCCACGTCGAAGGAGTAGGCGTCCTTCATGGTGAACTGGCGCACGCGCAGCAGGCCCGATTTCGGGCGCGGCTCGTCGCGGAACTTGGTCTGGATCTGGTACCAGACCTGCGGCAGCTGTCGGTAGCTGCGCAGCTCGTCGCGCGCGATGGCGGTGAAGATCTCCTCGTGCGTCATGCCGAGGCAGTACTCGGCGTTCTTCCGGTCGCGCAGCCGGAACATGTTGTCGCCCATCACCTCCCAGCGGCCCGACTCCTTCCAGATCTCGGCCGGGTGGAGCGCCGGCAGGAAGAACTCCTGCCCGCCGATCGCGTCCATCTCCTCGCGGACGATGGCCTCGATCTTGGTGAGCGTCCGCTTGGCGAGCGGCAGGTAGTCGTAGATGCCGGCCCCGAGCTGTCGGATGAAGCCTGCCCGGACGAGCAGCTTGTGCGAGGCGACCTGCGCGTCGGCCGGCGCCTCCTTGAGCGTGGGGATGAAGAGCTGGCTGTAGCGGGCGACGGTGGTCGGCATGGCCCGGCGTTATACCGCAGGCCAGCGGCCAGCACAGCGACGGCGCGCAGCCGGCGCGCCTTGGCTGCGGGGCGGCGGCGCGGTAGGAAGCGGCGTGCGACCCGCGCTCCTCCTCGGCCTGGCCCTGCCGGCCACCCTGGTCCTCGCCCCGGCTTGCGCCGCGGCCCAGGCGAACGCGCTGGAGCGTGGGGCGGAGGTGGCGCAGCGTTTCTGCTACGCATGTCACGACGGCGAGGAGAAGCCGGGCCAGAACCCGCTCCTGCCGCGGCTCGACGAGCGCCGCTTCGGGTCGCCCGCCGATGCGTACTCGAGCATCGGCCGCCTCGCCGAGGTCAACGGCGCCATGACGCTCCCCTTCTCCGGGACGGACGAGGACCGGCGCGCGCTGGCGGCCTGGCTCGCCGACGCGGCGCAGCGCGGTGCCCGGGCGCGCGGCGCGCCGGCGCGCCGGGCCGTGGGGCTGGCGATCGGCGTGACGGGGGCGGCCATCTTCGTCGCGCTGCGCGGGCGGAAGCGGCGCGCACCCTGAAGCTCACGGCGCGGCGCGACCCTCTCCGCGCAGCGCTGCGGCGGCCTGCGCCAGCTCGGGTGCGGGGACGTCCGAGACGAGCGCGTACCCGAGCTCGCCCGACCGCCACAGCACCACGTTGAACCCGGCCTGCGAGCCGCTGGGCCCGGACCAGCGCAGCCCCCCGGCGGGGAAGACGAGGAGCGTCGCCGCGTGCCCGTGGACGTCGTACTCGAGGATCGCCGCCTTGCGGTCGAAGACGTAACCGACCGAGCCGCCCTTCAGGCGCAGCGCGTCCCCGGTAGGCACTGGCACCTCCGGCGCGAAGTCGAGCTTGCCCTCGAACCACGGCTTCACCTGGTGCGAGCCGCCGCTCGCGACGTCGGGCGGCTGCTGGCGGGCGAGCACGCGGAGGTGGTCGTGCACCGCCTCCGCGGCGAGCGGGGTGGGGGCGCGGACCTCGCGTTCGAGGACGACGCTGCCCGTGACCAAAACCACCCCGGCCGCCAGGGCCGGCGCCAGCGCCGGGCGCCAGCTGCGCTTGGGGCCCGCGCCGGCGGCAGTGCCGCCGACCAGGCGGTCGAGCCGCCGGTGCAGCGCCGCGGGGGCGGCGTGCCGCGGAAGGCGGGCCAACAGCTCGTCGAGGAGCGCCTCGGCCGGGTCCTGCTTCGGGGGTTCGTGACTCACGGTCCCTCCCTCATCGCATAGTCGGACAGCAGGACGCGCAGCGCGGCGCGCGCCCGGGAGAGGCGAGACTTGACGGTCCCCACCGCACAGCCCAGCACGTTCGCCACCTCGCTTTCCGTGAAACCTTCCAGATCGAGCAGGATGACCGTCCGCGCTTCGTCGGAGAGCTGCCGGAGGGCCGCCTCGATGTCCGCCCCCACCAGCCCCCGCAACCGGCCCAGCTCGCGGTCGCCCAGGAGCGCCTCGCTGTCCGCCGGCTGCTCGCCTGGGCTCGCCTCGGTCGTGTCGTAGGGCTCGGGTACCGACTCGCGGCGCTCCCGACGATAGCGGCTGATGTAGGCGTTCCGCAGGATCCGGAACAGCCACGCCTTCACGTTGCTGCCGGGGAGGAGGCGGTCCCAGGCCTCGACGGCGTGTGCGTATGTCTCCTGCACCAGATCCTCCGCATCGCCGTGGTGCCGCGTCAGGTACCGGGCCAGGTTGTAGAGCGCGTCGGCGTACCGGAGCGCCTCCCGCGGTCCACCCGCCGGGGCCTGCCGCGTCTTCCATGTCCAGGCCGAGAAGCTCATGCTGCGGGCCTCCCGCCCCGCCCGGCGCCGCGCCTACCGCGCGGACGCCCTGTTCCGTGCTTCGCAACGCCCGCGCGGGCGAAAGGTTCCCGACCGGCCGCCGGAACGTTCGGGCCGGGCCGGCGTTGCGCGGGGCAGCCCCGCGAAGACCGGCCTGGGCTTCGCGCTACCCAGGTGTCGCCATGGCCTTGCGCCGACCGAACCCGCGCCGCTCCGTAGTCCTCGGCCTCTCCCTCGCCCTCGCCTTCGCCTGCAAGGCGCGCCAGCCGGGCACGACCGAGCGTGCCCTCGCCGCCGTGGTGAAGCGCCAGCTCACGGTCGGGGGCGCCGGCGACCACAACCCGCTCCCAGCCACGGAGGAGAACGTGCGCCGCGGCCGTCGCGCGTTTTCCTCCTACTACGGCGCCCGCTAGCCTCGAGCTCACGGCGCGACACGGGCGGCGGTCGCGCCGTCCGTTCCGGCCGCGAGCGCGCGCGCGAACCCGTCGAGCTCGACGGGGTTCGAGTCCGAGACGAGCGCGTACCCCAGGCCGCTCGCCCTCCACAGGACTGCGTGGAACCCGCGCTCCGTGATCGCTGCCAGGCGTGGCGCGGCACCGTCGCGCGGGCCGCCGGCGGGCCAGGGCAGGTCCTGTGCCCGGAAGGCGAAGAGCGTCACGAGGTGCAGCCGCAACCGGTACACGAGGACGGCCGCCTTGTGGTCGAAGACGTAGCCGACCGCCGCGCCTCGCAGGGTGAGCCCGCTCCCCGGCGCGGTCGGCACGGTGGGCGAGAAGTCGAGCTGCCCGCTCAGCCAGGGCTTCAGCGCGTGTGGGTCGTCGGTCTCCACCGCCAGCGGATGGGTCGTGGCGAGGACCCGCAGGTGGTCGTCGATCGCCTCCACAGCGAGGGCGCGGACGCCACGGCTCGGGGCACGCCGGAGCAAGGCCCCGCCTGCCACCACGACCAGCGCAGCGGCGAGCGCCGCCACGACGATCGCCACGAGGCTTCCCCGTCGCACCATCCGCTTCCTCGTCGCCGGGTGTAATGCCGCGCGGGGCATCGCACAGCGTACGCGCGCGGGCATCGGGGTTCCCCTGCTCCGAGGACACGGGCCCGGCGGGCTGGTCGCCCCTCGCGCCGCGGGAATCCGCAGCGCGACCCGTCCGGCGCGGAACCTTCGGCGGGCTCGGGCGTTGCGCCGGGTGAATTGCGGCGCGGGGACGGCGCCGCCCTCTACCCCAAGGAGAGGCACGATGCCATGAAAGCACCCATCGACCGCAGGCAGTTCCTCAGGATCGCCGGCACCTCGCTCGGGGTCGGCGCGCTGTACCAGGTCGCGCCGGGCTGGGCTTCGCGCGCGTCGGCGGCGGAGACGGCGCGGCGGCTGGCGCGGAAGAACGGGGAGGCGGTGACGCCCTTCTCGTTCGTGCAGCTGAGCGACACGCACGTCGGCTTCGCCGGCCCGCCCAACCCGACCGGCACCCGCGCCTTCGAGCGCGCGGTGGAGGTCGTGAACGCGTTGCCGCAGCAGCCGGAGCTCATCTTCTTCACGGGCGACCTCACCCACGACTCCGAGGAGCAGGCAGAGCGCCGTCGCCGCATGCTGCGCTTCCAGGAGATCGCCGGCAGGCTGCGCCTGAAGGCCCGGCGCAGCGTGCCGGGCGAGCACGACGCGGCCATCGACGGCGGAGCGCTCTACCGCGAGGTCTTCGGCGAGACGTACTACGCCTTCGACCACCGGGGGGTCCACTTCGTCGCCCTCGACAACGTCTCGCGCCCGAAGCCCGAGGTGGGCCCGGAGCGGCTCGCCTGGCTGCGCGCCGACCTCTCCCGGTTCACGCCGACCACGCCCATCGTGGTCTTCACGCACCGGCCGCTGTTCGACCTGAAGCCGGAGTGGGAGTGGTTCACCCGCGACGGCGACGAGGTGATGAAGATCCTCTCCGCGTTCGAGAACGTGACGGTGCTCTACGGCCACATCCACCGGGAGCACGTGCACGACACGCCCGGCTGCCACCACGTGGCGGCGCGCTCGCTGATCTTCGCCTTCCCCGATCCCGACCGCACCCAGGACAAGAAGCCGCTGCCCTTCGATCCCGAGCACCCGTTCAAGAACCTCGGGCCGCGCGTCGTCCACGCCAAAAGCGGCGCTCCCCCCGCCGCGCTGACGCTCGGCCTGGACGACGTGGAGCTGACCATGCGCGAACACTCGGGGACCGAGGGCTTCAACCAGCTGCTCCGGCCTTCCACCCTGTGAGAGAGGAAACCATGCGACGAGCCACGATCGGACGGAGTGTCGTGCTGGTGCTGGCCGCCCTGGTCGGCACCCTCGCCTGGGCCGAGCCGGCCCGGGTCATCGGCGTGGAGGCCAAGCGCTTCCAGTTCACGCCCGCCGAGCTCACCGTGAAGGTGGGCCAGCCGGTCACGCTGCGCGTCACCAGCGCCGACGTGACGCACGGCTTCTATCAGAAGGAGCTCGGGATCGACACCGAGATCGCCCCCGGCCGGACCACCGAGGTCACCTTCACGCCGGCCCGTGCCGGCCGCTTCACGGTCATCTGCGATCACTTCTGCGGCTCCGGCCACGGCAACATGCATCTCGTGGTGGTGGCGGAGTGAAGAAGGCCCTCGCGCGGGCGCCGTCGAACGCGGCGCCCGCCGTCACCGGCTGCGGTTAGGATGGGCTCCATGCCACCGCCCATCCGCATCGCGCCCTCCATCCTCTCCGCCGACTTCGGACGCCTGGCCGAGGAGGTGAAGGCGGCCGAGGCGGCGGGGGCGGACTGGATCCACGTCGACGTGATGGACGGCCGGTTCGTTCCGAACATCACCATCGGCCCGCTGGTGGTCGAGGCGGTGCGCAAGGTGACGAAGCTCCCCATCGACGCGCACCTCATGATCGTCGAGCCGGAGCGGTACGTGGAGGCGTTCGCCAAGGCGGGCGCTGACCTCGTCTCGGTCCACGCCGAGGTCTCTCCGCACCTCCACCGCACGCTGCAAGCCATCCGCGCCGCCGGCGCGCGCCCGGCGGTCGCGCTCAACCCCTCCACCCCGCTCTCCGCCGTCGAGTGGGTGCTGGGCGACTGCGAGCTGGTGCTCATCATGAGCGTGAACCCGGGCTTCGGTGGCCAGCGCTACATCGCCGCTGCCACGGAGAAGGTGCGTCGGCTCCGCGCGATGGCCGACGCGCGGGGGCAGGCGCTCGAGATCGAGGTGGACGGCGGGATCAAGGCCGAGACGGTCGGCGAGGTGGCGGCGGCGGGCGCGAACGTCTTCGTGGCGGGCACGGCCGTCTTCGGCGCCCAGGACTATGCCGCAGCCATCCGCGGCATCCGCGAGCACGCCCAGCGCGCGCGGTGAACCCGGCGACCGGCGCGACCCGCCGCCTCATCTCTCCACGGGCTCCACCTTCACCCGCGCCAGGCCCTGCTCGAGGATGCCGAGCGCGCGCGCGGCCGCCCAGGAGAGATCGACCACCCGCCCCGACGCGAACGGCCCGCGGTCGGTCACCTTCACGGTGATGCTCTTCCCGCTCTCCACGTTGGTGACGCGCAGCACGGTTCCGAAGGGATGCGTGCGGTGGGCACAGGTCATGGCGCGCCCGTCGTACCGGGTGCCGCTGGCGGTGCGCCGGCCCTGCAGGGAGCGCGCGTAGTAGCTCGCCAGCCCGACCTCGACGCGCCGCTCCGGCTCCGCCGGAGGAGGGGGTCCTGCGCGCTCCTCGGTGCCGGCGGCGCCCGGACGCGGTCCGGGGTGGGCGCAGGCCGCGGCCAGCCCGACGGCCAGCGCCAGGCCGCCACCTCCGCGTCTCACCCGCCCGCCGCCCGGCGCCGGGGAAAGGCGCTCCGGATCTCGGGGTGGCGCGCCAGCACCCGCAGCGCGCGCTCGAGCAGCGTCTTGCCGGGTTCGAGCTTGAACCAGGTCGAGGCGCCGCTCGGGTGAGGCAGGCAGATCACGTCCACCTCCTGCCCGTGGAAGTGCGCACGCAACTTGCGTCCCACCACCGCCGCCATGGGCTGCTCCTGGCCGAGCACCTCGGCGATGGCGAGCCGCCCGACCGGGATGACGAGCCCCGGCCGGAGCGCCGCCAGCTCGCGCTCGATGAAGGGCCGCGAGGCGCGGATCTCCTCCGGCGACGGCACCCGATCGCCGCCCGACCGGGTCTTGCCGGGGAAGCAGCGCACGATGGCCGCGATGTAGATGCGAGCCCGCGCCTCCTCCTCGCTCGCGCCGAAGGCCCGCTCGAACCAGGAGAAGAGCGTCTTGCCGGCCGTCCAGGCGAAGGGCCGCCCGAGGCGCCCCTCGTGCGGTCCAGGTGCCTGGCCGACGAGGAAGATGCGGCTCGTGATGGGCGGGCCGTGCACCGGCGGTCCGCAGAAGCCGGGCAGACACAGGGCGCGGATGTCCGCGTGGATCGCCTCGAGCTCGCTCACCACCGCGGAGCGTGTCGAACGCTTCAAACGTTGCGCCAGGGCTCCTCCCGCACCGAGTAGATCCAGCCTTCACTGCGCGGCACGTTCGACGGGACGCCCTGGAAGTTCTCCTCCTGGGCCGCCGCCGCGCCCACCGCCGAGAGCACCGCGTCGAGCACGAGCCCCTTCTCGTCCTCCACCACCTTGGCGGCGAGCTCCATCTCGAACTCGAGCCCGGCCGCGGTGCGCATCGTGCGCAGCACCGCCGCCCGCACGCCGGAGCGGTTCACGCCATCGCGTGCGTCGTCGCGGTAGGCGCAGGCGCCGCACAGCTCGCGCGCCACGTGCTCGGGGCGCACCTCCGCCAGCACGGGCCGGTTCGCCTTGGGCGGCTCCCAAGGGACGAAGGCCACGTCGGAGAGGCGCGCGACCGTGAGCAGCCCGAAGAACGTCTGCCGGTAGAGCCGCAGGTGCGAGGGCGGAAAGACGGCGGCCCGGTAGCAGTCGGCGAAGCGCAGGCGATCCTTGCCGAGCTGTCCCTTGAACGCCTCGGACGCCTCGGAGAAGTCGGCGCCCTGCGGGAAGAACCGCTCCTCGAGGCCGCGCCCGAGGCTGGCCGGACCGCGCAGCGCCTGGCGCAGGAGTCCGAGCTGGCGCAGGTGCGTCTCGGCCAGGCTGAACGGAAAGTCGATGCCCACCACCAGCTTCCCCTCCGCCCAGCGCGTCTCCTCCTCGAGCCAGGTGGGGAACTGCTCGCGCACGTCCCGGCGGCCGGGCGCGTCCTGGAATGGACGCCACACCTGCGTCAGCTTGGGCTTCCCCTTCGAGCACTCGACCTTGGCGGCGACGATCTGGTTGCCCGCTCCCTCGATCCCGCTCCACGCCAGGCCGAGCACGATCCCACGCTGGGGAAGCGCCACCTTGGGCGGCGGCGCGCGCCCGTAGACCGCCGAACCGCCCGTGCTGCCATCGTTCTCCGTGGCCATGCTCCCTCACGCTTCTTCACGTCGAAGACGCGTTGTGACGCCGCGATCTCATGAAGTCAACGACGACTCGACGGCGTAACCCGCCCGGTGCTCTCTCGCCACCGCGTCAATGCTTCGCCCGGTACGCGTTGCGCGCCTTCAGCACCGCATCGAAGAACGCGGCCGGCACGACCTTGCCGCGCACGACCGGCCAGGCCTTCTCGGCGGCGGCGAGCCAGGGATTGGGATCGACCTGCACCACCTCGAGGCCCTGCTTCTTCATCGCGACCACGGCGACGCCGTTGAGCTTCTTCACGTCGGCGTCGACGCGGGCGCCCATCTCGCGGGCGATGGCGAGGAGCTTCGGGCGCACGTCGGCCGGGACCTTGTCCCAGGCGTCCTTCTTCACCAGGGTGGCGCCGACGAGGTAGCCCCACGGCACGTCCACCATGTGGCTCGCCTTCTCGAAGAGGCGGGCGGTGAGGAAGTAGAGGGGCACGTTCGCGACGCAGTTGACCATGCCGGTCTGGAGCGACGGCACGACGTCGGTCGAGGAGAGCACCACCGGCCGGAAGCCGGCCGCCTTCCACGCCTCGACGCTGCCGGGATCGCCGTCCCAGGCGAACATCTTGGCCTCGCTCATCTCGGCCGGCGTCCGGTAGGCCTTGGTGCAGAAGACCCGGATGAACCCGACCTGCGACCACTGCAGGGCGATGTAGCCCTTCTGCGCGAGGAACTGCTCGAGCTGCGGCTGCACCTGCGGGAAGACGGCGTTGAACTCCGCCTCGCTCTCGATCATGCCCGGCACGGAGAGGGCCTGCGGCTCCTTGGCGATGTCGTGCATGCCGACGCTGGTGATGGAGGCGGCGTGGAGCTGGCCGACCGCCATCTTGCGGACCATGTCGCCCTCGCTACCCTGGGTGCCCCCGGCGTAGATGCGGAGCTTCACCTTGCCGCCGGACGCCTCGGCCCACTTCTCGCCCATCTCCTTGAGCAGGTTGTGCCAGGTCGAGCCGCTCGGGGCGAGGGTACCGAGCTTGATCGTCACCTCCTGCGCCGAGGCGAGGGGGGCGAGGGCGAGGAGGCAGAGCGCCAGCGCGAGCTTTCGCATCGAGTTCTCCCTTGCGGGCCATCGGGGTTACGAGAGTCGTCGGGGTTACGAGAAGAGATCGTCGGCGCGCGCGAGGAGCATGCGCGCCCGCCGCTGGGCCAGCACGTTGGCGAGGCGGTGTAGTTTGTCCGCGTCGACGTCGGCGGCGAGCACCTGCTCGAGCAGCCGGCGGAACTCGGCCCGGTCCTGCCGCGGCACCGCGACCGCCTCGGCGTATGCGACGAAGGGGCCGAGCTTCGCCCCCTTCGAGAGCGCGATGGCCCGCTCGAAGTGCACCTTGGCGCGCTGGAACGCCTCCTCGGTCGCGCCCTGCGCCGGCTCCCAGGTGATGAAGAACTCGTGCAGCGCGCCCTGTTCGAACCCCTCGTCGAGGGCGAGCGCGCGCTGCATGAGCGCACCGGGTGCGGGGAGCTGGGCCACGAGCGACATGTCCTCCTTCCCGGCGGCGATGGCGAGCGCCCAGCCCGCCGCCGTCCAGTAGACGAGCGGCACGTCCTCCTTGTTCAACCGGCTCACGGCGGGCTCGAGATCGCGCGCGCCCTCCAGCCGCTGGGCGATCCCCTGGTGGCGCAGCTCGAGGCCGCGCAGCCCGTAGTCGCGGCCGCGCAGGTAGAGCTTCTTCGCGCGCGAGCGGAGCGCCCGTGCCGGTGCGCTCTTCCCGCTCGCCTCTGCCTCGTCCGCGTCCGCCTGGACGAACGCGTACCCGTACTGGGTGAACCCCGAGCAGAGCGAGGTGAGCAGGCCCTGGTGATCCGGGTTCTGCTCGAGGAGCGACTCCATCGTCTTCAATCCGAACGGCACGGCCGCGCGGACCAGCTCCGGATCGTCGTCCTCGGCGTAGGCGCGCGAGGGGCCGCCCGAGAGCGCGTCGGCCACCACCCTGGACGCAGCGGCGGCGCAGCCGGCGCCGGCGAGCGAGGTCGTGACGAGGGTGAGGAGCAGGCCTGGTTTCACGCAATCCCGGCGAAAAGTTCGTGGTAGTGATAGACGCCCATCCGCGAAAGTCAACGGTGAACCCGGACCATCCCGAGAAGCCCGCCACGGGCCACGAGGCCGGCTCCCCCGCCGAGTCGCCGCTCGCCCGCCTCGAAGGGGCCGCTGTCGGCCTGCTGCTCCTCGCCATGGTGGCCCTGCCTGCCGGCGAGACGCTCTCGCGCCGCTTCCTCGGCCGCGGGCTGCCCGGCTCCGCCATCCTGGTGCAGCACCTCACGCTGTGGGTGGGGTTCCTCGGCGCGCTGCTCGCCACCGGCGCCGAGCGGCACCTGGCGCTCTCGACCGCCGAGGCCATCCCGGCCGGCTGGCCGCGCCGTCTGGCGGGACTGCTCACCCGCATGATCGCGACCGCCGTCTGCGCGCTCCTCGCCTACGCCTCGCTGGAGCTCGTCGCGGCAGAGCAGAGCTCGGACCGGAGCCTGCCCTTCGGCATCCCGTTCTGGTGGAGCGAGCTCATCATGCCCCTGGCGGCGGGGCTCATGGCGCTCCGCTTCGCCTGGAGGCGCGGCGCCGGCGCGCCGCCCTGGCTCGACCGCCTGCTCGCACTCCTCGCCGCGGCGGCCGCCCTCGGGCTGGGCTCGCTCGCGCCGCATCCGCTCTTGGTGAAGTTGCTGCTGGCCGTCCTCGGCGTGGGGTTCCTGCTCGGCACGCCGGTGTTCGTCATCATGGCGGGCGTGGCGATGGCGCTCTTCTGGCGCGACGGCACGCCCATCGCGGCGGTGCCCACCAACACCTTCGGCCTCGTCACGAGCGCCACCCTGCCCGCCATCCCGCTCCTCACCGTGGCGGGCTACGTGCTCGCCGAGGGCGGCTCCGCGCGCCGGCTCGTGCGCGCCTACAAGGGGTTCTTCGGCTGGATGCCGGGCGGTGTGGCGGTGATGGCCGCCTTCGTCTGCGCCATCTTCACCACCTTCACCGGCGCCTCCGGCGTCACCATCCTCGCCCTCGGCGGGCTCATCCTGCCCACCCTGCTGGAAGAGAAGTACCCGGAGGGCTTCTCGGTCGGCCTCGTCACCGCCTCCGGCTCGCTGGGCCTGCTCTTCCCCCCTTCGCTCCCGGTCATCCTCTACGGGGTGGTGGCGCAGGTCCCCATCGACCATCTCTTCATCGGCGGGCTCGTGCCCGGGCTGCTCATGGTGCTGCTCGTCGCCGCCTATGGCGTCTACGTCGGCGTCCGCTCCGGAGCGCCGCGCCAGGCGGTCCGGCCGCGCGAGGCGGCGGCCGCTCTCTGGGACGCGAAGTGGGACCTCGGCCTCCCTACCCTCGTCATCGTCGCCCTCGCGAGCGGTTACGCCACCATCGTCGAGGCCTCCGCCCTCGGCGTCGCCTACGCCCTCGTGGTCGAGATGGCCGTCTTCCGGGATCTCTCCCTGCGCGACCTGCCGCGCGTGCTCGCCCACGCCGCCACGCTGGTGGGCGCAGTGGTGATCCTGCTCGGCGTCGCCCTGGGGCTCACCAACTGGCTCGTCGACGCCGAGATCCCGACCCAGCTCGTCGATTGGATGACGAAGCACGTGCAGAGCCCGGCGCTCTTCCTGCTCGCGCTCAACGTGGCGCTGCTCGTGCTCGGGAGCGTCCTCGAGATCTACTCCGCCATCATCGTGCTGGCGCCGCTCGTCGCCCCGCTCGGCGTGGCCTACGGCATCGAGCCGGTGCACCTCGGGGTGGTCTTCCTCGCCAACCTGGAGCTCGGCTTCCTCTTCCCGCCCATGGGCCTGAACCTGTTCCTGGCCGCCTCGCGCTTCGACAAGCCCCTGCCGTACCTGTACCGGCGCGCCCTGCCCTTCCTCGTCATCATGGCGGTGGGCGTGCTCCTCATCACCTACCTGCCCGCCATCACCACCGGCGTCGTTCAGGCGGTGAAGGGCGGGCGGTAGCCGGCTTCGGTGGTCGTGCGCTTCAGTTGCCGAGCGCCTCCGCGAACGGGTCCGCCGCCCCCGGCGCGACGCACACGTCGAAGCCGTCGAGCCGACCGCAGCGCGCCCCGGCGCGCACGAGCTGCGGCAGCGCCGAGCCGTGCGCCACGTAGACGGTGTCGGGCCGCACCTCGCCGGCCTCGACCTCGCGCATGAGCTCGGCGCACGGGGGACTGATGCGCTCGCCGGCCCCCCGCGCGACGTAGCCGCTGTTGACGGTCATCCCGAGGACGTACGCCTCGTAAGCGAGCGGCGCCCAGGGCTCGCCCTCGTAGACGAGCCCACGGCAGGGACCGGACAGGCCGACCACTTGGGGTGGCACGAGGGCGAGGTGCTGGTAGCGTCCGGCGGCGAGGGCCCAGCGAGCGTCGCGCGGGCGCCAGGAGCGCTCGTGGAAGAAGCGGTCGCGAGCGGGCCGCGCCAGGTCGGCGAGCTGCAGCGCCACCGCGGCGGCGAGCAGCGCGGTGGCGGCGGCGGGCCGCCGGACGAGCCGGAGCGTCCCCAGCACGGCGGCGGCGAGGACGAGGTAGTAGAGCGGCCACACGAAGCGGCCCGAGCTGCGGAAGGGCCCCAGCGCCCCAGCCAGCGGACCATACAGGCGCCGGAGATCGAGGACGAGCGTGCCACCGACCCGCACCTGGTCGGAGGCCGCGAAGGCCGCGAGCACCGCGCAGGCGACGAGGAGCGGCGTGAGCGAACGCCGCTCGGCGCGGTCCGGCCGCCAGCGCCGCGCCGCCACGAGCCCTGCCACCGCTCCCAGCACGAGCACGCCCAGTCCGAGATAGGCGTTTCCCTCGTACTGGCCGAGCTTCAGCGGCGGCTGCGGCAGGAACGATGAGAGGCCGAACGGCGCGACGAACGCGAGCAGATCGGCCGAGAAGAGCCCGAACCCGGTGCCGTGCGAGGGCGCGCTGGTGAAGTAGCCGAGGGCGGCGAAGGCGAGGACGGTCGCCGCGAGCAGGAGTCCCGCTGCGCGCAGCGCCGAAGCCCGGGGGAGCGCGCCGGCCGCGACCGCCCGGGCGAGGAGCGCCAGCGTCAGCACGACCGCCATCGCGGCGAGGTAAGGGTGGACGAAGGCGAGGAGGAGCGTGGTCGCCCCGGCGGCGCGCACGGCGCGGCGCGCCGCGTCCGGGCCGGGCATCGGGGCGAGGTGGAGCGCGAGGAGCCCCACGAGCGCGAAGTGCCCGCACAGGGTGTCGTGCCCGACGCGGAGGAGGAGCGGAGGGGCGAGCACGAAGAGGACGCCGCCCAGGAAGCGATCGAGGGGGTGGGACGAGCCGAGGGCGGTCAGGCGCGCGCCGCAGAAGCCCTGCAGCGCGAAGCAGGCCCCGAGCCAGGGTCCGGCGTACTGGAAGTCGCGCGGGAGGATGGGCGAGAGCAGCTTGGCCGGGATCGCGAGGAGCGGGTTGGCATCCGTGAAGCCGACGGTGGTGCCGGACGGCCAGACGAAGCCGTCGATGCGGCCGAGCGGCAATCCCCACTCCGAGCGCCGGAAGAAGAGCCAGCCCATGACGTGCTGGGTGAGATCGCCGCCCCCCAGCCAGTCGAAGGAGGTCGGAGCGAGGGTGCGCCAGCCGCCCGCCCAGGCGTACCAGCAGAGCCCGACGAGCACGGCGGCGAGCTCCGGGAGACGGCGCCGTACCGCGCCGGTCATGCGCGATCGAGCCGGCGCCGGATGCGCCTCAGGCCGGCTGCCATGCGCAGGGCGTCGAGCCCCGGGACCACCTTCGAGCCCCCTGGGTCCGCCCAGTCGATGGGCTCCTCGCGCATGCGCGCCCCCTCCCGCTTCAGGAGCGCCAGCACCTCCACGTCGAGCAGCCAGCGCTCCTCGCGCAGCCGCGGCAGGAGCGGCCGGAGGAGCGCCGCGCGGACGAGCTTCACCCCGCACTGCGTGTCGTAGAAGCCGAGGTGAAAGAGCCTCTCGACGAACGTCGCGAAGACGCGCCCCTGCAGGTGGCGGTGGAGGCTGCGCCGGATCGAGCGGCCGGCCATGAGCATGCGCGTGCCGGCGAGGACGTCGAGCTCCCCATCCACCCGCGGCAGCATGCGGACGAGCCGCCACGCCTCGCGCGCGCTGACCGCCCCATCGGCGTCGAGGAAACCGAGCCAGACGCTCGCCGGGTGCGCCTGCTCCCAGCCGAGCCGGATGGCGGCGCCCTTGCCGCGGTTCGACGGCGCGGCCACGAAGCGGGCCCGGTGCCGACCCCGCGCGGCGAGGGCCGCCGCGGCCGCCTCCACCGCAGTCCGCTCGCGCTCGCACTCCTCGGCCCCGCTGCCGTCGTCCACCACGAGCAGCTCCAGCGCCGAGGCCTCGGCGGCGGTGGACTCGTCGACGAGCGCCTCGAGCAGCGCCGGCAGGCGGCGGCTCTCGCGAAAGGCGGGGACGACCAGCGTGACGACCGGGACCGGCAAGGGCGTCAATCAACACCGGGCGCGACGGGGCGTCAAGCGCGTGCGGCGCCGGAGGAGGGCGTGCGGGGGATCCACTCGCGGAGCGCGTAGACGGCGAACGTGACCGCCCAGGCGCCTGCCACGTCGATGCTGTAGTGCAGCCGGGAGAGGAGCACGCTCGCCACCACGAGCGCGTGCGCCCCGAGCGCGAGGACCCGCAGCCGCCGGTGCGGCCACAGGTAGAGGAGGAGCAGGAACGTCGTCGCGGTGTGGCCCGAGAAGAAGAGGTCCTTCGTGAGATAGGCCTGCGCCGAGCCGTGCGCGAACACGGCCCAGGGCGAGAGGAGCTCGACGAACGCCTCTCTCGCGCTCCGGCCAGCCAGCCCGGCGCCGGCGTGGGCGGGGTCGGGCGGGCCGAGCCCCGTCATCGCGATCGTCGCGCCGCGCGCGAGCGAGACGAGCCCGCCCGTCACCATGTAGCGCACCCACCGCGCGGGGTCCGCGAAGAGGAAGGCCGCCGCCAGCGGCAGGTAGGCGGCCAGCCAGAGGAGGTAGTTCGCGTGCGCGACCCAGTCCAGGTAGGGCAGGGCGCCGAGCACGAGGTCGGGCAGCGCGCCCGGCGCGGGGCGGCGCTCGGCCCACACGGCGGCGGCGGTCATGGCGGCGTAGCAGAGCGCGCGGAAGAGGAGTGCCAGCAGGATCGGGAGGAGGAGCGGACGGAGCCGCAGGGCGGGGGGTCGTCCACCGCCGGCGAGGGGCGCGGGCGGGCTCACGGACCTGGGGGCGGGCAGGGAGGGGTTCAGGCGGGAGCCTTCGCGAGGTCGCGGACGAGCTTGGGGCGCACGCCCGCCGCGGCGACGAGCTCGGCCAGACGCGCGGCCGCCTGTGGGCTCCTGGCGCGGACCTTCTTCCCCAGGATGAGCTCGTTCTTGAGCGAGTGCTCCCAGCCGGCGAGCTCGGTCACGGTCACCTGGTAGCCGTGCGCCTCGAGCGCGAGCGCCCGCACGACGTTCGTGAGGTGAGAGCCGAACTCGCGCCGATGCCAGGGGTGCTCGAAGAGCGGCGCCAGCAGGGGAGACGGTGCCTCGGCGCGCTCCAGCTGCCGCGCCACCTCCGCCTGGCAGCACGGCACCACCGCCACGTGGTCGGCGCCGCGCCGGATCGCGAGGAGCAGCGCATCGTCGGTGGCCGTGTCGCAGGCGTGCAGGGCGGTGACGAGGTGGACGCGCTCGGGCACGGCCGCCTCCTCCACCGCGGCGGTCACGAAGCGCATCCGACCGAAGCCGAGCCGGGCCGCGCGCGCCTCCGCCGCCGCCGTCAGCTCGGCGCGCGTCTCCACCGAGACGATGCTCCCCTTCCCGGCCGGCCCGACGAACAGCTCGTGCAGGATGAAGCCGAGGTAGCCCTTCCCCGCCCCGCAATCCACGACCACCGGATCGCCGAAGCGCGCGAGGACGTCCTCCACCGCCGGCGCGAGCAGCCGGACCAGGTGGTTGACCTGCTTCAGCTTGCGCAGGCTGTCCGCGTTGAGGTCTCCCGCGCGCGTGAGGAGGTGCAGCTCCTTGAGCAGGGCAGTCGATTGCCCCGGCACGAGCTCGCGCTTCACCTCGGGCGCTTTGACTTGGCGGCGCATGGTCATGGCCGTTCGCCCTTCGACTTCGCTTCGCTACGCTCAGGATGAACGGAACGCTGAAGGGGTAGCTCCAGGCCGCTCACCCTGAGCGTAGGCTCCGCGCAGCGGGGCCGGAGTCGAAGGGGGAGCGTCATCGGTGATGGGCGGCCAGATCCGGGTGCTTCTCCAGGAACTCGTCGAACGTGCCGTTGAAGTCCAGGATGGGCTCCTCGTCGCGCAGGGCCCAGATGCGCGTCGCCACCTCGCCGATGAGCTGCTGGTCGTGGGTGACGATGAAGGCCGTGCCCTCGTACCTCCCGAGCCCGTCCGCCAGCGACGCGATGGCCTGGAGGTCGAGGTGGTTCGTCGGCTCGTCGAGCACGAGCACGTTGTCCCTCGTGCGCATGAGGTTCGACATGAGCAGGCGCACCGTCTCGCCGCCGGAGAGGGTCGCGGTGGGCTTCATCCGCTCCTCACCCGAGAAGAGCATCCGGCCCAGCAGCCCGGAGATCTCCTCGTTCGAGAGCTTGTCCTCGAGCTCGCGCAGCCAGCCGAACGCGGTCGTGCCGGGCCGGATGAGCCCTGCGTGGTCCTGCGGGAGGTAGCCGACGGTCGCCTGGTGCCCCCACTTCACCTCGCCGCGGTCCGGCGGGAGCGCGCCGACCAGGAGCTGCACCAGGGTCGACTTGCCGACCCCGTTCTTGCCGATGATGGCGACCTTCTCGCCCTTCGTGACGAGCGCGTTGAAGGGCCTCACGATCTCGCGCCGTCCATAGCTCTTCTGGAGGTCCTCGACCGTCAGGGTCTGCCGCCCCGACGGCTTCGCCACCTCGAACTTGATGAAGGGCGCGGCGATGTTGGAGCGCTTCAGGTCCTCGAGCTTCAGCTTGTCCATGGCGCGGATGCGGCTCTGCACCTGCGAGGCGCGGGTGCCGGCGTGGAAGCGCGCCACGAAGTCCTGGAGCTGGGCGATCTTCTTCTGCTTCTC
>DASPZP010000345.1:0-6784 GCA_035636195.1 Anaeromyxobacteraceae bacterium
TCTTCACGAGCTCGTCGTCGTTCACGTCCACCCGGCGCAGGTTGCCGCGGATGCGGCCGCGCGCGCGGCGGGCGAAGACGCGCAGGATCTCGAGCTCGCGAGCGGCCTGCTCCTCGCCCTTCTTCTTCAGGCTCCCGTCGACCCGTGACATGACCGCGGCCAGCACGAACAGGTCGATGAGGATGTCGGCGATGCGCTTCAGGGCGAACTGCTTGTCGATGATGTGGCGGCCGTGCCGGCGCAGCACCCGGTCCGAAACCCAGGCCAGCTCGCGGGTCGCCTCCTCGAAGTGCTCGGCCGTCTGCTGCAGCGCCGGATGGAGCTGCTTCCAGGTGAGCTTCTCGCCGAACCGCTCGCCGAGCTGCTGGGGGGCGCGGATGGCCGCCACCCGGAGCGCATAGTCGGAGAGCACGCCGAAGCCCTTGATGGGATCGGCCAGGACGGCCCGCAGGCTCTGCTGGACGTCCTTCAGCTGGACCGCCACGTCGTTCATGGCGGTGAGGGCGATGAAGAGGCGCAGGATCTCGTTCGTGCCCTCGAAGATCCGGTTGATGCGGGAGTCGCGCAGCACGCGCTCGTAAGGGAACTCGCGCATGTAGCCGTTCCCGCCCGCGATCTGGAGCGCCTCGTCGGAGCTGTGCCAGAGCGCCTCGGTGCCGAAGACCTTCGAGATGGCGGCCTCCACGGCGTAGTCCTGGTAGCCCTGGTCGACGAGCCCGGCCACGAGGCCGACCACCGCCTCGGTCGCGTAGCAGTCGACCACCATCTCGCCGATCTTCTGCTTCACCAGCCCGAACTCGGAGATGGACTTGCCGAATTGCTTGCGCTCCTTGGCCTGCTTCGTCGCGAGCGCGATGAGCCGCTTCATGCCGCCCACGCAGCCGCCGCCGAGGCCGGTCCGGCCGGCGTTGAGGATGCGCATGGCGGTCTTGAAGCCCATGCCCACCTCTCCCAGCACGTTCTCGTCCGGCACCTTCACGTCCTCGAAGTGCACGGTGGTGGTGGACGAGGCGCGGATGCCCATCTTGTCCTCGTGCGGCCCCACCGAGACGCCGGGCAGGTCGCGCGTGACGATGAACGCCGTCAGCTGCGCCTTGCCGTTCTTCTGGATGTCGGGGGTCTTCGCGAACACGGTGAAGAACTCGGCGAAGCCGCCGTTCGTGATCCAGAGCTTGTCGCCGTTGAGGAGCCAGTGATCGCCCTGCTTCACGGCCGTCGTCCGGATCGAGGCGGCGTCCGAGCCCGAGCCCGGCTCGGTCAGGCAGAAGGCGGCGATCAGCTCGCCGGTGGCGAGCCTCGGCAGGTACCGCTTCTTCTGGGCGTCCGAGCCGAAGAGCAGGAGGCCGCGCATGCCGATGGAGCTGTGCGCGCCCACCGTGAGCGCCACCGAGCCGTCGTGCTTCGCGATCTCCTGCAGCGCGCGCGAATAGGCCGCCGAGCCGAAGCCGAGGCCGCCGTGCTCCTCCGGGATGACGAGCCCGAAGAGGCCGAAGCTCTTCAGCTCCTCGATGAACGCCGCCGGCATCTCGCCGCGCGCGTCCCACTCGCGGAAGTCCTTGGCGCGGCCGCCGAGGAGCTGGTTCACCGAGGCGATGACCTGCTCGAGGGTCTCTTTCTCGGCCTGCTTCATCTCCGGGTACGGGAGGACGACCTCCTCCTCGATCTGCCCCATGCAGAGGGCCTGGACGAAGCTGGCGGTCTTCTTGTCGATCATGGTGTCTCCGTCGCCCTTCGACGCCGCTTCTCCGCGTTCGACGCCGGCGGGCGGGCTCCCCCGAACGTCACACGACGCGCCGCGGCAGCCTAGTGTCCCTTCGGGGGTGCGACGCCGATCCGGCCGAGCTGGAGGCCCGTCGACGAGGGCACGAAGCCTTCTGCAGCGAGGTAGCGCGCGAGCGGGTGCTGTCGCGCCGGCGCGCCATCGATCTCGGCGATGAGCGTCGCCTCGTGTCGGCCCTGCGCGGCGCGCCCCAGCTCGGCGAGGCGCCGCGCCATCGCCTCGCCCACCCGCGACCGCTCCGGCTCCTGCTCCGGCAGCCACGCGAAGATCTGCCGCCCGCCGCGGGCCAGGTAGGCGGCCAGCGCGCCGTCGACGAGGATCACGTGCGCGCCGATGGCGCGGGCGAGGCGCCTGCCCTCTCCGCCCGCCGCCGGCCACTCGAGGATCGCGCCATAGGGATTGGCCGGGTCGGCGGCCGCCAGCGTCACCACCTCCGGCGCCTCGGGAGGATCGCGCAGCGTCCGGACGAGATCGAGCACGCCGGGTTGCGCGAACTGGAGCGCTCCCACCCCGGCCACGAAGTAGCCGCGGCGGATGCGCCCGCTCTCCTCGAGGTGGCGCAGCACCTCGTACACGGCGCCGAACCCACCCGGCAGCGACTCGGCGGCGGCCACGCCGCGCGACACGATCCCGTAGCGGGAGAGCAGCTGCTGGGCGATGGCGGCGCTCCACTCGGTCGGGCTGGGGCGCGCCTGCCCCGCCCGATCCCGGCGCGTCGCGACGAGCGTCCACCGGCCGCCCGCGGCGGGCGGGACGGCCAGGCGCGAGCGGTAGGGCGTGCCGTGGACGAGATGGCGCTGCCGGCGCCGCTCCTGCCGGACCGCCGCCGGCTCGGTGTGGGCGCGCAGTGCCTGGAAGGTGTCGTTCGTGACGAGCCCCTTCCACACCAGCGCCCAGAGCGCGTCGAGCGTGTGCTGCTCGTAACCGCCGCCGAGCGCCGCGTGCAGCTCCCCGAAGAATGAGGCGCCCCGCTGCGCCAGCGCCGCGAGGAGCTTCTCCTCCTGCTCGGTGAGCGCTCCGACTGGCGCGGTGGGCGCGGGCGGCAGGAGGCGCGGAAACGCGTCGGCGAGGTAGAGCGCCACCCTCCCGTCGCGCTCCCCGAGCGGTTCCAGGCCCACCCACAGCACCTCGCCGCCGGCCGCGAGCGTGTCGAGGTCGCCTCGCACGTAGCCCTCGACGCGGGCAGGCAGGATCTCGCTCTCCAGCAGCGAGGCGGGTAGCGGCGCCCCTTGCAGCTTCTCGACCGCATCGAGCGTCGCGTCGAGGCCGCGCGACCGACGGGTGAGGCCGTGCCAGCTCGCGAGGAGGCGGGCGAAGGCCGGCGGCTCGACCGGCTCGATCTCGTCGCGCAGCTTCGCCAGCGACCGGCGCCGCAGCGCGCGCAGCACCTCAGGGTCGCACCACTCGCGGTCGTCCCCGAGCGGTCGGAAGGCGCCCTCGAGGAGGCGTCCGCGCCCGGTGAGGCGGGTGAGCACCACCTCCGCGAGCCCGCGTCCGACGCCGAAGCGCGTCGCCAGGTCCGGGGCGGTGAAGGGACCGTGGCGCCGGGCATGGCGGAGGAAGAGCCCCTCCAGCGCCTCGGGTGCGGGCGCGAGGAATACCTCGGGCAAGCCGGGCGGGAGCGCTGCGCCGAGCGCGTCGCGATAGCGGGCGACGTCCTCCACCGCTGCGAAGCGCTCCTCGCCCGCCAGGCGGAGCGGGACCACGCGTCCCTCGGCGACGAGCTGGTCGAGGCCTCGGGCCACCTCCTCGGACGCGCAGCGCATCGCCACCTCCCCTCGGGTGAGGTCGCCGAGGCGCAGGAAGAGATCGGCGAGGCCGTCGAGGCTGCGCGCCCGCCCGCCCGGGGTGAGGCCCTGCAGCTGGGCCTCCAGCTCGGCGAGCGCGCCGGCGTCGAGGAGCTCACGCAGCTCGGCCTCTCCGAGGAGCTCGCGCAGCTGCGCCTGGTCGATGGCGAGCGCCTGGGCGCGGCGCTCCGCGAGCGGAGCGTCCCCGTCGTAGATGAAGCTCGCCACGAAGCCGAAGAGGAGCGAGGCGGCGAACGGCGATGGGGTACGGGTGTCAGCGGTGACGACGCGCACCCGGCGCGCGCGAACGTCGGCCAGGATCTCGGTCAGGGCAGGCAGGTCGAAGACCTCGCGCAGGCACTCGCGGTAGGTCTCGAGCAGCATGGGAAAGGAGCCGAAGCGCGCAGCCACCGCGAGGAGATCGGCGGCGCGCTTGCGCTGCTGCCAGAGCGGCGCGCGCTGCCCCGGGCGGCGCCGCGGCAACAGCAGCGCCCGCGCGGCCACCTCGCGGAACTTGCCGGCGAAGAGCGCGGTGCCGCCGAGCTGGCCGACGACGAGGTCCTCCACCTCCTCCGGCTGCGGGAAGAGGAAGCTCGGGTCGGGCGGAGCGTCGCTCTCCGGCATGCGCACGGCGAAGCCGTCGTTGGTCCACAGCGTCTCCACCTCGACCCCGAGCAGCTCGCGGGCGCGCGCGGCCGCCGCCATGGCCCACGGAGCCAGCACCGGGCCGCCGAAGGGCGACAGCACGCAGACGCGCCAGGCTCCGAGCTCGTCCCGACAGCGCTCGATGACGAGGGTCTGGTCGTCGGGCACGGCGCCGGTGGCGACCGCCTGATCGTCGAGGAACTGGAGCAGGTTGTCGGCGGCGCGCGCGTCGAGGTCGTGACGACGCAGGAGCCGCTCGCGCGCCTCCGGCCGTGGCCCATGGCGCAGCTCGCGCATGAGCCGCCCGATGCGGCGCCCGAGCTCGAGCGGCCGACTGGCAGCATCGCCCTTCCAGAAGGGCATCTTGCCCGGCTCACCCGGCGCGGGCGAGACGAGCACGCGATCGTGGGTGATCTCCTCGACCCGCCAGGAAGAGGCGCCGAGGAGGAACACCTCGCCCACGTTCGTCTCGAACACCATCTCCTCGTCGAGCTCCCCCACCCGCGCCTGGCCGGCTTTGGCGCCGGCCAGGAAGACCCCGTACAGGCCGCGGTCGGGGATGGTGCCGCCGTTCACGATGGCGACGCGCTTCGAGCCCTCGCGCGCCCTGAGCTTGCCCGTCAGGCGGTCCCAGGTGATGCGCGGCCGGAGCTCGGCGAACTCGTCCGACGGGTAGCGGCCGGAGAGCAGGTCGAGCACGCCCTCGAAGATGGGCCGCGACAGCTCGGCGAAAGGCGCGGCCAGGCGGACCGCGTCGTGGAGCGCGCCCACCTCCCAGTCCTCGACCGACACCATCGCGACCACATGCTGCGCGAGCACGTCGAGCGGATTGCGCGGGTAGCGGCTCGCCTCGACGGCGCCCTCGTGCATGGCCTCGGTGAGGCTCGCGCAGGCGACGAGGTCGGCCCGGTACTTGGGGAAGATGACGGCCCGGCTCGGCGCGCCCATGCGGTGGCCGGCGCGGCCGATGCGTTGCATCCCGCTCGCCACCGAGGGCGGCGCCTCGACCTGCACCACCAGGTCGATGGATCCCATGTCGATGCCGAGCTCGAGCGAGGAGGTGGCGACGAGCCCCTTCACGCGCCCGGCCTTGAGGTTCTCCTCGATGGCGACGCGCTGTGCTCGCGCGATGGAGCCGTGGTGCGCCTGCACCAGCACCTCGCCGGCGAGCTCGTTCAAGGCCGCTGCGAGCCGCTCCGCCACGCGCCGGCTGTTCACGAAGACGAGCGTGGTCCGGTGGGCGCGGATGAGCTCGAGCAGCCGCGGATGGATGGCGGTCCAGATGGAGGGGCGGACCGGGCCCTGCGAGCCCGGTCCGCTCTCGAGCTGTCCGAGGCGGGACATGTCCTCGACCGGCACCTCGACGGTCAGCTCGAGCGCCTTCCTCGCGCCGGCGTCGACGATGGTGACGGGTCGGTAGGCGACCTCCCTCCCCCCCACCGGGGGGCAAGGCTGGGGCGAGGGGGCCGCCCCTCCGAGGAACCGCGCCACCTCGTCGAGCGGCCGCTGGGTGGCGGAGAGGCCGATCCGCTGGAGCGGCCGCCCGGTGAGCGCCGCCAGCCGCTCCAGCGAGAGGGCGAGGTGCGAGCCACGCTTGGTCGGCACCAGCGCGTGGATCTCGTCCACGATGACGGTCTCCACCGACCGCAGCGCCTCGCGCGCTCCCGAGGTGAGGAGCAGGTAGAGTGACTCGGGCGTGGTGATGAGGATGTCGGCCGGCTGGCGCGCGAAGCGGGAGCGGTCGGCGGCCGGCGTGTCGCCGGTGCGTACGGCGACCGTGGGCGTGCGGTGGACGTCGCCGCGCGCGGCGGCCTCCTGCTCCACCCCCGCCAGCGGCACGCGCAGGTTCCGCTCCACGTCCACCGCCAGCGCCTTGAGCGGCGAGACGTACACCACCCTCAGGCGCTCGCGCTTCGCGGGCTCGGGCGAGAACATGAGCCGGTCGATGCAGGAGAGGAACGCCGCCAGCGTCTTGCCGCTGCCCGTCGGCGCGAGGAGGAGCGTGCTCTCGCCGCGGCGGATGGGCGGCCAGCCGAGCGCCTGCGCCGGGGTGGGTTCGGCGAAGGAGCGCGCGAACCAGGCCCGCGTCGCGGGCTGGAAGCCGTCGAGCAGGTCGGGTTCGACGCGGGCCCTCACCCGGTGGATCTAACTGGTGGTCCGAGGGCTGCCAGCGGCCTCCGAGCAGAGCAAAGCCCCGGCCGCCGCGAGGCGACCGGGGCTTCGGCACTGCCTGGAGTGGCTACAGGAAGTACCGGAAGAAGAGCACGGCGTTGGTGGAGATGCCGGTGCGGTCCACGTTGTTCGTGGTGGTCGTGCCACCCGCCGTGTGGCTCGCGTTGCCGATGAACGTGATGGGGAGCTGGAACTCCGCGCCGATGGTGAACTTCGACGCGAAGGCGTACTCGGCGCCGAGGACGGGAGCCAGGGAGAAGTCGGTCGCGCTGTCGCTCACCTCGGCGATGCCGCTCCCGGTCGAGGTCGAGAAGTGCGCCAGCCCGAGACGGCCACCGACGTAGAAGCCGGCCGGGGTGGGCTGCGCAAAATAGAAGAGCCCGCCGACGCCGAGCGCCCA
>DASPZP010000346.1:0-2675 GCA_035636195.1 Anaeromyxobacteraceae bacterium
GTCACGGCCGGATTCGTCTGAGCAACTGCGCGTTCAGCGCGACGACGACGGTGCTCACCGACATGAGCACGGCACCGACCGCAGGGTGCAGCACGATCCCCCGTCGCGCGAGCACGCCCGCCGCGAGCGGGATCGCGACGACGTTGTAACCGGCAGCCCACCACAGGTTCTGGATCATCTTGCGGTAGGACGCCCGGCTGAGCGCGACGATCCGGGGCACGTCGCGTGGATCGCTCCGCACCAGCACCACGTCGCCAGCTTCCACCGCGACGTCGGTCCCGGCCCCCATCGCGATCCCCACGTCGGCCGTCGCCAGCGCCGGGGCGTCATTCACGCCGTCCCCGACCATCGCGACCCGCTTGCCATCCCGCTGCAGCGCCTCGATGGTCTCCGCCTTTCGGTCGGGGAGGACCTCCGCGTGGACCGTGTCGATCTCGAGCTCGCGCGCGACCGTGTCCGCGACCGCGCGCGCGTCGCCCGTGAGCATCTGGACGCCGATGCCCATCTCGTGGAGACGTCGGACCGCCTCGTGCGCCTCCGGCCGAACAGCATCTGCGACGGCCAGGGCAGCGAGCACGCGGCCGGAGTCGACGAGGTAGATGGCGGCCTGTCCGTTCGCCGCGCTCTCGTCCGCGAACGTCTGCAGCTCGGCTGGAAGCGCCGCGCCGAGCCGGCGGAGTAAATTCGGACCTCCGACCATCCACTCCCGTCCCTCGACGCTCGCGCGGACGCCCTGGCCCGGGATGGCTGCGAAGGAGGTGGCCGGCGGGATGGCGAGGCCGCGCTCCCTGGCGGTGCGGACCACCGCCTGCGCCACCGAGTGCTCGGAGTCGCGCTCGACCGCAGCGGCCACCCGCAGCGCCTCCTCCTCGGTCACGCCCACCGTGCGGACGCCGACCACCCGGTGCTCGCCGAGCGTGAGCGTCCCCGTCTTGTCGAACACCACCAGCTCGAGCCGGCGCGCCTCCTCGAGTCCGCGCCGATCCCGGACAAGCAGGCCCGCCCGCGCCCCCACCGTCGTCGAGATGGCGATGACGAGCGGGATGGCGAGACCGAGCGCGTGCGGGCAGGCGATCACGAGGACCGTCACGACCCGCTCCACCACAAACGCCCCCGGCGCGCCCAATGCCATCCAAGCGACGGCCGTGGCTACGGCAGCTCCCACCGCAACCACGGTCAAGAGGAACGCCGCCCGGTCGGCGAGCGCCTGCGCGCGGGAGCGCGACGTCTGCGCCCGCTCCACGAGCCGCATGATGCCGGCGAGCGCGGTCCGCTCGCCCGTGCCGGTCACCTCCACGCGCAGCGAGCCCGCGCCGTTCACCGTGCCGGCCACGACCCGGTCACCTTCGCGCTTCTTCACCGGCCGCGACTCTCCGGTGATCATGGCCTCGTCGAGCGCGCTCTCGCCAGCGCGGACGAGACCGTCCGCCGGCACCCGGGTGCCTGGCCGGATGAGGACGAGGTCGCCGTCCCTCAGCGAAGAGAGCGGGATCTCCTCCTCGCGCCCGTCCACGACTCGCACGGCCGCCGCCGGCAGGAGCTTCGCGAGCTCCTTCAGCGCGCCCTGCGCCTGGAAGATGGACCGCATCTCGACCCAGTGCCCGAGCAGCATCACCGTGACGAGCGTCGCGAGCTCTTCCCAGAGCGGCATTCCCGGGTATCCGAGGGTCACTGCCGCACTGAACGCGAACGCGACGCCGATCGCGAGCGCGATGAGCGTCATCATCCCCGGCAGCCGACTTCTCAACTCGCGGAGGGCCCCTTGCACGAAGACCGAGCCGCCATAGACGAAGACGGCCGTCCCGAGCAAGGGCGGGAGGAAGGCCGCACCCGGGATCGCGGGCGGCTCCCAGCCGAGCGCGGAGGGGAGCATGTGGCCCCAGATCACTGTCGGGATCGTGAGGACGAGGCTCACCCAGAAGCGGGCCCGGAACATCTCCACGCTGTGGCCTGCGTGGCGATCGTGGCCAGCGTGCGGCACATGTGGCTCGTGGTTTCCACCGTCCGCGGGCGCTCCCGTGCTGGGGGCCCGCAGCCCAGGATGCTGGGGGTAGCCAGGCTCGGCAGAGTCACTGGGCGTGGCACGCCCGGAGCTCGGAGGGTCCGTTTCTCCTGAATGCGTGCGATGTCCTTGGTCATGCTGCATGGCTCGGACTCCCGGCAGGAAGGTATGAACACCGGAGGGACCGCGCACCGGGAGATGACGGGCATGCACGCACCTGCCGACCTCTGCCGCCGGTAAGGACGACACCCTCGACGCCGCGTTCCGTGAAGCGGCAGTCGACGAGCCTATACGCTCACAGGCGCCGACCAATAGGGTGTGAGTGACGGATCGGGTCACGGTGTGGCGCGCCTCGGCACGATCCCGTCGAATCCGCGTTGAATTGCTTGGATGCGGTGCTGGCACCCGGCTTGCTCTGGATGCGTTCAACCACGACGCCGGCTGCCGCCGGCCAGGAGAAGTCAATGCAGAGCATCAAGAACGCCATCATTATCGCCCTTGCCCTCGGCGCGGCCCCCGCGGCCTGGGCCGGCGACCCCTTCAGCGACGCGCACGACGATGCGCCTTCAGCGACACGCGAGGGGGGCAGCTCCCTCATCCCGTATGCGCTCGCTCCGGATGCTCACGACGAATCCGGTGTGAGCGCTCGCGCCTTCAAGCCCCAGGGCGGTGC
>DASPZP010000347.1:0-9170 GCA_035636195.1 Anaeromyxobacteraceae bacterium
GCGCGCACGACCAGCTGCGTCACGCTCACCTCAGCGAGGTCTTCTCCGATCGGCCGCTCACGGATAGCAGCTGCGTTGGTGTCGGCCTGGCGATGCCACGCGCGATGGAGCTCGGGCACCTGCGTGCACAGGGCTGCTCGCGCAGCGATCGGGGAACCTTCCGCCGCTCCGGCGCGTCTTACCGGACGAAAGGGAGGCCGAAGCGATGAAAGCGATTGCGCGTCTCGAGGAGTGGCTGCTCAACCCGCCCGTCGACGGGCCCACCGCGACGCTCCTGCTGCGTCTCATGGCGGGGGGCGTGTTCGTGTGGGAGGGGATCATGAAGTTCATCTACCCGACCCTGGGCGCTGGGCGCTTCACCAAGCTCGGCTTCCCGGTGCCACACCTCACGGCGTCGCTCATCGGGGCGTGGGAGATCGTCGGAGGGGTTCTCCTCATGGTCGGGCTGCTCACCCGCGGGGCCGCGATCCTGTTCGCGATCGAGATGGTGGTCGCCATGCTCTCGACCAAGATCGGCCTTTACCTGGGGACTTCGCCCCTTGCGCTCCCTCCGGCACCGCCCCAGGTCGGCTTCTGGGCGGTCCTGCACGAGAGCCGGTCGGAATATGCCCAGCTCCTGACGTCGTTGTACCTCGTGGCCGCCGGACCCGGGTTGCTATCGCTGGACGCCCGCATGCGAAGCGCGCGCGCTCGGGCCACCGGCGAACCGGCGCACCCGGCACTTCGGGAACCAGCTGCCTGAGGCGGCGGTTGGACCGCGTTGTGCGGCCTCAGCGTCGCCTCGCGGCCGGGATCCCGTACCTGCGCAGCTTGTTCGCGATCATCGTGTGCGACGTCCCGAGCTGCGCGGCGAGCTTCCGGGACGACGGATAGCGCTCGTAGAGGCGCGCGAGGAGACCGCGCTCGAAGCGCTCCACCGCGTCGTCCCAGCTCGCCACCTCTTCCGTCGCGGGCGCCTCGGCATCCGGCGCGGCGCGCGCGCTCGCGAGGCCGAGGTCGGCGGGGTCCAGCACCGGCTCGTCGCAGAGCGTGACCGCGCGGAAGAGGACGTTGTGCAGCTGCCGCACGTTGCCCGGCCAGGGGCTCGCGAGGAGCGCGGCGCTCGCGCCGGGCGTGAGCCTGCAGGTGGGTCGCTGCACCTGGGCGCAAGCGCGCTCGAGGAAGTGACGCGCCAGGAGCAGGATGTCGTCACCGCGCTCGCGGAGCGGCGGTACGTCGAGCCCGAGCACGTTCAGACGGTAGAAGAGGTCCTCACGGAAGGTGTTCGCCGCCACCATCCCCTCGAGGTCGCGGTGCGTCGCGCTCACCACCCGCACGTCGACGTGGATCTCGCGGTCACCACCCACGCGGCGGAAGCGCCCGTCGTTGAGGAAGCGCAGCAGCTTCGCCTGCAGGTAGGGCGACATCTCGCCGATCTCGTCGAGGAAGATGGTGCCGTGCTCGGCCATCTCGAGGAGGCCGGGCTTGCCGCCCCGGTGCGCGCCCGTGAACGCGCCGGGCGCGTAGCCGAACAGCTCGCTCTCGGCGAGGCTCTCCGGCAGCGCCGCGCAGTTGAGCGCCAGGAAGGGCGCGTCGTGCCGCGGGCTCGCCAGGTGGCAGGCGTGCGCGACGAGCTCCTTCCCGGTGCCAGTCTCGCCGCGGACGAGCAGCGCCGCGTCCACCGCGGCCACGCGCGCGGCGCGCGCCTTGAGCGCCCGCATCGGCGGGCTCTCGCCCAGGATGGCGTCGAAGCCGCCGGCCGACGCGTGCACCTGCAGCGCCTGCAGCCGCTCCCCCACGCGCCGCGGGGACTGGAGCGTCACGACGCCACCGGCGGGAGGCCCCCCCGCCGGCGAGGCCGCCTCGTCGACGGGCGTCGTGTCGAGCAGGAAGGGCTCGCCGCCCACGGCGATCTCGCGCGCCGGCGCGCGGAAGCCGCTCGCCACCAGCTCGCGCTCGAGGGCGCCGTCGCCCAGGAGCTCCCCGAGGGAGCGCCCGGAGAGCTGCGCCTCGGGCACGCCGATCACCGCCGCTGCCGCGCTGTTGCACGCCGAGACGACGCCGCCGCCGTCGACGGCCAGCACGGGATCCGGCATCGCCGCCAGGAGCGCGTCGAGGTGCAGCCGGCGCCGCGCGCCGGGGAGGAGATCGACCTCGCTCGTCTCCACGACCCCCTCCACTTGCAGGAGCGCCGCGCGCAGGTCCGCCAGCTCGCGCGCCGCGAGCGCCGGAGCGTCGATGAAGGTGTGGGGTGGATCGACCTCGACCGCGACCACGTTGAGCCGGCGTTGAGCGAGCACCGCCAGGATCTCCTGCGCGATGCCCACCCGATCCACGAAGCGTACGTCGAGGCGCATGCCCAGGACTGTATCGCAACGCTTACACTGTAAACAATGAGATACGGAGACGCCGCCGATGCGTACCTAGATCGTTACAGCACCGGTGTAGAGCCCTGAAATTACGCCAGTTGTATGGCGGCGCTGTCTTTGCAAACCCAGCGCAGCAGTTCGCCGTTTCCTCGAACCCGCCGCCGAGAGAGGACATCACCATGATCGTCGGAGTCCCGAAGGAGATCAAAGTCCGCGAGTACCGCGTCGGCCTCGTGCCGGCGAGCGTCCGCGAGCTCACCTCGCAGGGCCACAAGGTCCTCGTCGAGACGAACGCCGCGCAGGGCATCGGCGTCTCCGACGCGGACTACGAGGCGGCCGGCGCCATCGTGGTGAAGACGGCCGCCGAGGTGTTCGAGAAGGCCGAGCTCGTCGTCAAGGTGAAGGAGCCGCTCGCGGCCGAGCGCAAGCTCCTGCGCAAGGGTCAGGTGCTGTTCACGTACCTCCACCTCGCGCCCGATCGCGAGCAGGCGGAAGACCTCGTCGCCTCCGGCGCCACGTGCATCGCCTACGAGACCGTGACGTCGCCGTCGGGCGGCTTGCCGCTCCTCGCGCCCATGTCCGAGGTGGCGGGGCGCATGTCCATCCAGGCCGGCGCCTACTTCCTCGAGAAGGCGCATGGCGGCCTCGGCATGCTGCTCGGCGGCGTCCCCGGCGTCGATCCGGCGAAGGTGGTCGTGCTGGGCGGCGGCGTGGTCGGCACGCATGCGGTCGCCATCGCGCTCGGCATGGGCGCCGAGGTCTGGGTCCTCGACCGCAACATGGAGGCCCTGCGTAACCTCTGGAAGCAGTTCGGGCGCCCGCTCAACACCGTCTTCTCCACGCGCGACGCCGTGGAGAAGCACTGCCTCTCCGCCGACCTCGTGGTGGGTGGCGTGCTCATCCCGGGCGCCGCGGCGCCCAAGCTCGTCACGCGCGACATCGTGAAGCGCATGAAGCCGGGCTCGGTCATCGTGGACGTCGCGATCGACCAGGGAGGCTGCTGCGAGACGGCCCGCCCCACCACCCACGACGAGCCCACCTACGTCGTGGACGGCGTCATCCACTACTGCGTCGCCAACATGCCGGGCGGGGTGCCGCGCACCTCCACCTTCGCGCTCAACAACGCCACCCTCCCCTTCGTGCAGGCGCTCGCGAACAAGGGCTGGAAGAGGGCGCTCCAGGATGACCGCCACCTGCGGGACGGTCTCAACGTGCACCAGGGCCTCGTCACGCACCGCGCGGTCGCGCAGGCGCTGGGCTACGACTTCGTCGAGCCGGCCGCGGCGATCGCGCGGTAGAGCGCGCCCGCCGACGTCCGCGACTGAGAGGGGCGGTGCTACATCCGTCGCAGCCGGAACATCCGGACGCCGATGACCGAGCCCGCCAGCGCGACGACGACGAGAGGCAGGACATGTCCGACGAGGACGTGGCTGTGCACGGCCAGCGGGCACCAGAGCTCGACCATCACCGCCGCCCAGGCGCCGGCCGCGGCGCCCAGGGCCGCCCCGGCCATCCCGGGGTGCCGGGGCTCCATGCGGCGGCTCGCGTACGCGAGGGTTGCGAAGGGCCAGGGCGCGGTCAGGGCCGTGAGCGCGAAGCAGCGCCAGCCGATGCGGGTGAAGGGATCGTCGTAGGTGGTGTGCCAGAGCACCAGCCACGCCCCCACCAGCAGTGGCACGCCGATCGCGACGCCCAGGAGCACGCCGCGCGCCGGCAACAGCATCGACCGCCGGAAGGGAAGCACGAGCCATGTGGAAAAGAGCGCGACGGCCACGGTGCCGGCGAGGATCCACGTTCCGCTCGCCGCCGGCCGTCCGACCGCGTGAGCCACACCACCGACTTCACCGAAGAGGCGCGGGGCCCACTGCAACACGGCGGACATCGCCACGGCAGAGAGGGCGGCGAGCCCCATGGTGACCGGCAGCCGATTCGTGCGGCGCGGCAGAGGCTGCTGGCGGACTGCCTCCAGGACGCGAAGCTTCAGGGACTCGGGGGGCATCATGTCCGATCTCCTCGTTCGCCCACGCCCATGTCGCGGGCGCGTGGCGCGATGGGCACCACGCGGAGCGTCCGCTCCGGTGAGCCGTGGAACCGCCGGGCGAGCGCCTCGCGGAGCGCGACGGTGGCGCGGTGGGTGCGGATCTTCACCATCGCCCGGGTGATGCCGAGGACCTCGGCTGCCTCGGCCACCGAGAGCCCCTCGAACTTCACCAACTCGAACGCCTCGCGCCAGGCAGATGGCAGCGACCTGAGGTCGCGCTGCCCCTCGGCCTCCACACGCCTCCAGTGGAGCGCTTCCTCGGGTGACGGGGCTGTGGTCGCTTCCTCGGGATCGCGAACGTCATGGGCCCGCAGCTCTTCGCGAGTTCCACGGCGGCCGACATCGATGAGCAGTCGGCGGGCGATGGCATAAGCCCAGGGCATCACCGCGGCCCCGCGCACGAAGCTGTGGCGGGCGGCGTGGATCTGCAGGAGCGTCTGCTGGACCGCGTCCTCCGCCGAGCTTCGGCTGCGGGTCCATCGGAAAGCGAAGCGGTACAGGCGCGGCGCCAGCTCGTCGTAGAGGTCGAGGAATGCCGCCTCGTCGCCGCAGGCATACCGCTCCATCGCGCCGTCGGCGCGCGACGGATCCACGGCGTCGACGTCGCTTCTGACGTCCGTCACGAGCGCAGCCTGGTTCATCACTGCCTGCATGGACACCTCGTTGCACGCAATACGCGCTCGGGTTCCTCCGGTTACAGACGCGGCGGTGTCACGATGGGGCCGCAAGGAACCGAGCGAGCGGACGATCGACCGCTTCCACGAGCACCCGGCGTCACGCAGACGTCGCGAACGCAGGCGTAGCGCCGGCGCGCGAGGGCCCCGGCGCGCGGATCGACTCGCGGTCGAGCGCGAGCAGCATCTCCGCCTCGCCGGCCATGTGCCTGGCGAGGAGCTGGTGGTCGCGTTTCGCCTGATCGAGATCCCACGCGAACGATGCGAGGCGATCCGTCACCTCGAACAGGCCGAGCGACATGTCGTCGCGAGCCGCCTGGTACGCGGCGAGCGCTCCGTCGGTGCCGGCGACGATGGCCCGCGCGAGCAGCTCCGCGTCGCGCAGCGCGTCGGTGATGCCGTGCGCGGTGAGTGGATCCTTGAAGTAGCCCGCGTCCCCGACGAGCGCCCAGCCTGGCCCCCACGCGTGCCGGAGGAACCCCGGCATGCCGGCGAACGGCCGCAGCTTCTCCTCGATTCGCGCCCCGCGAACGGCGGCGGCGAGCTCGGGCGCCGCCTCCCCGAGAACGCGGTGGTAGAGCGCCTCGACTCCGCCTGGGAGCTCGTCGGCGAAGCGCCGCGGAGGCAGCGCGACGAACACGCACGTTCTTCCGTCGTTCGTCGGAATCGCGCCTGCGCTCACTCCGGAGCGGTAATGCCAGTGATAGCCATCGACCTCGATCCGCTGCCAGTGGCCGTAGAGGACGGCCGTCGAGTGGCGACCGGAACGTGCGACCGGCGCGCCCGCCAGCGCGGCGATGCGGGACCTGATCCCGTCGGCGCCGACCACGATGCGTGCGGTCGCGGTGCGGCGGGTGCCCTCCCCGTTCGCGAGCACCGCGCCCGCCACTCGACCGGAAGGCTCGCGGACGAGGTCCAGCGCCGTGGTCCCGAATTCCACCTCGGCGCCTGCCGCGCGCGCAGCCTCGACGAGAACCGGGTCGAGCACCGTACGGCGTGGCGCGTACAGCGCGTCGATGCCGTCGCGAGGCTTCACTGGGACCGTGACGGCCTCGTCCCCGTAGTGGAACGTCGCGGAGCGGATCGCGGGTGTGCGGGCCGCGATCGCCGGCAGCAACCCCCAGCGACTCAGCTGCACGACCGCGCCGCGCATCAGCGCGTGGGTCGACAGCGTGTCGGCGCCGCCCTGCCCCCGATCGACGACCAGCACGCGGAGCCCTTCGCGCGCGAGCAACATCGCGGTGGACGCGCCGGCGCACCGCGCGCCGACGATGATCGCGTCGTAGTCCCGTCGGCTGGATGTGTCGTTCATCGTCGGTCTCCAGGGCTAGGCGGCTCGCCGCTGCGCACGCGCCAGGTGGCGGCCGAGGTGGTCGGCGAGATCGCGGGCGTCGGTCCCGACGCCGTCGAGAAAGCTGGACTTGCGCCGTCGCAGGAAGTGCAGCCCGAGCACGTAGAGCCCCGGCTCCGCCGTGATCCCGCCGGAGTGACGGATCTCTCCGCGCGCATCGAGCACCGGCAGGCGCAGCCACGGGTAGCGCCGCCGGTACCCCGTCGCCCACAGGACGGTCCGGATGCCCTCGCCGCGCAGGTCGAGCGAGGCCGGCGCGGCCGGCACGCCGATGGGGCCGATCGGCTCCTGCCCGACAGGATCGGCGAGACCCGAGCGCTCGGCGTAGTCGTCGATCCGGCGAAGCAGGCGCGCGAGCCTGGCCTCCGCGGCGCCGACGGACTGGGCGAGGTCGTCGGCGAGGAAGATCCGCCCGCCCTCTGCGCAGACGACGCGCCCGGTGAGCCGGATGCCCGCGTCGCGCAGCGTGCCGAGGTCGATCGAGCGGTGGGCGTCGCTGCCGATGAGCTGCAGCGACGGCTGGCGCCGCGCCGCCTCGAGGTCGGCGACCTGGTCGGCCGACTCGTCGAGGATCCCGGCTGCGTCGAGCCACCACAGGATGTCGCGGCCGCGATAGCGTCGCGGGAGGCGCGTGTGCCGGCCGACCGCGAGCGTGACCTGACGACCGCTGCGCTGGATCTCCGCCGCGAGCTGGATCCCCGTCGAAGAGGCTCCGACGACGAGCACGCCCCCATCGCGCAGCTGTTCGGGGCTGCGGTAGCGCGTCGGCACGACCTGGTCGACGTCGCGCGGCAGGCTCGCCGCGGCCGGCGGCACGAAGGGGACGTCACAATGGCCGGTCGCCACGACGACCGCGGCCGCGCGCCAGCTGCCGCGATCGGTCGTGACCCCGAATCCGCCGCTGTCGCGCGTCACCGCGGTCACCGCGACGCCGCTCTCGACGGGAGCGCCGAACGAGCGCGCGTACCGGTCGAGATATTCGACGACCTCGCCACGGCTCATGAACCCGTCCGCATCGGCGCCCCGATAGGACCAGGCCGGGAGCCGCGCCTGCCAGCGCGGCGTCAGCAGCCGCAGCGAGTCCCACCGCTCGGAACGCCACCGCTCGGCGACGCGGCCGCGCTCGAGGACCGCGTGATCGATGCCGCGGTCCACGAGGCAGCGGCTCATCGCGAGCCCGGCTTGCCCGCCACCGATGACGACGACGTCCGTGCTTCTCATCGCCCGCTCCCGGAGGTTGCGCAGGCCGCGCTTACTTCGTGGTCGTCGTGACCGTCACCGGGACACGATTCGTGATGATGTCGAACACCGCGGACCGGGCCCGCGACTGCTCGACGATCTCGCGAAGCGTCTCCGCGGACGCGTCGCCGTCCACGCTGAAGCTCACGCGGATCGCCTCGTAGCCGTTCCGGACCTCGCCGGACAGGCCGAGGATGCCGCGGAGGTCGATGTCCCCCTCGATCGTCGACTTGACCTCGAACAGCGTCACGCCGCGCGCGGCGGCGACGTTCGCGATGCCGGCCGTGAGGCACGCCGCGAGCGCGTGGAGCACGAACTCCACTGGCGTCGGCCCCTGGTCGCGGCCGACGAGCACCTGCGGATGATCCGCGTCGTAGGTGAACTCGCGCGCGTGCTGATGCGTCGCGCCCGCTCCGTCGAATCGCTCCATGCGCGTACGGCTGTACGTGCCGTGCATCCACGTGTTGGTCGCCCGGAACCGGAACTTCGCCAACTCCGGCTGTGCCTTCACCGCACCGATGGTGGCGAAGAGGTTCGGCGTGTCGACGCCGTTGAGCGGCATGGGCTTGCGCCGCTGCTTCGGGGTCTGCGTAGTGGCGGTCGGGGTCTGCGTAGTGGCGGTCGTGGTCTCCATTGTGATTCTCCTCTTCCGCCTCCGAGAACGAAGATCGGTCTCGTCACTGGGCGGATGAGGTAGGTACGCAACACGCCTTCGACGGTTACAGCGCCGCTAGTTGTCCTGCTGGGCGCGACGACCGCACACGCCACGGATCCGACGACGCTCTTCCGCAGAAGTGCGCGGCCGGCGTCGCCGCCCAGGAGCACGCTGCTGCGAGGGAGCGGCGACAACTATGTCAAGACGTCGATTACCGGCCGGTTACGGCGGTCCGTTCGCTTTCACGGCCGCGAGGACGTCGTCCCTGAGCTTGGCGAGGGCATCCTTGAAGGCCTTGTTGGTGAGGACCCGTGCTGGGACCGCGTCGAACAGGGCTGCGACCGCTTCGTACCGCAGCTGGTTGGAACTGCGGAACTGGGCCTCGAGCTGCCTGCGAAGCGCCTCCGTGGACTCGGCGTTCTTCGCGACGTCGGCGGACACGTCGTCCAGCTCCAGCTTCAGGTCGGCGAGTGCCACGGCTGTCCTGGCCGTGCTCACTGCCGTGTACGTCCCGCTCTCGATGATCGTTCCGGTGCATGAGTACCGCGTGCCAGCGCCACCAGGCACCGTTCCTTGGTCCTTCCAGGCCGCGCCCAGGCACGCCCACGTCTGATCACCGCTCCTGACGCACTCGCCGACGTCCGTCTTCACCAGGCCCTGTCCGATCAGGACGCCTTGAGCGAATGCGCCGAGCGGGGTGCTGATCAGGATCGCTGCACAGAACCTGCGGATGCTTCGATGGAGCGGCGACATGTGGAGCCTCCTCGACCTGCTCACCGACGTGGATACGTAGAGTCGGCATCGAGATCAGGACCGGTCCCGCCGTGCACTGCCCCCAACAGGGTGCGGGTTCTCGATCGGG
>DASPZP010000348.1:0-3855 GCA_035636195.1 Anaeromyxobacteraceae bacterium
TCACCCCAGCCCTCTCCCCCGCCGGGGGAGAGGGGGGAAAGACTCGACCGCGACTCTGCTCAGCTCCCGCCAGGGCGAGTGGGCGCTGAGGGCGTCGAGCCCAACTGCGACCCCGGCCTCGGCCCCCTCACCCCAGCCCTCTCCCCCGCCGGGGGAGAGGGGGAAAGACCGACCCCGACCCCGACCGCGACCGCGGCGTGGAACGCGCCCCCGCCCTAGACTCAGGGCCCATGGAACGCTGGAACGTCGGCATCCTCCTGTTCGAGGGGGTCGAGGTGCTCGACTTCGCCGGGCCCTTCGAGGTCTTCTCGCGGACGCGGCTCACGCCCGGCATCGAGTCGCGCCGGACGGACGAGAGCGCGCCCTTCCGCGTCTTCACCGTCGCCCGCGGGCACGGCGCCGTGACGGCGACCGGCGGGTTGGAGGTCGTCCCGCGGCACGCCTTCGCCGATGCGCCGCGGGTCGACCTCCTCGTCGTGCCAGGCGGCTTCGGGACGCGAGCGCTGCTCGAGGACGGCGAGGTGCTGGCCTGGCTCCGCCGCACCGCTGCCGCCGCCCGGCTCATCACCTCGGTCTGCACCGGCGCGCTGCTGCTCGCGAAGGCCGGACTGCTGGACGGCCGCCGCGCCACCACGCACTGGGGCGCGCTCGACCTCCTGCAGACACTCGGCGTGGGCATCGAGGTGGACCGGACGGCGCGGGTGGTGGAGGACGGGGTCGTCACGTCCGCCGGAGTCGCCTCCGGAATCGACATGTCGTTCGCCGTCGTCGAGAAGCTGTTCGGGCGCGAGGTCGCCGCCGAGACCGCGCACTACATCGAGTTCCGGCGCGCCTGAGCGGGCCTCGGAAGCGGCCGATCCCGGCTCGCCCACCTCCGAGATTCCCGTTTGACATCGGCCGCGTGCGGGCCCTACGGTGCCCGGTCCGGCAGGCGCCAGCGCCGCCGGGGGAGGCCTCGCGTGACGTTCCAGGATCTCATCTTGAAGCTCCAGTCCTACTGGTCCTCCCGCGGCTGCGTGCTCGCCCAGGGCTACGACCAGGAGGTCGGCGCCGGCACCATGAACCCGGCCACCTTCCTGCGCGTGCTGGGGCCCGAGCCGTGGAGCGTCGCCTACGTCGAGCCCTCGCGCCGCCCGGCCGACGGGCGCTTCGGCGAGAACCCGAACCGCCTCTACCAGCACCACCAGTTCCAGGTCATCCTGAAGCCGCACCCGGCCGACGTGCAGGACGTCTACCTCGGCTCGTTGAAGGCGATCGGCATCGACCCCCTCGAGCACGACCTCCGCTTCGTCGAGGACGACTGGGAGAGCCCGACCCTGGGCGCCTGGGGACTCGGCTGGGAGGTGTGGTGCGACGGGATGGAGATCACCCAGTACACCTACTTCCAGCAGGCGGGCGGGTTCGAGGTGAAGCCGGTGGCGTGCGAGCTCACCTACGGGCTCGAGCGCATCGCCATGTACCTGCAGGACGTCGAGAACGTCTACGACGTCGAGTACGCGCCCGGGGTGAAGTACCGCGAGGTCTTCCACCGCAACGAGGTGGAGATGAGCGAGTACAGCTTCCGGGCCTCCGACCCGAAGATGCTCTTCGGGCTCTTCGGCATCTACGAGGCGGAGTGCAAGCGGCTCCTCGAGCTCGGGCTGCCGCTGCCGGCCTACGACTACTGCCTCAAGTGCTCGCACGCCTTCAACAACCTCGACGCGCGCGGCGCCATCAGCGTCACCGAGCGCGCCGCCTACATCGGCCGCGTGCGCGCGCTCGCCCGCGGCTGCGCCGAGGGGTACTTGAAGACGCGCGAGGAGCTCGGCTTCCCGCTCCTCGCCGCCGCGCAGGCGAAGGCCAAGAAGACGAAGAAGAAGGCGCCCTTCGACTCCGCGCCTGCGGCGCTACGCTCAGGACGGACGGTTTGAACATGGCACACCTGCTCTTCGAGATCGGCAGCGAGGAGATCCCGGCCGGCTTCGTGCCGCCGGCGCTGCGGCAGCTGGAGGCGGACCTCGCGAAGGCGCTCGGCGACGCCCGCCTCGACCACGGCGAGGTGAAGGCGGTCGGCACGCCGCGCCGGCTGTGCGTCTGGGCGCGCGACGTCATCGCGAAGCAGCCCGACGCAACCACCGAGGCGCTCGGGCCGTCCGTGCAAGCGGCCTTCGATGCGGAAGGCAAGCCCACCGCCGCCGCGCTCGGCTTCGCGAGGAGCCAGGGCGTCGCGGTGGAGGCGCTCGAGCGGGCGCAGACGCCGAAGGGTGAGCGGCTGGCCGCGCGCAAGGTGGTGAAGGGGCAGCGCACCGAGAAGGTGTTGCCGGAGCTCTTGGAGAAGCTCGTCGCCGGCCTCAAGTTCAAGAAGGCGATGCGCTGGGGCGCCGAGACCGTCACCTTCGCCCGCCCGATGCGCTGGATGGCGGCGCTGTACGGCGGGAAGCTGGTCAAGGTTCGCTACGGCGACATCGCCTCGGGCGTCGTCAGCTACGGCCACCGCTTCAAGGCACCCAAGGCCATCCCGCTCAAGGGCACCCCCGAGGACTACCTCGCGAAGCTGCACAAGGCGTTCGTCCTCGCCGACCCCGCCGAGCGGCGGAGCGAGATCGAGAAGGCGCTCGCCGCCGCGGCGCGCCGCGCCGGCGGGAAGATCCGTCCGGACGAGCCGCTCCTCGAGCAGGTCACCTACCTCGTCGAGCACCCCACGGCGGTGGCCGGCGAGTTCGAGGCCTCGAACCTGACCTTGCCCCCGGAGGTGGTCATCTCCGAGCAGCGCAACCACCAGCGCTACTTCGCGGTGGTGGACGGGGAGGGGAAGCTCACGAACCGCTTCGTCGCCGTCTCGGGTACGCCCGTCAAGGATCCGCGGGTGGCGCGGAACGGCTATCAGCGGGTGCTTCGGGCACGCCTCGCCGATGCCCGCTTCTTCTTCGAGGAGGACCGCAAGCGGCGCCTCGAGTCGCGCGTGGAGGACCTCGGCCGTCGCACCTACCAGGCGAAGCTCGGCACGGAGCTCGAGCGGGTGGAGCGGCTGGAGCGCATCGCGGTCGCGCTGGCCAGCGCGCTCGGCCTTGGCGACGCGAAGGAGCAGGCGATGCGCGCCGCGCACCTGTGCAAGGCCGACCTCGGCACCGGCATGGTGGGCGAGTTCCCCGAGCTGCAGGGCATCATGGGCGGCCACTACGCGCGCCTCGACGGCGAGCCGGCCGCGGTCGCCGACGCCATCGAGGACCACTACAAGCCCATCGGCGCCTCGGAGGACCTGCCGCGCGGCGACGTCGGCGCGCTGGTCGGGCTGGCCGACCGGCTACACCAGCTCGTCGGCATCATCGGCGTGGGCGAGAAGGCCACCGGCGCCGCCGATCCGTTCGGGCTGCGGCGCGCCGCCATCGGCATCCTGCGCTTGCTGCAGGCGCGCGGGTACCACCTCTCCCTCGGCGCGGCCGTCGACGCCGCGCTGGAGGCGCTCCGCGGGCGCGTGCCGGGCGATGGCGCCGCCGTGAGGGGCCAGGTGCTCGACTTCCTGCGCGGCCGCCTCAAGGCGCTGTGGGGTGAGGAGTTCGACGCGGACCTGGTCGAGGCCGTGCTCTCGGCCGGCTTCGACGATCTCGTCGACGCGCGGCGCCGGCTCGACGCCCTGGCGGAGGTGAAGCGCCGTCCGGACTTCGTGCCGCTGGCGGTCGCCTTCAAGCGCGTCGCCAACATCCAGGAGAAGGCTGCGGGCGTGAACGCCGCCAGCCTCGATCTCGGCCTGTTGCGCGAAGAGGCGGAGCGGCACCTCGCGTCCGAGGTCGAGCGGGTCGGAGCCGAGGTGGCTGCGCTGCGCGCGCGCCGCGACTACCCGGCGGTGCTGCGGGCGGTGGCGGAGCTGAAGCCCGC
>DASPZP010000349.1:0-3656 GCA_035636195.1 Anaeromyxobacteraceae bacterium
CAGAAGCACCCCGGGATGGAGGTGCGGGTCACCATGCGCCGCAGCCGCGACGCGGCGGGGGTGCCGAGCTTCGCCTACGAATTCGAGGAGCGCCCGCGCGGCGGCGCCTTCCAGCACGTGCTCGACGGCAGCTTCCGCGGCGAGTCGGCCAGCGCCGGGACAGGCGAGTTCATCCTGCACTTCGGCATCGCGCGCGCTCTGGGCATCTCCGACCACCCGGACAGCGATCCCTACGGTGACCTCACCGTCCAGTACGACCGGACCGGAGACCCGCGCACCATCGGCCTCGACGTGCCGGCGGGGACGCAGAGCGGGAACCTGTCCGAGTTCAACTACGGGTTCGCCGGCTACCAGAACGGCACCGGCGAGTTCGACTACGTGTTCGTGAACCAGCAGGCGCAGCGCTACGAGGTGCGGGCCCGCTTCGACGCTGCCGGCGCCGGGCTCGCCGAGGTGAAGTTGGTGCTGAGCCTCGCCTCGAGCTTCACGTACCACCAGTGCTGGGATTCACAGGGCTGCGTCACGAACGTCCAGGACTTTCCGACCACCTTCTTTCCGAACGGCATCTCCGGGCTGTGCCCGAACGGCGTCTGCCCGAAGGGAGCCTGCCCGACGTTCTAGGGAGCGGCAGGGCGCGGGACGGCTCACGTCGCCGCGAGCCGTGACGCCGCTCGCGGTCTGACCGCGAAGCGCCCGGCCGCGAGGGCGGCGAGGACGGCGAGGCCCTGCAGCACGGCGACGCCGACCAGGACGGACCGAAAGTGACCCGCGTCGAGGAGCCAGCCGAAGAGCAGCGGGGCGAGCGCGAGCCCGACGTCGAGGCCGGAGTAGACGAAGCCGTAGACGCGGCCGAACGCGCCAGCCCCGGCGCGCGCCAGCGCGGCGTGTCGGACGAGCAGGTCGCGTGACGGGGTGGCACCCCCGGTGCAAAAGCCGATGAAGGCCATGGCCGGGAGGACCGACCAGGCGGGCACGGCTCCGCTGGCGAGCACCAGCGCCGCCAGCGCGGCGGCGGAGAGCCCGACCGCGATGACCCGTTCGTGCGCCTCGCGCCCCGCCGCGAGGAACCCCCCCGCCACGATCCCCGCGGCGCTGCCGAGGAGGTACGCAGTGAGCGCCGAGGCGGCTGCACCGAGCGGCAGCCGATAGCTCTGCCGGAAGACGGGGGGGCCGAAGTTCTGCAGCGCGCCGAAGGCCATCGTGGAGACGAGGAAGAAGAGGAAGCAGGTCCAGACGGCGCCGAGGCCGAGGAAGGCGAAGGTCGGCGCCGCCTCGCGGGTCGAGGCGGGCTCTCCCGACCTCTCCTGGCGGTCGGCGATGGCGTCGCCGCGCAGGGCGAGGAGCGCGAATGGGACGACCGGCACTGCGGCGGCGCAGAAGGCCCCCGCGCGCCAGCCGAGCCCGGCCGCGAGGGTGGTGAGGAACAGCGGCGCGGCCGCCCACCCGATGTTGCCCGAGAGCGCGTGGGCGGAGAAGGCGTGGCCGAGCCGTGGGGAGGAGACCCGCCGGTTGAGGAGGGTGAAGTCGGCCGGGTGGAAGACGCTGTTCGCCGCTCCCGCCAGGACGGCCGCCAGCAAGAGGCCGCCATAGCCGCGGGCGAGGCCGAGGACGATGGCCGCCAGGCCGAAGAGCCCCACCCCGCTGAGGAGCACGCGTCGCGCGCCGAGCCGATCGACCAGGAACCCGGCCGCCGCCTGCCCGGCGCCCGAGGTGACGTAGAAGGCGGTCGAGAGCGCGCCTGCCTGGGTGAACCCGAGCCCGAAGTCCAGCATGAGCCAGGGGAAGAGCGACGGCAGGAGCAGGTGGAAGAAATGCGAGGTGCCGTGCGCCAGCCCGACGAGCGAAATGACCTCCAGGTCCTGGCGGAGCGCGGGGGCGGCGGTGAGCGGCATCTTGGCGCAGCATGGGACAGGAGCTGGGCTGGTGTCGAGGCGGGATCGCGTGGCAGGAGCTCACGGTTCCGGCGAGGCCGTCTCCACGCTCGCACCGAGCGGCTCACGGAGCGCGCGCGCCGCGCGGCTCCTACTCCGCCGGATCGTCGGCATCGTCGATGCCGGCAGCTGCGCCCGTGACGTAGCGCTCCAGCTCTGCGCTGGCGCTTGCGTGCGCGAGCGGGTCGAGCTTCCCGGCCGCGAGCAGCCGGTCGAGGATCCGGCGCGCCCTCCGAGCCAGCCCGCGGGAGGGGTGAGCCAGATCGGCCCGGCGCGGTGACGGCAGCATGGCTGCGAGGAGCGCCCCTTGCGCCGGCGAGAGGTCGCTCGCCGCCAGGCCGAACCGTGCCCGCGCGGCGGCCTCGGCGCCGAAGACGCCGTCACCCCACTCGGCGACGTTGAGGTAGAGCGCGAGGATGCGCCGCTTGGGCACGGTGCGCTCGAGCTTCACAGCGAGCAACGCCTCCTTGGCCTTGCGCCAGGCCGTGCGCTCGGTCCCGAGCCAGAGGTTCTTCGCCAGCTGCTGGGTGAGCGTGGAGGCGCCGCGCAGCGCGCGTCCGGCGCGCAGGCTCTCGTCGGCGGCGGCCTCGACCTCGGTCCAGTCGAACGCGCCGTGCGCGAAGAAGCGCGCGTCCTCGGAGACGATCACCGCGTCCACCAGCGCGGGCGAGATGCGGTCGAGGCCGACCCAGCTCTGGCGGGGCCGGAACGCGCGGCGGTGCCCCAGCGCCTCCGCCCGGCGCTGCTCGATGACGGCGGTGGTGCGAGGGTTCTTCGTGCGGATTGCGGCCGGATCGGGGAGGGTGAGCCACAGGACCGCCACGAGACCAGCGGCGCCGAGCGCAGTGGCGGCGGCGAGGAAGAGGGCGCGTCGCACGGGTCGACGATAGCACCGGATCCGGTCGGGGCCGATCTTCGACGTCGACCACAGTCCGTCCGCCCTGAGCGTAGCGACGCCGGAGGCGGCGCGTAGTCGAAGGGCCGCGACTGCGAACTCGACCGGGCGATGGGAAGTCCCTTTTGGTCACTTGATCGCCCTGTCCCCCGCCGGTATGCCCCGCCCGAACCGAAGAACTGGCCACGGCCGCCTCGCGGCCGGGAGGGGGAAACGATGGCGGATGTGAAGAAGTACGCGGAGCAAGACTTCTCGAAGGTGCGGGGGCTCACCGGCATCTCCGACAACCAGGTGACGGAGCACCTCAAGCTGTACGCGGGCTACGTGAAGAGGACGAACACGCTCACCGAGAAGCTCTTCGCGCTGTGCACCGAGGGGAAGGCGTCCGGCGCGGACCCGGTCTACGCGGAGCTGACGCGCCGCCAGGGCTTCGAATACAACGGCATGATCCTGCACGAGTATTACTTCGGGAACCTCACCGGCGGCGCGCAGGCCGAGCCGCCGGCCGGCGGAAAGCTGCGCAAGTCGATCGAGGCGTCGTTCGGCGGGAAGTACGAGACGTGGCTGGCGGACTTCCGCGCCATCGCGACGATGCCGGGCGTCGGCTGGGCCATCCTGTATCAAGACCCGAAGACGGGCTGGCTCTCGAACCACTGGGTGACGCTCCACAACGACGGCAACCCGGCCGGCTACGCGCCCATCCTGGTCATGGACGGCTGGGAGCACGCGTACATGCGGGACTATCAGGCCACCGAGCGCGCCAAGTACGTGGACGCGTTCTTCAAGAACATCCACTGGCAGGCCTGCGAGCAGCGCCTGAAGTAGGGCAG
>DASPZP010000350.1:0-10663 GCA_035636195.1 Anaeromyxobacteraceae bacterium
GCGACGAGCCCCACGAGCCGAGGACGACGTGCACCTTGTCCTGGTCGACGAGGCGCTGGGCGGCGTTGGCGGCCTCGACCTTGTCCGACTTGTTGTCGACGACGACGAGCTCGATCTTGTAGTCCTTATCGCCCACCTTCACCGTGGGATACAGCTCGTTCGCGAGCTTGATGCCCTCGACCTCCATCGCCCCGCCGGCGGCGTTGGCGCCCGTCATCGGTTCGAAGACGCCCAGCTTGACGGTGGTGGCCTGGCTCGGGGACGAGCTCTTGCAACCGACGATGGCGAACAGCGCCACGACGGGGACGAGGATCCGGGATCTCGACATAGGAAAGGGCTCCTGCGAGTAGGGAATCGGCGGCGCGGAAGGTGGCACGCGTGCCCCATCCGGGCAAGCGGCGCGTCGTCGCAAGCCTTCAATTGATAAAGATCAAGCAATAAGGCGCAATCCCGACCCATCACGGATGGTTACACGGCGCACGCAAGCGCGAAGAATGGTCACGCACTCGAACTCACCGGAGGCGCGCCATGGCCGGAACTGGAGCAAGCTCGGCGGCGCGCGCGTCACCTTCTGGAATTTCGTGGCCATGTCGGCCGCCGCGATGGGGGTGCTCGCGTTCCTGCCCGCCGGCGGCCAGGGGGGCAGCTTCGCCGGGTTCCTCGCCATGTTCCTGCTCCTGTTCGCCACCTCCGGCATCGGGAACGGCTCCACGTTCCGCATGATCCCGGTGATCTTCGCCACCTTCCACGAGCGCCGGGCGCCGCCCTCCGCCGCCGATGCCGCCAAGCGCGACGCGGCCAAGGAGGCTGCGGCCGTGATCGGGTTCAGCTCGGCCATCGCGGCCTACGGTGCGTTCTTCATCCCGCGCGCGTTCGGCATCGCCGTACGGGCCACCGGCACCCCCAGCGCCGCCTTCCTCGCCTTCGTCGCCGTCTATGCGAGCTGCGTCGCCGTGACCTGGTGGTTCTACGCCCGGCGGAAGGCCGAGATGCCCTGCTGAACGATCAGGGCGGCGACCCGGGCTCGCCGAAAGCGCGCCGGAACGGCTCCGGGACATGGGCGACCTTACCGGTCCGGTAGTCGAGGAAGACGATCCCGGTCTTCACGCGCGCGACCTCGGCGCCGGTGTCCTTGCGCGAGAGCCGGTAGTGGATATCGCAGGCCCGCGTGCGGAGTCCGCTCACGGCCACCTCGATCACCACCACCATCCCGTACTTCACCTCGACCCGATAGATGGCGGCCAGGTCGGCGATGGCGATGCCGACCCCGGCCACGTCGAGCTCGGTCCACCCGTGCCGGGCGAACAGCTGCGCTCTCGCCTCGTGGGTGAGCGAGATCAGCCGGTCGTGACCGACGTGGTTCCCGTAGTTGAGGTCGGTGATGCGGACGGGCAGCTCGGTGCGGAACGGGAAGTGCTCGGGGAGCTCGATCTCGACGCGTGACATCGTTTCACCTCACGGGGCTGCGCGCGCCCTGCCGCTACGATAGTGAAGCACGCCATGAAGCTCGCGACCTTTCGTCACCGGGGCCAGGAACGGGTGGGGCTGGTGGACCCGGCGCGCGCCGAGGCGTGGCCGGTCGAGGAGCTGGTGGGGGAGCCCGTTCCGTCGATGCTGGACCTCATCCGGAGCCTGCCGCGGCTCTCCGGCCGCCTCCGGCCAGCCGGCAGCGGGCTGCCCCTCGGCGAGGTAGTGCTCCTCGCGCCGCTCCGCCCGCCCCGCAACGTCATGTGCGTCGGCAGGAACTACGGCGAGCATGCGCGCGAGTTCGCGCGGAGCGGCTTCGACACGAGCGGCCCGGGCACGGGGGACGGCGTGCCGACGGCGCCGATTGTGTTCACCAAGGCGCCCGAGGCCGTGGTCGGGCCAGGCGAGGCGATCCGCTACCCGACCGGCGTGAGCGACCAGGTAGACTACGAGGCCGAGCTGGCGGTGGTCATCGGGACGGGCGGGCGGGGCATCCACCGCGAGGACGCCCTGCGGCACGTCCTCGGCTACACGGCCGTGAACGACGTCACCGCCCGGGACCTGCAGGCGCGCCACAAGCAGTGGTTCCTCGGGAAGTCGCTCGACACCTTCTGCCCCATGGGGCCCTGGATCGCGACGGCCGACGAGCTCGACCCGGGCGCAGGGGTGGACGTGCGCTGCTGGGTGAACGGCGAGCTGCGCCAGCACGGCAACACGCGCGACTTCGTCTTCGACGTCCCGGCGCTCATCGCGACCATCTCGGCGGGGATGGCGCTCCTGCCAGGCGACGTCATCTCCACGGGCACGCCGGCCGGGGTTGGGATCGGCTTCGTTCCACCCCGCTTCCTGCGGCCGGGCGACCTGGTCCGTATCGAGATCGAGGGGATCGGGGTCCTGGAGAACGCGGTCGAGTGAGGCGGCGGGGGACAAGCCCCCGCCCTACGGACGCGCTGAAGTAGGGCGGGGGTTCATCCCCCGCCGCGGCGCCGCGTCCCAAGGGCGGGCGACATGTGCCGTAGGGCGGGGGTTCATCCCCCGCCGCACCCATTACACCGCCTGGACGTACTGCATGAAGGCGGAGCGCTCGTCCTCCTCTTCGTCCTGCGGCTCGGCGTCGTAGTACTTCTCGCGCGGCGACATGAGCACCGCCTTCAGGAGCTCGGTGGTGCGGGTGCGCCGCTCGCGCTCGATCTCCTTCGGATCGACCTCGACGAACTTCTCGTCGGGCGTGATCTTGAAGAGCGGCTGTCCCTTCTGCACCACCGTGCCGTCGGGGCCCTGCATGAGGATCTTGTCGATGGTGCCGGAGAAGGGCGCCCGGACCGTGTTGAACATCTTCATGACCTCGATGATGTAGAGCGGCTGCCCCTTCTCGAAGTGCGCGCCGTCCTCGATGAAGGGCGGCAGGCCCGGCCCCTCCTGGCGGTAGAGCATGCCGCCGAAGGGCGCGACCAGCTCGTCCGCCCGCGTGGAGGGGGGCGGGGAGAGCACCTTCTTCATGCGCGCCTGCAGCTCCAGCTCGTGGAGGTGGGCCGGGATGACGACGTCGAGGTTCGGCTCGACGCGGAAGTCGAAGAACTTCACCTTCTCGGCCACCATGAAGAGCAGGCCGAGCAGCTCGTTCCCCGCCTCGTAGCCGAGATGGGCGGCGCGGATGCGAGCCCACGTCTCGGCGTCGTAGCCCCCTCTCGGCTCCTCGCTCTTGAGGATCTCGTTCAGCTTGTAGAACTCTTCCTTGCGCAGGCCGAAGGTCTTCCGCAGCGCGACGTACATGCGGATGGCGGTCTGGAGCAGCTCGTGGTCGTGCTGCCAGATGACCTCGGAGGCGGGCGCCTTCGGGTCGAACGACATGTTGAGGTAGGCGTAGGTGTCGTTGAGCACGCCGAGCGGGTTGCGGATCCAGACCAGCTTCCCGTTCTCGAGCCGGTAGTGCTTGCGGTTGAGCGACAGCCAGCCGGCGAAGAGGTGCGGCTCCTCCAGCAGCCGGTCGATGGCGCGGGTGAGGAGGGTGAGCTTGCGGTCGATCACCTCGACCATCGCCCGGGCGGCGGACGGATCGTCCGGGCTCTCCGAGGCCATGTGCGCCGCGTAGTGCCGCTTCATCTCGTTGAAGGCGTAGGCGGTGTCGACCTTGCTACCCTCCTCCTTGAGCTGGCCGACCAGCGTCAGGTAGGGCACCACGAAGCGCGTGGTGGGCTTCGCCATCACGCTCTGGCCGATGAACCAGTTGACGAGCCCGTAGTGGAACTGGAGGTTCGTCGCGACGTTCACGCCGCGCAGGCTGGTCCGGGTCAGTACCTGCGAGAGGTGCTGGAAGCTGTCGATGCGCTCCTCGCCCTTGGTGAGGAGGAGCGCGATGTTCGAGTCGTAGGCTCCCGCCACCCGGTAGCGCATGAACATGCCGGTGTCGGGGTTCGGCAGGCTGATGCCCTGGTCGTCGCGGATCTCGCCCTCGATGGGCTTCGACCAGAAGCGGATGAGGCCGCCCGCGTGCGGCGAGAGCGAGGCGTCGGTGGCGTTGAGGCGCGCCTCGACCGCGGCGCCGAAGCGGCGGAGGCGGGTCGGCCTGGGCAGGCGCTCCTTGTGGCGCGCGATGAGCGCCATCGCCTCCACCAGCGACTCCACCACGAAGTAGTCGGCCGGATCGTCGGGGTTGGTGAACTTCAGGCTGTAGCAGAGCTCCGTCACGCGGTGCTCGACCTGGATGCGGGTGTTCACCTCCATGAAGTAGTAGCGGTCGCGGTCGACGATGCACTCGAAGGTCGACGCGGAGTCGAGCCCGACCGCCTCGCCGAAGCGCGCCGCGTCGTCCTCCATCCGCTTCAGGATCTCGAGGTCGGTGGCGAGGGAGCGCGCCTTCTCCTTGCGGCCCGCCTTCTCGGCCTTCTTGATGGAGGCGGCGAGCGCCTCCTGCGTCACGGACAGCTCGAGCAGCTTCTGCTCGTGCATCTGGAGCGAGCAGTCGCGCCCACCCAGCGAGACGCACCACCGCCCGTTGCCGAGGAGCTGGATCTCGTTGTGGCGGGTCTGCTCGATGTTGAGCTCGATGAGGATGTTCTTGTTGTCGCCGACGCCGGTCGCCTTGACCTCGTTCAGCACCTCGCGCATGAGCGCCGGGGCGTCGGCCGCCGCCGCCGCGATGGCGCGGTCGTCGGCGTCCTTGGCGGTGAGCAGGGCGGCGCCCAGGATGCGTTGCCCCTTCCCGCCGCCGCCGCCGATGGCCTTGAGGCGCACGCGGCTGCGCGGGTGCAGGCGGAACATCTCCGCCACCTCGCGCTGCACCTGCGCCCCGAGCTCGTCGACGGTGATGAGGTCCAGGCCCTTGGCGTAGCCGGCCGCGAGGAGGTGGTCGGCGAGCGCCACCAGCGGGAGCTCCTCGTCCTCCAGGACCTGCGGATCGCAGTCGAGCCCCTCGCGCCGGGCCAGCTCGACGAGCGCCTTCCGGGTGCCGTGCTTCTTCACCAGCGTGCGCGCCGTCACGTCGTTGATGCCCGGCGTCACCGAGACGCCCACCTCGAGGGCGGTGCGCTTCGCCTCGTCCTTCTTGCCGGCGCGCGCCTGGGTGGTCGAGTTCGGGCCGATGAAGTTCAGGCCCGCCTTCTCGATGGTGGCGACGAACTCCTCGTCCTCTGCCATGAAGCCGTAGCCGGCGAAGATGGCGTCGTAGCCGTTGTCCTTGGCGATCTGCACGATCTGGTGCATCCGCTCGACGCGCTCCTCCTTGGTCGCGCCGGTGTAGTCCGGCACGCGGTGGACGCGGCGGTTGTCGGTGAGCTGGCGCAGCTCGGGCGCGAGCGCGTTCGGGAAGACGATCGAGTCCTTCTCCGAGACGAGGATGCCGTAGTGGCGCATCCCCATCTCCTCGAACACCTCCATCGCCTCCTTGCGGATGGGGCCGCGGCACACGATGAGCGGGCGCAGGTCCTCGCAGGCGAACGAGCGCACCCAGGCCGAGCTGGAAAGGCCGAGGCGGCGGTCGCGGTGCGTCAGGGGGTTCTGGTTGTACCAGTCGGTCTGGGCGGCCATGGGGTCGTTCTCCGGACGGTGGGAAGTGGTGGCGGACGTCATGACCGCTAGTGGAACTCGCGCTGCGGGCCCGTCATCGGACTCGGCTTGTAGTGGCGGAGCAGGAAGGCCAGGTTCTCGCCCAGCACCTTGCGCAGGTCGGTGGGCATGACGATCGACGAGATGGAGCCGAGCGCGAGGCCCTCCTTCGGGTTCATGAGCTCCTGCTCGTAGCGGCGGTTCAGGGCGGCCTCCTGCTGCTTCTGCCACTCGCCCGCCTCCTTCTCGGCGTCCTTCTTGGCGGCCACCAGCTCCATGCCGTCCGCGCTGCGCTGCTGGATGCCCTTCTTGACCATCTCGGCGGCGGTGGAGCGGATCTTGCGGACCTCGTCCTTGTAGACGAACTCCTTGCCAGCCGGCCCCATCACGGCGAGCCGCGTGGTGGGGAGCGCCAGCACCAGGTCGGCGCCCGTGGGGTAGTTGTTGTACGAGGCGTAGGCGCCGCCGAAGGCGTTCCGCAGGATGAGCAGGATGCGCGGCGTGCGCACGTCGACGATGGCGTCGAGCATGGAGCGGCCGGCCTGCACGATGCCGCGCGCCTCCTGTTCGCGGCCGGGGAGGAAGCCGGTCGTGTCCTCCATGAAGATGATGGGGATGTTGTAGATGTTGCAGAACCGCACGAACCTCGCGATCTTGTTGGCCGAGTCGCAGTCGATCTGGCCCGAGGCGACGTAGCTGTTGTTGGCGACGAAGCCGACCACGTTGCCGCCGAGGCGGCCGAAGGCGGTCACCACCTCCTTGGCGCGCTCCGGCTGCATCTCGAAGTAGTCGCCGTAGTCGCACACCTGCTGGATGACGATCCCCACGTCGAAGGGCGTGTTGAAGCCGGTCGGGGAGTTGAACGCCTTCTTGAGGAGCGTGTTGATCTCCCAGGTCTTCCGCTCGAGCGGGTCGGTCGTCTTCTGGAAGGGCGCGGAGACCGAGTTGTTGTCGGGGAGGTAGGCGAGGAGCCGCACCGCCTGGCGCAGCGCGGCGAGCTCGTCCATGACCGTGAGATCGGCCACGCCGGTCGCGCCGTGCACCTTGGGACCGCCCAGGTCCTCGGGCGAGATGTCCTCGCCGAGCACCGACTTGACGACGCCCGGGCCGGTCAGCCCGAAGAAGGTGTCGTTGGGCTGGATGAGGAAGCTGCCCTGCCGCGGCAGGTACGAGCCGCCGCCGGCGTTGAAGCCGAACATGCACATGATGGAGGGGACGACGCCGCTGATCTTGCGCAGCGCCGTGAACGCCTCGGCGTAGCCGTCGAGCCCGCCCACCCCGGCCGGCACGTAGGCGCCGGCGGAGTCGTTCATGCCGATGAGCGGGATGCCCTTCTCGCCGGCGAGCCGGAAGAGGCGCGCCAGCTTGTTCCCGTTGGTGGCGTCCATCGAGCCCGCGCGGACGGTGAAGTCGTGCCCGTAGCAGGCCACGTCGCGGCCGTCGATGTTCAGCACCGCCGTGACGAGGGACGCGCCGTCGAGGTTCTTGCCCCAGTTCTGGTAGAGGACGTTGGGCTCGTTCTTGGTGAGGACGCGCATCCGCTCCCACACCGTCATGCGCTTCTTCCAGTGCTGCTTTTCGATCTGGTCGATGGGGATGGAGCGGATCGGGCGCTGGATGAGGTCGTGGCCCGCCTTCATCGCCTCCTCGTAGCCGCCAGTGGCGCGCGAGATCTCGCCGGGGATGTTGAACTCCACCTTCTCCGGGGGATCCAGCGGATTGGTCAGGATGGGCTTGAGCGCTTTCGTCGTGGCCATGGGGTGAGCTCCGGAGGGAAGTCGCGGTCCGAGTGCGGCGCGTGCGTGTCGCCTCGGCCTGCTCGAGTGAGAGCGGGCCGCTGCTGAGGTCAGGGGGACGAAGAGTGCGAATCCTGACAGACGTGCGGCGACGTAGGCAAGCACGTTGCCCCAGGTTGACGCATGACGCGACGTGACAACACGGAAGGGTAGGATTCGAATGGCGGCGGGTACCCGCCGCCTACTCGTCCTGCCCCACCTCGACCGCGGCCGCCTGGAACAAGAGCGCATCCGCCTGCGCGGCCGGGATCTCCACCGTCTTCAGCTTGCGCTCCAGGACCCGCCGCCGCGTCGCCACCAGCTCGAGCGTGGTCGACGCCTCGGCGAGCTTCTTCTCCACCTTGGCGAGCACCTCCCCGAACTTGCCCAGCTCGGCCTTCACCCCCCCGAGCACCTGCCAGACCTCGCTCGAGCGCTGCTGGATGGCGAGCGTCCGGAAGCCCATCTGCAGGCTGTTGAGGAGGGCGGCGAGCGTGGTGGGTCCCGCCACCGACACGCGGTGCTCGCGCTGGAGCACCTCGAGCAGCCCGGGGCGCCGCGTCACCTCGGCATAGAGCCCCTCGGTCGGCAGGTAGAGCAGGCCGAAGTCGGTGGTGTAGGGAGGGTTCACGTACTTCTGGTGGATGTCGCGCGCGCACCCCTCCAGCCGAGCTTCGAGCTGCCGCGCCGCCGCCTCGACCCCTGCCGCGTCGCCCCGTTCACTGGCCTCGACGATCCGCTGGTAGTCCTCGAGCGGGAACTTGGCGTCGATGGGGAGGAGCACCTCGCCCTGGCCGTCGTCCCCCCTCCCAGGCAGACGGATGGCGAACTCGACCCGCTCCAGGCTGCCCGGTCGCGTGGCGACGTTCTTCACGAACTGCTCGGGCGCGAGGATCTGCTCGAGGAGGCTTCCGAGCTGGATCTCGCCCCACGTGCCGCGCACCTTCACGTTGGTGAGGACCTTCTTGAGGTCTCCCACCCCGTTCGCGAGCGTCTGCATCTCGCCGAGCCCGCGCTGCACCGCCTCGAGCCGCTCCGAGACGAGCCGGAACGAGTCGCCGAGCCGCTTCTCCAGGGTCCCCTGCAGCTTCTCGTCGACGGTGAGCCGCATCTCCTCGAGGCGCTTCGCGCTCTCCTCCTGCAGCCCGCGCAGCCGCGCGTCGACGACGCCGCGCAAGGCCTCCAGCCGCGCCTCGTTGGCGGCGGAGAGCTTGTCGATCTGCGTCCCGAACGCGGTGAGGCTCCTCGCGCTCGCCTCGCGACCGTCGTGCAGCGCGCCACGCAGCTCGTCGCGCAGCCCCCGCGCCGCCGTCCCGGATTCCTCTCGCGCCCGCGCGAGCTCCTCGCGCAGGAGCCGGTCGGTCGCGGCGAGGGCGCGATCGTGGGCGTCGAGGCGCTCGCCGAGCGAGGCCCGCACCCCGGATGCGATGCGCCCGGGGAGCGCCAGCGCGAGCGCGACGGAGCCCGCGGCCGCGAGCGCGCACAGCGCGAGGAGGGCGATTTCCACGGTCGGAGTATGGCGCGGGGGGCTGACGGAGCGTCAGCTTGCCCGGTGCCGCGCGAAGGCCCACCGCGACCCCCACCTCGACCTCGACCCCGATCCCGACCCTCATCCCGGCTCTCTCCCCCGTCGGGGGAGAGGGGGGAAGGCGACCGCGACCGCGACCCCCCGACCAGCTGCCTCCTCCGGCGGTGGGCGCCTCTCACCGCCCGTGCTGTACTCGCGCAGGGGAGCGACCATGTACATGTCCAGCGTGGAGCGGCAGTTCGGCGCCTGGCGCCTCGACGATACCGCCGTCTCGAGCGGCGTTCGCTTCTCGATCTTCTTCCCCGACCGCGCCCGCGATGCATCGCAGTACCAGGAGCAGCCCGCGGAGCCACCCTACGATCAGGACCAGCAGCCCATACACATCGAAGGTTACGGCGAACCGAAGATCGCCTCGATCCACGTGATCGGAAGCTTCCAGACCGCGCTCGAACAGCCGGCGAACTGGCAGGTGCACCCGGACAACGCGCTGCGGCGCGCGGAGCACCCGTCGGGCTGGGTGTGGAGCCTCGACACCGCCGCGCTGCCGGCGGGGTTCCACCAGTACCGGTACCGGCTCGCCTTCGAGGACGGCACCACCCGCGAGGTGGCCGACCCGTGCGCGCGCTACGGCGGGGCCGACCTCCTTCGCCCGACCTCCGGCGTCGTGGTCGGCCCGAGCGCCACCAGCGCCGTCCAGCCGGTCGCCGGCGGCCGGCGACCGCTGCGCGACCTCGTCGTGTACGAGCTCAACATCGACGACTTCACTGCCGAGCTGCGTGGGGCGCGCGCGCCGCTCGACGCGATCCACCGCCTCGACTTGGGCGGCGGCCGGACCGCGCTCGACCATCTCACCGAGCTGGGGGTCGACGCCGTCCTGTTCCTGCCCTGGACAGCCTGGAACGACGACGCCTTCAGCTGGGGCTACACGCCCTACTCCTACTTCTCGGTCGAGCACCGCTACACCCACGACCTGAGCGGCGACCCGGCCGAGCCGGAGACGAAGCAGCTCTCGCGTTTGCGCGACCTCGTGAACGCCTGCCACGCCCGGGGCATCCACGTCCTCATGGACGGCGTGTTCAACCACGTCGGCCCGGACCAGGGCGCCCGCCAGATCGGCTTCGCGTACCGCTGGCTGTACCAGGACCCGGCCGCCTCGCCCTACGCCGGCCGGTTCGGCGGCACCTTCGCGGGCCTGGTCGACCTCGACTATCACAACGGCTGCACGCAGCACCTGGTGGGCGACGCTTGCCGCTACTGGATGGACGAGTTCGGCATCGACGGCATCCGCTTCGACAACACCACCAACTTCTACCTGGCGAGGAGCGACGGCGCGCCCGCGAGCCAGGCTGGCCTCCCGCAGCTCCTCACCGAGCTCCGGGAGCACGCCGCCGACCCCGCCTTCTCCCTGACCCTCGAGCACATCGACCTCTCCGCGGCCGCGGTCGTGAACTCCACCGACGCGACGAGCTACTGGAGCGACGCGCTGTACGGCTGCTGCTTCGACACCCTGTGGAGCGGACGGGTCACGCCGCAGCTCCTCCCCGCGCTCGACGCGCACGCCTGGCTCGCCAGCCCGGACAAGGTCGCCACCACCTACCTCTCCAACCACGACCACTCGCACGTCACCTGGCGCTGTGGCGCGCGCGACGACCTCGGCTCGATGCGCTGGTGGCGCACGCAGCCGTGGGCGATCGCCCTGCTCACCTCGCCCGGCACGCCCATGCTCCAGAACGGCCAGGAGCTCGGGGAGGATCACTGGATCCCGGAGGACGATCAGGGCAGCGGGCGGAGGGTCAGGGGGCGGCCGCTGCGGTGGGCGTGCGCCGACGATCCCATCGGCCGGCGCCTG
>DASPZP010000351.1:0-8037 GCA_035636195.1 Anaeromyxobacteraceae bacterium
TGCGGGTGAGCCGGGTGATCGTCTCGACCGTCTTCGGGAGGACGTCGCTCTCGCAGGGAACGAGGAGGACATCGTCGAAGGTGAGCGCCTCGCGCAGGTCGTCGCGGTTGAGCATGCGGTGCTATAGCGGACGTGGGCCGAAGTGGTCAAGGCGCGCCCACAGCGCGCGCTTGCCCGCTCGCGCGCCGACCCGCATGATGCCGCGGTGACGCGTCCCCCGCTCCCCGTGCAACGCGTCGAGGCGGGGCCGCTCGCACTCGACCTCGGCCTCTCCGGCGAGGCGGTGCCCGCCGCCCGGCGATCGCGGATCGTCATCGGGATCGACCTCGGCACGAGCAACTCCTGCGCCGCGGTGGTGAAGGACGGCAAGCCCTACGTCATCCCGTCGCGCGAGGGCTACAACACCGTCCCCTCGGTGGTGGGAGTGAACCAGCGCCACCAGGTGGTGGTGGGGCACCTCGCGCGCGCCCAGCTCCTGTCCAGCCCGCGCGACACGGTCTTCGGCGCGAAGCGGCTCATCGGGCGGCCCTTCGAGTCGAGGGTGGTCCAGGAGATGCGCGCCACCTTCCCCTACCCGGTCGTCGAGGGAGACGGCGGGCTGGCCGCGGTCGAGCTCGGCGGCCAGCGCGTGACGCTGGAGGAGATCGCGGCGCTCATCCTGCGCGACGTGAAGGAGGTGGCGCAGGACCACCTCCGCGAGGAGGTGAACCGCGCCGTCATCACCGTCCCCGCCTACTACAACGAGCGGCAGCGGACGGCGGTGCGCCGGGCCGGCGCGCTGGCGGGGCTGCACGTCGAGCGCATCGTCAACGAACCGACCGCGGCCGCGCTCGCGTACGCCTCGGGGCGCCGCCTGCGCCAGCGCATCCTGGTCTACGACCTCGGCGGCGGCACCTTCGACGCGTCGGTGCTGGAGCTGCGGGACAACGTCTACGAGGTGGTCTCGACCGGGGGCGACTCCTTCCTGGGTGGGTCCGACTTCGACCACCGCATCGTCGGGCGGCTGCTCGAGCTCTACCGGCAGGCCAACGGGGTAGCCTTCGAGGGCGACCCGGTGGCGCTCTCGCGGCTCTTCGACGCCGCCGAACGCGCGAAGTGCGCGCTCTCCGAGCGGCTCGACTTCCCCATCCACCTGCCCTTCGTCGCCATGAGGGACGGCCAGCCCGTCGCGCTCGACGCCACCCTCACCCGCCCGGAGATCGCGGCGCTGGTGGAGCCGCTCGTCGACCGCACCTTGTCGGTCTGCCGCGAGGTCCTGGCCGCCAAGGGGCTCGCGCCCGCCGATCTCGACGAGGTGCTGCTCGTCGGCGGGCAGTCGCGCATGCCGCTCGTGCAGGAGAAGGTGCGCGCCTTCTTCGGGCGGGCGCCCTCGCGCGCTGTCCACCCCGATGAGGCGGTCGCCATCGGCGCCGCGATCCTGGCGCAGTCGCTCGGGGCGTGCGACGGTCCGGTGCTCATCGACGTGCTGCCGCTCGCCATCGGCATCGCGCTGCCCGACGGCGCGGTGCGGCCGGTGTTCGAGCGGAACACGCCCCTCCCGGCGCGCAAGCAGTACGGGCTCGCCACCACCGCCGACGGGCAAACCACCTTCGAGCTGGTGGTGGTGCAGGGCGCGTCGCCGCGCGCCGCCGGCTGCGACTACCTGGGGACGCTGTGCCTGGAGGGACTCCCGCCTGGGCCGCGCGGGATGGTCAAGATCGCGGTCACCCTGGAGCTCGGCGCCGAGTGCCTGCTCACCGTGACCGCGCGCGAGCTCGCCACGAACCGCGCCGTGCGCGCCACCCTCTCCGCGCGCGAGCGCCCGTCGAAGGCGCTCGCCGCCGGCGCCGCGCACGCGCCGGGCGAGCACCTCGTCACGGGCATTCACCGGCTGGTGACCCCTCCGCCGGCGAAGAAGCCGAGCCGCCGCGGTGTCCGCGGGATGCTGGAACGCCTGCTCGGCCGGTAGGCCAGCCTACCGCTCGGGCGCCTCCGGCCCCTCCGCCTCGATCTCCCGCTCCGCTCGCTCGGCCCGCTCCGCCCGCCGCCGCTGCCACCAGCGGAAGCCGAGCCCGGCCAGGACCACCGCCAGCCCGATCAGGATGTAGTTCGAGAACCGCCCCGCCTCCCGCGCGGCGCGCTCGATGTCGTCGCCGAACCAGAAGCCGAGGCACACCCAGAGCGGCGCCGAGATGAGCGCGGCCAGCCCGTCGAAGACCAGGAACTGCCAGTAGGGCAGGCGTGAGTGACCGACCGTGAAGTAAGTCGGGGCGCGCAGGCCGGGCAGGTAGCGGGCGATGACCACCACCACCTTGCCGCGGCGGCGCAGCCGCTTCTCCACCTCCTGCAGCTTGTCGGGGGGCACGAGCCGGCGCAGCAGTCGGAACTCGGCGATGCGGTAGCCGAGCCGGCGGCCCAGCCAGTAGATGACGGAGTCGCCGGCCAGGATGCCGAGCAGCCCCACCAGCACCATCCGTTGCAGGCCCGGGTCGAACGGCATCGCGCGCAGCGCGGGCGTCTCCAGGGGGGACGCCAGCCAGGCCAGCACGCCGCCAGTGACGAGGACGACGTCCTCGGGCATGGGCAGGCCGAAGCCGCACAGGAGCAGGACGCCGAACACGAAGGCGTAGCCCACGTGCAGCGAGCGTTCACCCAGGAGATCGACGAGGCGCTGCAGCATGGGCGGTCGATCCGCTAGCCCTGACGGCCGCCGAGATCGCGGAGCGCTCCTCGGCTCGCCTCGGCCCGGCGCGCGATCTCGCCCGCCACCACGGCGGCGAGCTTGAGGCACGTGAGCGGCTTCTCCTGGGCCTTCTTGAAGAAGGCGCGGCGGGTCAGCTCGAGCAGCTCGCAGTCGGTGGCCGCCACCGCGGTGACCAGGCGGACCGTGCGCGCGAGCAGGCCGAGGTCGCCGAGGTGGTCGCCCGGGCCGAGCACGGCGAGCTCGCGCCCGGCGCCGCCGTCGCGCTGGACCAGCCGCAGCGATCCCCGGCAGACGAGGAAGAGCGAATCGCCTGGCTGGCCCTCCTCGAACAGGACGGTCCCAGTCGCCAGGACGCGCTCCCGGGCGATGTCGGCCAGCGTCTCCAGCCCGTTGGCGCTGAAGTCCTTGAGGAACGGCACGCGCTGGAGCGCCTCGACCACCGTCATCGACTCGACCAGCCTTCCCGGAGGTACTGCTGCGCGTAGCGGACGTAGTTCGCGGCCGAGGTCCGGAAGAACGCGATCTCCTCAGCGGTGAGATCGCGCCTCACCTTGGCGGGCGAGCCGAGCGCGAGCACCCGCGGCGGGACGACCATCCCCGGCGGCACGAGCGCGCCCGCGGCCACCATCGACTCCTCGCCCACCACCGCCCCGTCGAGCACGACCGCCCCGATCCCGATGAGGCAGCGGTCCTTCACGGTGCAGCCGTGCAGGGTGACGCGGTGGCCGAGGGTGACGTCGTCTCCGATGACGGTGGGGTGCGTCTTGCTCGTGACGTGGAGGACCGCGTGGTCCTGCACGTTCGTTCGGGCCCCGATGCGGATGAAGTTCACGTCGCCCCGCACCACGGCTCCGAACCACAGCGAGGCGTCCTCGCCGATGGTGACGTCGCCCAGGACCACGGCGCTCTCGACGGCGAAGACGGAGCCGTGGAGCTGGGGGGCCTTGCCGCCGTAGGGCCGGATCGTCGCCAGGGTTGGGGTCTCCCTCGAACCGCGGGATGCTAGCCCGCGATCGGACCAGCCGCAAGGAGACCGAGGGCGGCGGTCACGCGGCGACTACGCCGCTCAGGGAGTTCGCGTGAGCGCGGGTGATGCGAACCGGCAAGAGCGCGCCGGCGGGAGCGCGCGCGATATCGGCGTCGAGGTGCACCACGCGGTTCTCGGCCGTCCGACCGAAGCGGCGGCCCTCCTCGCCCTCGAGCGCCCCCTCCACCAGCACCTCCACCGTCTTCCCCAGCTCGCCAGCCAGCGTCTCGGAGGAGATGCGCCGCTGGACGGCCTGCAGCCGCTCCAGCCTCGCCACCGCCACCTCGCGCGGCACCTCCGACCAGTCCGGCGCCGAGCCGACCCGGCGCGCCGCGCCGGTGTGCGGGCGCGGGCTGTAGACGAAGGAGAAGGAGTTGTCGAAGCGGGCGCGCTCGAGGAGCAGGAGCGAGCGCTCGAAGTCCTCCTCCGCTTCGCCCGGGAAGCCGACGATGAAGTCGGTCGTGATGGCGATGCCTGGCCGCGCTGCGCGCAAGAGGTCGAACCGCTTCAGGTATGCCTCGACCGTGTAATCGCGCCGCATGCGGAGGAGCACCGGGTCCGAGCCGGACTGCACCGGCAGGTGGAAGTGCGGCATGACCTTCGGCTCGCAGCGGAAGGCCTCGATGAGTGCGTCGGACAGATCGTGCGGGTGGCTGGTCGTGAAGCGGACCCGCGCCACACCCGGGATCGCGGCCACCTCGCGCAGCAGCGCCGCGAAGTCACAGCCGCCGGCGTACGAGTTCACGTTCTGCCCGATGAGGGTCACCTCGCGCACGCCGACCTCGGCGAGCGCGGCGCACTCGGCCAGGATCTCCTGGCGCGGCCGCGAGACCTCCCTCCCGCGTGTGTGCGGGACGATGCAGAACGAGCAGACGTTGTCGCAGCCCTTCATGGCCGTGACGAAGGCGGTGGTATGGCCGCGGGCGGCCTCCGGGTCGGCGCGCGGGAACAGGTACTCCTCCGACGCCATCCAGCCGGTCTCGGCGAAGCGCTCGCGCGCGGCGCGCTCCACCATGTCGGGGAGCTTCGAGATGTTGTCCGGGCCGAAGACGAAGTCGAGGTACGGCACGCGCGCGAGCAGCCGGTCCTTCTCCTGCTGGGCGACGCAGCCGCCCACCGCGAGCAGCGTGCCGCGCCGGGCCTTGTGGGCGCGGTAGCGTCCCAGCGCGGAGAGCAGCTTGTGCTCGGCCTTTTCGCGGACGGAGCAGGTGTTGAGGAGGATGAGGTCGGCGTCCTCCGGGTACGGCGTGCGCGAGAAGGCATGGCGGCCGAGGAGCTCGACCATGCGGGCGCTGTCCGCCTCGTTCATCTGGCAGCCGAAGGTGTGGACGAACACCTTCCGGGGCGCGGGCGCGATCTCGGCCATGGGGGTGGGAACCTAGGGGCGGAGCGCCGGCCGAGTCAACCCGCCGGCCTATGCCCCGGCTGCTGCCAGGTCCCCCGGCGAGATGTTCCGCGCCCTGGCGAAGCCGGCCACGAGCCGGCCCTCCCGCACGCGCAGCGCGTAGAGGCCGAAGTCGGAGAGCTCGAACGTCCGCGCGCTGTCGGGGAAGCGCGCCAGGAAGCGGGCGCGGCCATCCGTGTGACCGGGCGTCCCCTCGGTGAGGACCTGGACCGCGCCCGAGAGCGTCACCCGCCCGACCTGCAGCGGGTCGCCGTCCGGGACGTCGGGCGCGTGGAGGAGCGCCGACCACGGAGCGCCCTCTCGCAGCCCGCGCGTGTGACGCGCCAGCTCCGAGGCGTGGACGAGCAGCGTCTGGCGATCGCTGGCCAGTGCGAAGGGGAGCAGCCCGACGTGGGGCGCCCCTTCGACCAGGACGCCCAGCGAGAGGACGCGCTGGGCGAGCAGCTCGCGCAGCAGGGCGGCGTCTTCGGCGTTCATGATCTCCCTCTCAATGCCCGTGCGCGCCGCGGGGCAGCAGCGCGTCGGCGAGCGCCTCCAGGTCGGCCAGGCTCGTCACGGTGGCCACCCGCTCCACCTTGGAGGCGTAGAGCGGCATCTCGCTGTCGCCCTGCCCCCAGGCCCAGCGCTCCTCGGGACAGACCCAGAGCACGCGGCGGGCTCGCCGGCGCAGCTCGTCGAGCACCCACGCCTGTGGGGGGTGGTAGTTGGTGCGGCCGTCGCCGATGATCACGACGGTCGTCCGGCGCGTGACGGCAGCCCGGTAGCGCTCGTGAAACGTGACGAGCGCCCGCCCATAGTTGGAGTTGCCGGAGAGGCTGACCACCTGTCCGGCCGTCGCGAGGTCGGCGGCGTGAGCCACGTCGGGCTGCTCGCGGAAAGCCTGCGTCACCTCGCCCACGTCGGAGACGAAGACGAAGCTCCGCACGCGCGTGAAGAGCGACTGGAGCGTGTGCAGGAAGACCAGCATGAGCCGCGAGACGTGGCGCACCGAGTCCGAGACGTCGCACAGCACCACCACGTCGGGCCGTTCGCGCCGCTTGCGGCGGAAGGCGAGCCGGGCCGGGAAGCCGCCCAGCGCCAGGTTGCGGCGGAGCGTGCGGCGGACGTGGAGGGCGCCGCGGCGCGCCCGCGCGCGCGAGGCGAGCCGCGTCTTGAGCCGCTCCGCCAGACGCCGCACCGCCTCCTCCATACGCGAGAGCTCCCCCCGCGAGAGGGCGGTGAAGCCCGACGGCGCCAGCGTGCGCCGCCGGCGCGCCTCCGCCCGGGCCCGCAGCTCGAGCTCCACGTAGCGCCGCGCGGCCTGCTCGAGCGCCTCCAGGACGGCGCGCAGCCGGTCCGAGACGAGCTCCAGCGTGCGCGCCTCGAGCCCGCTCCTCCGCAACCCTTCCTCCACCGCGGCGAGCTCCCGGCTGGCGGCGGCGCCCCCGGCGACGCCGAAGAGCCGCCGCGCGTAGAAGCCGAGCTGAGCCGAGCTGACCAGCGCCGTGAAGTCCACCTGGCGCGCGGCGCCCTCCAGGAGCCGCGCCACCGCGCCTCGCTCGCCGATGAGCACCGCCCGCGCCAGCGGCGACAGTCCTCCCATGACCTGATCGAGCGCCAGCGCGGCCGCCCGCAGGTCGTCGGTGTCGAGGCCGCTGCGCGCCTCCAGCTCGGCGAGGAGGCCGCGCTCGAGGCCGTCGAGCACGCGCCCCAGGCCCGAGAAATAGAGCTCGAAGAGCTGGTCGAAGAGCGGCACGTCCGGCGCGCGCTTCACGAGCGTCGCGCGCAACGCGGCGCGGAAAGAGGCCTTCTCGCCCACCCCGACGAGCGCCGCCGCTCGACCGGCGTCGGCCACCTCCGACGGGCTCACTCGCACGCCGTTCTCGCGCAGCAGCCGGGCGAACTGGACGAGGCGCGCCTCCACCCTGCGGCTATAGTTGGCGCGTGGGGAGCGCGCCGCTCGTCGAGCTGGAGGACGTCGAGGTCCGCCTCGGCGGACGGGTGGTCCTGTCCCACCTCACGCTCACCCTGCGCCAAGGCGTGTCGTGGGGGCTCCTGGGCGCGAACGGGTCCGGCAAGTCCACCCTGCTGCGCGTGCTGCGCGGTGAGCTCTGGCCGCACCACCAGGGCGGCGGCCGCCGGACGTTCCACCTCGGCGGGAGGCCGGAGGAGAACCCCATCGGCGTGCGCGAGCTCGTCGGACTCGTCTCGCCCGAGCTGCAGCAGGAGTACCTCCGCCGCGACTGGGACCTCCCCGTCGAGGCGGTGGTGCGGAGCGGCTTCACGGACAGCGTCTGGCCACCCGACGCTGCCACGCCTGCCCAGGCGGCGCGCATCGCGGAGGTGCTCGCCCAGGTGGGGGTGGCGCACCTCACTGCGCGCTCGGTGCTCGCGCTGAGCTCGGGAGAGGCGCGCAAGGTCCTCCTCGCCCGGGCGCTGGCGGGCCGCCCGCGGCTCCTGTTCCTCGACGAGCCCTGCCACGGACTCGACGCCCCGTCGCGCGCGTCCTTCCTCACGCTCGTCTCCGGGGTGGCGCGCGGCGGGACGCCGGTGGTGCTCGCCACCCACCGGATGGACGAGCTGGTCCCGGAGATCACGCGGGTGGCGGTGCTGCACCGAGGGAGAATCCTGGCGCAGGGCGAGCGGGATGAGGTGCTGAAGCGGCACGGGGCGCATCGGGGCGCGAGCCGCGACCCCCTCTCCCCGACCCCGACCCCGACCTCGACCTCGACCCCGACCTCGACCTCGACCTCGACCTCGACCGCGACCCCGACCTCGACCTCGACCTCGACCGCAACCCTCGTCCGTATCTCGCATGCGGACGTGAACGTCGCCGGCCAGCCGGTCCTGCGCGACCTCTCGTGGACCGTCCGCGCGGGTGAGAGCTGGGCCGTCGTCGGGCCGAACGGCTCGGGCAAGTCCACGCTCCTCCGCCTCATCGTG
>DASPZP010000352.1:0-4091 GCA_035636195.1 Anaeromyxobacteraceae bacterium
TCGCGGCGCGCAGCTCGCGCCCCTCGCCGAGGAGCTCGCGCGTGTCCGCAAACAGCTCGACGAGCAGAGCCGGAAGATCGAGGCGATCGACCGGACGGTCGCGCGCCTCCAGACCGACGTCGCCCAGCGACCGCCCGGCGTGCCGCCGAAGCGCGCCGGCCGCGCGGGCGCGGAGCGTCCGCGCGTGGGCAGCGCGGCGCCCTCGCCCAAGCCGCCCCAGGAAGCGCCCGACGCGGGCGGGCGGGCAGAGGTGCTCGCGCTCGCCCGGGAGCAGGAGTCTCAGGGCCAGCGCGCCGTCGCGCGGGACCTCTACGAGGAGTACGTCAGCAAGTTCCCGTCCGACCCCGGGACCGCCGAGGCCCGCTTCCGGCTCGGCGAGCTCGCGTTCGCCGAGCGGCGCTACCAGGATGCCATCGTCGAGTTCGGGAAGGTGGCGCAGGACTTCGCCCGGTCCGAACGCGCGCCCGATGCGCTTCTGCGCACAGCCGACTCGATGCTCGCCATCGGGCTGAACGACGACGCGAAGGCCGTGCTCTCGGACGTCCCGCGCCGGTACCCGAACAGCGCGGCGGCCGCCCGCGCGCGCCAGCGGCTCACCCAGCTCGGAGAACAGGGGACGCGGTGACGTCAGGCCGCGCCCCGGCCTCGTCCAGTCTCCGGAGGCATGTCCCACGCGGGCCGTCCGGGGGAAGGGCGCAGTGGGCCCGGCGCGCTTAAGGACCGAGTCGGGATGTCGATCTGCCCGAGCTGCAACGAGGAGAGGGTCCCGGGTGCGCTCTTCTGCGGCTCCTGCGGCTCGCGGCTCGTGTCCGATGGGCCCCCCGACCCCGCCGTCGACGCGCTCGTCGGCCAGACGTTGAACGGGACGTACGTCCTCCAGCAGCGCATCGGCAGCGGCGGGATGGGTGACGTCTACCGCGCGATCCACAACAAGCTCGACGTGCCAGTCGCGGTGAAGCTCGTGAAGCGCGCGCTCCTCGAGGACCCGGCCGTCGTCCACCGGTTCAAGCGCGAGGCGCGCGCGGCGTCGCGGCTGCGCCACCCTAACGTCGTGGCCGTGACCGACTTCGGCGAGACCGCAGACGGTACGCTGTTCATGGTCATGGAGTTCGTGACCGGAAAGAGCCTTGCGCGCGTGATCGCCGACGAGGGTCCGCTGCCTGAGAGTCGGGTCGTCCACATCGGGGCGCAGATACTGTCGGCGCTCTCCGAGGCGCACGCGAACGACCTGCTTCACCGCGACCTGAAGCCGGAGAACGTCATGCTCGAGGCACGGCGCGGAGCGCCGGACTTCGTGAAGGTGCTCGACTTCGGGATCGCGAAGGTGCTCACAGTGGGCGCGCCCGCGTCGACGCTCACGCAGGCCGGCCTCGTGTGCGGGACGCCGGGGTACATGAGTCCGGAGCAGCTCCGTGGCGACGACAACCTCGATCCCCGGAGCGACCTCTTCGCGGTCGGCGTGGTCCTCTATGAGATGTTGACCCTCGAGCTCCCGTTCGACGTGCAGACGCCGATGGAGATGCTCCACAAGCACCTGTCGGAGCGGATCCCGCCGCCGAGCGAGCGCAGCGAGCGGCCCGTGAGCGCCGCGCTCGAGGATCTCGTCATGCGCTCCATGTCGATGATGCGTGAGGACCGGCCGCCGAGCGCGGACGCGATGCGCGAGGAGCTCATCGGCGGCGCGGGGGGTCGGGGCGTGGAGCGCGACGCGGCACGCGACACCGAGCAGAGGGTCGCGACCGAGGTCCTGCCGCGCCGCGACTCGCGGCGGCGGCCGCCGCCAACACCGCCGCCGGCGGCGATCGAGCCGACCGGCCCGCCGTCGCCGGCCTCGACCCAGGCGACGGCCGCGCCGCAGCCTCGGGGTGATCGACGCCCGAGCGACGCCGGTCGCACGCACGCGAGCTCCGAGCGGACCGCAGCGAGACCGCGCCCGCCCGCGACGCCGGGGCGGACCGCCCCCGCGGCGCCCGGCCGCGCCGGGGCGCCGCAACGGACGAGCGGCGCGCCTGGGCCTGGCACGGCGCCACGCACCCCCGCCCGGCCGACCGCCAGACCCGACTCGCGTTTCGACGCGACGATCCTGAGGCGGCTCGAGGAGCAGCTCACGAGAATCCTCGGCCCCGTCGCGCCGCACCTCACCCGGAAGGCGAGCCGGCAGGCGGCGACGCTCGGCGATCTATGCCACGCCCTGTCTCGCTTCCTTCCCTCGCGCGACGAGCAGAAGGCGTTCCTCGCCTGGACGTCGAGCGAACTCCACGTCGCGCCCGCGCGCGGCCCGACGCCAGCTGCCTCGGCGGTCACCCCCGCCGTCGCATGGGATCCCACGATGCTGGAGCGCGCCGTGCGCGACCTCGCGGTGTACCTCGGCCCGCTCGCCCGCATCGTCGTGCGGCGCATCTGCGGGCGCGCGCACGACCTCCGCGAGCTGTACGAGCTCCTCGCGCTCGCGATCCCCAACGAGACGGAGCGCGAGGCTTTCCGACGCGCTGCGCCTCCGGACGCGCGGCACGACTAGAGAGGCGCCGGTGGAACCGTTCGTCGTACGCGTCGAGGACAGCGAAAGCAGCTCGGCGGCCGATCACGCGTTCACGCGCTCGCCCATCCGCATCGGCCGGAGCCGTCGTAACGACCTGGCGCTCACGCACCGCTTCGTCTCGGCGTGGCATGCGCGCATCGACTTCGGCGAGCGCAGGGCGCGCTACACTGACCTCGGCTCCACGAACGGCAGCGAGGTGAACGAGGAGCCGGTCGAGGCACAGGAGGCCGTCCGGCTCCAAGCCGGCGCCGAGGTCCGGATCGGGTCGCTGGTGCTGACCTTCCCGGGGCTCGAGCGGCGTGGGCGCGCTGTCCTGACCCCCGCCGGCGTCGCGAAGGCCGCGGCCGCCGTCGCCGAGCCCAGGATCGCACCGGGCGGGATCACCGCGATGATGAAGGAGCTCGCGCACGCGTCGCAGGAGGACGTGGAAGCCTGGCGCAGCGTACTCTACGCGGGGTCGGTGGTGGACCGGTTCGAGCTGCTGCGGGAGATCGGGCGCGGCAGCTTCGGCCTCGTGTTCGAGGCGAAGGATCGGCGGCTCGGCAGGCTCGTCGCGTTCAAGGCGGTGCGCCCGGGCCGCCACTCGCTCATGAGCTACCGACAGGAGCAGCTCCAGAAGGAGGCCGAGGCGGTCGCGCAGCTGAACCACCCGAACATCGTGAGCCTCTACGACGCCGGAACGTGCGAGAGCGGCCCGTACCTCATCTTCGAGCTCCTCCGCGGGACCACGCTGCACGCCCGCCTTCGCCAGGGTCGAATGCCGCTTCCGGAGGCGCTCGGCGTCGCGATCGAGATCGCTTGGGCGCTCGAGCACGCGCACGCGGCGGGGGTGATCCACCGCGACATGAAGCCCGCCAACGTGTTCCTGTGCAGCTCGGGGACGGTGAAGGTGCTCGACTTCGGAATCGCGAACGTGCTCGGAGGCACCGGGGTCGCCGCGCCCGGCACGCCGGCGTACATGGCGCCGGAGCAATGGCGGCGGGCGCCGCAAGACCCGCGCACCGACGTGTTTGCAGCCGCCGCGATGCTGTGCGAGACCGTCACTGGCCGGCTGCCATATCGCGTCACCCCGGAGTCGAGCTCGGTTCTCGAGGGCGCCGTCCCCGATGTCGACCCGACGCTCGCGACGCCGGAGCTCCGGGCGCTGCTCGTCCGAGCGCTGGCTCTCGATCCCGAGGCGCGTCCGGGAGACGGCAAAGCCTGGCTCGCCGAGCTCCTCGCTGTGCACGAGCGGCTCGCGACGCCTGCGGCCCCTGAGTCGCCACGCCGTTGACCTCGAACTCGGCCGGGCTCGCGTAGGCGATGGCCGAGTTCGCTCAAGCAGGTTCGAATCCTGTAGCGCGCACTGGTCAACCTGCCGTCAGTCCCTCCTCGTTCTCGACGGTCCCGATCATCTCAACACTCTGCCGAGACCTGACGGGTTGCATCGCCTGATCGACGAGGAAGGCGGCAAACTGATCCGCGAGAGGGATTCCGCAGAGCGCCTCGACGAAGAGGAATTGTCCCTGCGAGTTGACCTCGAGGAAGACGGGCTCGTCCTCGTCGGTCAGCT
>DASPZP010000353.1:0-15528 GCA_035636195.1 Anaeromyxobacteraceae bacterium
CGACCCCGACCTCGACGCCGACCCCGACCCTGACCCTGACGCCGACCCCGATCCCGACCCCGATTCGCCCAGCGTGGAAACGTGGGCCGAAAACGTGCAGCGGCCCTGGCTCACGCTATCTAGTGGCTCACGGTTTCTTCATTCCGCCGCCGCCGCCCGCCTGACCAGTTTCGCGGGGCGCGGCCCAGCGCGGCGCCAGCGATACCAGGGAGGACAGCATGGATCGAGCGGTCGGGCTGGGCCGGGTGGCGGTGGTGAACGGCGGCGAGAGCGCCCGGCGCGTGCTGCGGGCCGTCCGCGAGCTGTCCCGCGCGGGCAGGGCGGGCCTGGTGGTGGCGGTCAATGACCCCAAAGACCGGCCGGGGCGCTTCGCGCGCGAGGCGGACGCCTCGGTCGACGCGGCGGGGTCACCGCTCGAGGTGCTGCGCGCGGCGCGCGCCGAGAGCGCCTGGCTCGGCCCCTCGACGCTCGCCGAACGCGCCGAGTTCGCCGCGGCATGCCGCGAGCTCGGGGTCCGCCATCTCGGCCCACCCGTCGAGGCCTTGGAACGGCTGGCGGCGCCGGACGGGCTCGCGCACCTGGCGGAGCAGCTGGGCATCTCGCTGGCGCGCCTGGCCGGCGCCGCTCCGGACCACCACCTGGTGGAGGTGCTGGTCGCGCGCGACGCGCGCGGCAACCTGCGCACGCTCGGCGTAGGCGATTCCTCGCTGCGCCGCGGCGAGATCGCCGTGCTCGCGGAGTCTCCCTCGCCGGCGCTCACCGCGGCGGGCGACGGACTGGCGCGCGAGCTGGCCGGGCGCGCCGTGACGGCGGCGGGCTGGGTGGGCGTGGCGGCCGTGCAGCTCCTCGTCGACCCCCACACCCGCCGCTGGTCGCTCGTGGGGCTCGATGCCTTCGCGCAGTCGGGTCCGGCGGTGGAGGCGCTGGCGGGGCTCGACGTCGTCGCGCTCGCGCTGCGCCTCGCGGCCGGCGACGCCCTGGAGGGCGAGGAGGTGCCGCTGCACGGCCACGCCTTCGCAGCCCGTATCACCGTGCGGGCGCCCGGCGAGGATGCCAGTCGACCGGCCGGCCGCGTCATGCTGCTCCGCCTACCGTCGCGGCTCGGCGTCCGCGCCGAGGCCGTCGTCGATGAGGGCGAGCGCGCCCCCGCCGGCGACGCCGTCCTCGCCACGGTGGTGGCGCGCGGCGAGTCCCGCGGCGAGGCGCTGGCCCGGCTCGAGCAAGCGCTGGTCGACTCGGACGTGCTGCTGCGCGGCAGCGGCAGCTCCAAGGCCTGGCTGCTCGCGCTCTGCGAGCGCCCTGAGGTGCAGGGCGGCGAGGCCGGGCTCGGCATGCTCGACGCGATCGCCGCCGGCGAACCGCTCGTCCCGCACCGCCGCGAGGCGGCCCTGCTCGCGGCGGCGGTGGAAGCCTACGAGGCCGAGCTCGACCTGGAGCGGGCGCGCTTCCTCGCCGAGGCTCGGCGCGGACGGCCACGGGTCGGGCCTTCGTCCGGCCGCTCCGTCGAGCTGCGTTATGGCGGCCAACGCTATCGCTTCGAAGTCCGCCAGACCGGCCCCCGGACCTACCGCGTCGGTGCCGGCAGCTCGCCCGCGGTCGACGTGAAGGTCGAGCGCCTCGGCAAGCTCGAGCGGCGGATGGAGTGGAACGGCCAGCGGCTGCGCGTCCTGGTCGCCTCGGACGGCCTCGATCAGATGGTCCAGGTGGACGGCGTGCCTCACCGGCTGGCGCGCGAGCCGGCCGGGCTGGTCGTCTCACCCATGCCTGCGGTGGTGGTCGCCATCCCGGTCGCGCCAGGGCAGGAGGTCGCCGCCGGCGATCCGGTCGCGCGCATCGAGTCGATGAAGGTGGAGACGCAGGTGCTGGCGCCGGAGGCGGGCATCGTCCGCGAGGTGCTGGTGGCGGTGAACGGGCAGGTGGACGCTGGCGCGCCGCTCGTGAGGCTGGAGCCGCTCGGGGAGCGTCCGCGCCAGGTCACCGAGCCGATCGACCTCGGCGCCCCGCCCCCGGCTCCGGCCGGCGGGCCGCGCGGGCGCTGGATGGACGCGCTCGAGGAGCTGCATCGCCTGTCGCTCGGGTTCGACGTGGCCACCGCCGACGCGCGCCGCCTCGCCACGGGCTGGAAGGGGCTGGCCGACGCGGTGCCGTCCGACGACGAGGAGACGCTGCGGCTGGAGGAGGAGGCGCTGCGAGCCTTCGCCGATCTGCAGTCGCTCTTCAGCCGCGCGCTGCCGGCGGGCGCCGCGGCCAACGCGAAGCCGCCGCTCGAGGAGCTGTGGCGCTACTTGCACGAGCCGGAGGCGGGCGGCGCCGCGCTCTCGCCGGGCTTCCTCACCATGCTGAAGCGAGCGCTCGCGCACTACGGGGTGACGCTGGACGCCGCCGCGCGAGCCCTCTCGCTGGCGCTGCTGCGCATCCAGAAGGCCCACGAGCGCGCCGACGAGCAGCTCCAACCGCTCCTCGGGCTGCTGGAGCGGCGCCTCGCGCAGGACCCGCCGCGCGGCCTCACCGCGCCGGACGGGCGCGACCTCCTCGACCGCCTGGCAGAGCTCGGCCAGGAGCACTTCCCCGCCCTGGCCGACCTGGCACGCGAGCTGCGCTACCGGCGCTTCGACCGACCGGCCCTGGAGGAGGCGCGCCAGGCCGCCTACGACCAAGCCGAGGCCGATCTGGCGCGGCTAGGGGCGGCCTCGCCGGACGAGCGCGAGCGCATCGTCGAGCGGCTGGTGGAGAGCAGCCAGACCATCGCCACGCTGCTCGTGCAGCACACGGCCGCCGCGCCGGCCGACCTGCGCGCAAAGCTCATCGAGACGCTCGTGCGGCGCTACTACCGGGTCCGGCCGCTCGGCGCCATCACGGCGCGCGAAATCGACGCCGTCCCGTGCGTCTTCGCCGATTACCGCCGCAACGGGGAGGACTTCCGCGTCGCCGCCACGCAGGCAGGCGCGGCCGAGGTGGCGCAGGCGGCCCGGCGGCTGGCGCGGCTCGGGGCGGACCTGTCCGGCCGCGAGCTCGTCGCCGAGCTGTACCTGTGGCTCGACGTGGCGGAGGCGAGCGACGACGCCGCGGCCGAGGCGCTCCGCGCGACGCTCTCGCAAGCCGGCTTCCCCAAGAACCTGCGCCGCGTCTCCGTGCTGGTCGCGCGGCCCGGGCATGGCTTCGGCTCCGGCAGCCAGCGCCACTTCACCTTCCGGCTGGCGGCCGATGGCGAGCTGGCTGAGGACCGCCGCTACCGCGGCGTCCACCCACTGCTCTTCGAGCGCATGCAGCTGCAGCGGCTCTCGAAGTTCGACCTGGAGCGGCTGCCGTCGGTGGAGGACGTCTACCTGTACCGTGGCACGGCCCAGGCGAACCCGAAGGACGAGCGCCTCTTCGCCATGGCGGAGGTGCGCGACGTGACCGCGGTGCGCGACGCCGCCGGGCGCGTCGTCCGCCTGCCGCACTTCGAGCGGATGTTCCACGAGGCGCTGGCGGGCATGCGGCGCTTCCAGGCGCGACGGGCGCCGAACCAGCGGCTGGAGTGGAACCGGGTCATCCTGTCGGTGGGTCCACCGCTCCAGCTCACGCGCGAGGAGGTGGCCACCCTGGCCGAGCGGCTCGCCCCGGCCACCGCCGGCGCCGGGCTGGAGATGGCGCTCATCGACGCGCGCATGGTCGACCCGGGCACCGGCGCGCTGCGCCAGGTACTCTTGCGCGCCATCACGCAGGGCGGGCAGGGCCTCTCGCTCCGCTACGACGAACCCACCGACCGCCCGCTCGAGCCGATGGGCGAGTACCAGCAGAAGGTGGTGCAGCTGCGCCGGCGCGGGCTCACCCACCCGCACGAGCTGGTACGGATGCTCGCGCCCGCCGAGCCGCAGGGCGGGATCCCCCGCGGCGAGTTCGTCGAGCACGACCTCGACGCGCGGCAAGCGCTCGTGCCGGTGCGGAGGCCGCCCGGGCAGAACACGGCCAACGTGGTGGTGGGCGTCGTGAAGAGCTACACCGAGCGCCACCCGGAGGGCATGCAGCGGGTGGTGCTCATCGGCGATCCCGGCCGCGAGATGGGCTCCGTCGCCGAGCCCGAGTGCCGCCGCATCGACGAGGCGATCGCCCTGGCCCAGAAGCTGGGCGTGCCGCTCGAGTGGTTCGAGGTGTGCGCCGGCGCCAAGATCTCGATGACCACCGGCACCGAGAACATGGACTGGGTCTCGCGCGTGCTGCGACGGATCATCGAATTCACGCAAGGTGGAGGCGAGATCAACGTGGTGGTGCTGGGCATCACCGTCGGCGCGCAGCCGTACTGGAACGCCGAGGCGACCATGCTCATGCACACGAAGGGCATCCTGGTCATGGCGCCGGGCGCCTCGATGGTGCTGACCGGGAAGCAGGCCCTCGAGTACTCCGGGTCCGTCTCGGCGGAGGACAACGAGGGCATCGGCGGCTACGACCGGATCATGGGCCCGAACGGCCAGGCCCAGTACCAGGCGCGCAGCGTGGGCGAGGCCATCGACATCCTGATGCGCCACTACGATCACGCCTACCGGGCCCCCGGCGAGCGCTACCCCCGGCGCGCTCCGACCGGCGACCCGAAGGACCGCGACATCCGCCCCTACCCGCACGGCCCGGAGGGCGGCGCGGGGTTCCAGACGGTGGGCGACGTCTTCAGCCAGGAGAAGAACCCCGACCGCAAGAAGCCGTTCGAGATCCGCCGCATCATGGCCGCCTGCATCGACCAGGACCACCCGCCGCTCGAGCGCTGGAAGGACCTGCGCGGCGGCGACACCGGCGTGGTGTGGGACGCGCACCTCGGCGGCTGGCCGGTCTGCCTCATCGGCATCCAGTCGCGCCCGTTGCCCCGGCTCGAGTTCGTGCCGGCCGACGGGCCGGAGTTCTGGTCGGCCGGTACGCTCTTTCCGCAGTCCTCGAAGAAGATCGCGCGCGCCATCAACTCGGCCTCCGGCAACCGGCCGCTGGTGGTGCTGGCGAACCTGTCCGGCTTCGACGGCTCGCCCGAGTCGATGCGCCGCCTCCAGCTCGAGTACGGCGCCGAGATCGGTCGGGCGGTGGTGAACTTCGAGGGCCCGGTCGTCTTCTGCGTGGTCTCGCGTTATCACGGCGGCGCCTTCGTGGTGTTCGCGAAGACGCTGCGCGAGGAGATGGAGATCGTGGCGGTGGAGGGGGCGCGCGCGTCCGTCATCGGCGGGGCGCCGGCGGCGGCGGTGGTCTTCGCGCGCGAGGTGGAGACCCGCACCCGCAAGGATCCGCGCGTCGTCGAGGCCGAGAAGGCGGCCCAGGGCGGCGGCGCTGCTCGGGCCCGCCTGGGCGAGGTCATCTCCCGCGTCCGCTCCGAGAAGCTGGGCGAGGTGGGAGACGAGTTCGACCGCATCCACAGCGTCGAGCGTGCCCTCAAGGTCGGCTCGCTCGACCGGATCATCACGCCCGCCAGCCTGCGGACGTACCTCGTCGACGCGGTGGAGCGCGGCATGGCCAAGACGCGTCAGCGGTAGCACCTTCCGCCGCGGAGTCGCGGCCGCGGTTCGAACCCTCCCCCTCTCCCCCGACGGGGAGGGCTGGGGTGAAGGGGTCGCGGTAGCAGTCGCACAGTACCGTTCGCCCGAGCGTTGCCGTGACGGCGTACGTCGGGGTGGCCCTGCGGCGGTGCTCGCAAACGGCCTTCCGGAGTTGCCGGCGCGAGCGGCGCCGAATCGCTCAGGCCGTAGCACGGCCCGGCGTGCCGCGAGCGAGCGTCTCCCCACGCCCGCGCGGCTCTGCGCGGCACTGGCCGTGCAGCCGGCTTGCGCACTGTCGATCGCGTCCGCCCGCAGGCCGGGCTGCGCTCCGGCGCAGGGCCACCCCGCCGTCCGCTGCATGCGGCGCTGCACGTGCGGGCGGAGTGCGCTGTGCGGCCCCGAGTCAGCGCCGACCACAAGCACCGCAACATGCAACGGAAGGCCCCGAAGCACGCGCAGGAGGAGATCGCCGATGACTATGCATGACAGCAGTGGCTACAGTGTCCAAGGAGGTCGCCCGTGAAGGAGTTGAGCGTCGAGGCCATCAAGCGAAGCGACGGGAGCCGCGCACCCTGCCTTCTGCGATTACCGGACCGCCAGCCGCACTCGGAACGGTGCGAGATCGAAGCGATTATGGGCCAGACGAGCTGGACCCGGGCGGACACGGACTACTTCGCCGCGCTCGCGCTGGTCCGGCGAGACCTCGAGGCTCATGGGTGGTTGCTCTCCTGCTACGGAGCCAGCAGGAACATCTACCCCTCAGGCATGGCTCGTGACATGGGCCTGGGCCTGAAGGCGAACAAACTGCACCTGGGCCAGCGTGGCCGGCGCGAAGACCTGGTCGACATCTTCACTACGGGGCCCGATGTGGAGCCAGCAAGCGTTGACGAACAAGAAGCGTTTCACAAGGAGTGGCTAGCAAGCATCGTGCGTTGATACCGAGCCGGATGAGCGCTGCCTTTCATTTCCCGGGCCCAGCTCGGCAACGCCCTCCGCCGATCGAGGCGCGGGGGTGGGCTTGCCGCCGGAGCGCAGGCCGGGCCTGCGTGCGGACTGGGTCGTCAGTACGTCAGCCGGCTGCACGCGCAGTGCCGCGCAGAACCGCTCACCAGCACTCCACGCCCGTGCGCGGCACGCCTGCGCGTGCTCCGGCCTCGCGCGCTGCGCCGCCGACCGACCGACGGCGTCCGGCAGGCCATTGCCGAGCACCGCCGGCAAGTCCACCCCCGCGCCCAGCCAACGATCGCATTCGCCCCCGGCAGGCTCGACGAGGGAGAGGGGGTTCGGTGTATGGTCCGCCGCCCATATGAGCTTCTCCTTCCAGCCCGGCGCGGAGGATGCGACGACGCGCGCCCGCCGCGGCCGCTTCGTCACCGCGCACGGCGCGGTCGAGACGCCCGCCTTCATGCCGGTGGGCACGCGCGCCACCGTCACCGGGCTGACGGCCGAGCAGGTCCGCGCGCTCGGGGCCGAGATCATCCTCGGCAACACCTATCACCTGCTCCTCAGGCCTGGCCCCGAGGCCATCCGCCACTTCGGGGGCCTGCACCGCTTCATGGCGTGGGACGGGCCGATCCTGACCGACTCGGGCGGCTTCCAGATCTTCTCCCTGGCGGCGCACCGGGAGGTGAGCGAGACCGGCGCGCGCTTCCGCAGCTACGTCGACCAGAGCCGGCACGAGCTCACGCCCGAGCGCTCGATCGAGGTCCAGACCGCCCTCGGCTCGGACATCATGATGGTGCTCGACGTGTGCCTGCCCTCCACCGCCGAGCCCGCCGTCATCCGCGAGGCGATGGACCGCACCCACCGCTGGGCGCTGCGGAGCCTCGCCGCCCGGACGAACCCGGAGCAGGCGCTGTTCGCCATCGTGCAGGGCGGCCTCTCCCCGGTGCTGCGTGCCGAGTCAGCGGGGTTTCTCACCCAGCACCGCTTCGACGGCTTCGCCATCGGAGGGCTGGCGGTGGGCGACACGCGCAGCGAGCGCTTCGACGTGGTGGCGCGGACGGCCGAGCTCCTCCCGCGCAGCCACCCGCGCTATCTCATGGGGGTCGGGACGCCGCCCGACATCCTGGAGGCGATGGCGCACGGCGTCGACATGTTCGACTGCGTCATCCCCACCTCGCTCGCCTGGCAGGGCACCGCCTTCACCTCCACCGGGCGCGTGCGGGTGAACCGGAGCGAGCACCGCCTCTCCGAAGCGCCGCTCGACGTGACCTGCGCGTGCCCCACCTGCGCGCGCCATCCGCGCGGCTACCTGCACCACCTCATGAAGTGCAAGGAGCCGCTCGGCCCGCGCCTCCTCTCCGTCCACAACCTCCACCACTACCTGCAGCTCATGCGCGACGCCCGCGCAGCCATCGACCAGGGGCGCTATGGCGCGTTCATGCGGGAGACGCTCGCCGCCATCGACCTGCACGAGCACGACGCGACCCGCAGGCCGCCAGGGCGGAGGTCGGGGACCCCTCTCACCGACCCGCTCCCGCACCCCCGGGGCGAAGGACACGTCCTCCAAGGCGAGAGCCGCTTCCAGATCGTCGCCACCTCCTCCGGCGCACCGGCCGTCCTCGATCGCACCGTCGGCGAGGTGATGCACCCGGTCATCGGGGCGGCCGCCGAGTCGGAGCTGCTCTACGTGCAGCAGTCGCGCCTGCGTGAGCGGCTCGCCGCCGATGGACCGCCGCTCGTGCTCTTCGACGTCGGACTGGGGGCCGCCGCGAACGCGCTCGCCGCGCTGCGAGCCGCCCGCGAGCTCGCGGGCAGCGGCCGCCGCCTCGAGGTGGTGAGCTTCGAGCGAGAGCTCGGCTCGCTCGAGCTGGCGGCCAGCGACGGGGGTGCGCGGCAGCTCGGCCTCGACGCCGCGGACGTTCGGGCGGCTCGGGCGCTCCTCGCGACCGGCCGCCACGAGGAGCCGCGCCTCGCCTGGCGGCTCGTGCAAGGCGACCTCCTCGCGACCCTCCCGGCCGAGCGCGCCTTGGCCGAGCTCGTCTTCTGGGATCCGTTCTCTCCTCGTCATGACGGGGCGCCCTGGTCGGTGGCAGCCTTCACGGCGCTGCGAGGCCGCTGCGCGGGACGGGCGAGCCTCTTCACCTACAGCACCGCCACCCAGGTGCGCAGCGCACTCCTCCTGGCGGGCTTCTACGTGGGGGCGGGCGATCCTTCCGGGCCGAAGGGCCAGACGACCAGCGCCGCCACCCAGCTCTCCGACCTCGCTCAGCCGCTCGACCGCCGATGGCTGGAGCGGCTGCGGCGTTCCTCCGCACCGTGGCCGGCCGACGCCCCAGACGCACCGTTGACCCACCTCCTGGGCCACCCCCAGTTCATTTCCTGAGGGCCTGCCACTTGCAGTGTCGCTCCGCCATCTCGGCGCGCCACGCGGGCGCCCGTGCGAGGAGCGTGCACCATGTATGGATTCGGACGTGGGATGTCGGTTCTCTGCGCCGCGGCGCTCACCTGGGCCAGCCCGGCCATCGCGGAGGAGCTGACCTACGACGGCGCGACCACCATCGGCAGCCGCGTCATGAAGGACGCCGCGCCGGCGTTCGCGGCCAAGACCGGCGTCAAGTTCGCCAGCATCGGCATGAGCGGCGCCGGCAAGGGCCTCAAGGCGGCGCTGGCGGGGCACGTCTCGGTGGCCGGGGTCTCGCGCAGCCTCACCCCCGAGGAGCTGACCCATCGGCCCTATTTCCAGATCATCGGCTACGACGCGCTGGGCGTCTTCGTGAACGACAAGAACCCGGTGAAGGCGCTCTCCAAGGCGCAGCTCAAGGCGATCTACTCGGGCAAGACGAAGAACTGGAAGGAGCTCGGCGGCGCGAACCTCCCCATCATCGCTTGCAGCGAGGGGCTGGCGAGCGGGCGCGCCACCGTCGAGACCTTCAAGACCACCGTGCTCGACGGCGAGGCGTACGGCCCGGTGAAGGAGCTCGAGGACGCGAGCGACTGCGTCAAGCTCGCGGCCGCTGAGCCCGGCGCGATCGCCCCCGCGACCCTGGCCTACGCGGCCCCGGGCGTGCGCGCCCTCCCCCTCGACGGCGTGAAGCCGTCCTCGGACGAGATCCGCGCCGGCAGCTACCTGCTCTCGCGCCCCCTGCTTCTCGTCGCGAAGAGCCGCCCCGCCGGTGGGCTCAAGCAGTTCTTCGAATTCATGCTGTCCGCGGACGGACAGCAGTTCGTGAAGAAGAGCTTCGTCGCGGTGCGCTGACGTCCAACCCGGGTCGCCGGACCGGTCACCCGGTCCGGTGCGACCCGCCCGCTCGGCCGCGGTCGAGAAGGTGGTGGCCCTTGCAGATCAGAACTCGCATCGGGATCTCGTTCGCGGGGGCGGTAGGGATCCTCGCCGTCGTGGGCGCGCTCGCCTTCTGGAGCGCGTCCGCCATCCGCCAGCGGCTCGCCGGCGTCGTCTCGAGCACCGTCCCGGCGCTGCAGGGACTGGCCGAGCTGCGCGATGGTCAGGCGAAGGTGATGCATGCCCTCTACGCCGCCGCGGTCGCGCGCGGCGCCGAGGTGCGGCGGCTGGCAGCGGGCCGGGTGCAGATGGGCTTCCAGCAGGTGGACGACGCCACCGCCGCCTTCGAGGCGGCGCCCCACAGCGCCGAGCTCGTCGCGCTGTGGTCTGCCTTGCACCAGCCGCTGGCGGAGTGGATCGAGGCCGGCCAGCAGACGCTGGCCGCGCTCGCGGCGCGCGACCGAGCGGCGCAGGGCGAAGACTCCGCCGCGGCCGAAGAGGCGGAGAAGAAGCTCGCCCGCTCCTTCGCCACGCTCGAGTCGCGCCACGGCTCGCTCGACAGCGGGCTCACCGACCTCGCTGCGGCCGTGCGCGGAGAAGCCGACGCGGCCCGCATGGAGGGCGAGCGGGCGGCGCGCCGCTCCATCCAGCTCATCCTGGGCGCGGTGCTCGCCGGGGCCGCGCTGCTCGTGGGGGTCGCGCTCCTGCTCGGCCGCCGCATCGCGCGGACCCTGGACGCACTGCGCGGCGAGGCGGAGCGGCTCTCGGCCGCGGTGCGGGACGGCGATCTCACGACCCGCGGCGACCCGTCCCGCGTCGAGATCGAGTTCCGCGGCATCGTGGCGGGCATGAACGCCACGATGGACGCCTTCGGCGAGCCCATCCACACGACCTCCAGCTACCTCGAGCGGCTCGCGCGCGGCGAGGTTCCGCCCGCGCTCGAGACCGAGTACCGCGGCGACTTCAACGGCATCAAGGACAGCCTCAACGGCTGCATCGCCGCGGTGAACGCGCTCCTCGCCGACACGCGCCGCCTGGTCGAAGGGGCCCTCCGCGGCGACCTCTCGGCGCGCGCCGACGCGACCCAGCACCACGGGGACTTCCGCGCCATCGTGCAGGGGGTGAACGACACGCTCGACGCCGTCCTCCACCCGATCGACGAGGCCTCGCGCACGCTGACGCGCCTCTCCGAGCGCGATCTCACGGCGCGCGTGACCGGGACCTACGCAGGCGACCATGCCCGCGTGAAGGAGGCGGTGAACCTGACGGCGGAGGCGCTGCACGGGGCGATCGCCCAGGTGGCGCGGGCGGCGCAGGAGGTCTCCTCGGCCGCCGGCCAGATCTCGGGCTCGAGCCAGACCGTCGCCGACGGCGCCGCCCAGCAGGCGGCGAGCCTCGAGGAGACGGGGGCCCAGCTCGACACGATGGCCTCCATGACGCAGCGCTCGGCCGATCACGCTCAGGCCGCCGACGCGCTGGCCCGCGGCGCGCGCGGGGCCGCCGACGAGGGCGCCTCGGCCATGCGCGAGATGAGCCGCGCCATGGCCGAGATCCAGTCCTCGGCGCAGGGCACCTCGCAGATCATCAAGGACATCAATGAGATCGCGTTCCAGACGAATCTCCTCGCGCTGAACGCGGCCGTCGAGGCCGCCCGGGCCGGCGAGGCGGGGCGGGGATTCGCGGTGGTGGCCGAGGAGGTGCGCTCGCTCGCGCTCCGCTCGAAGGAGGCGGCGAACAAGACCGAGGCGCTCATCCAGCAATCGGTGCGGCAGGCCGGCGGTGGAGAGGCGACGGCGCGGCAGGTGGGCGAGAAGCTGGCGCACATCGCGGGCGCGGTGGCGAAGGTCTCCGACCTGGTGGCCGAGATGGCGGCCAGCGCGCGCGAGCAGGCAACGGGCATCGGCCAGCTCCAGCAGGCGCTGCGCAGCGTCGACGCCGTCACCCAGCAGACCGCCGTCACCTCCGAGGAGGCGTCCTCGGCGGCGAACGAGCTCTCCGGCCAGGCGCAGGAGCTGGCGGACACGGTCGGGACCTTCCAGCTCGATGCTGCACCGGGGCGCGCCGCGCTGACGGTCGAGCCGCCGTCGCGCGCGCCCGCTAGACTGACGCGATGCTCCGACCGGCCACCCGGCCCGCCCTCGCCTCCGCCCTAGCCCTCCTCGCCGTCAGCGCCGGCTGCGCCGGGCGCCAGTCCGGCCCGGCCCTGCTCTACCGCGACCACCCGCTCGCCGGGCGGATCTGGGACGTCCGGGGCGGCCGCTTCATCGAGGAGGTCGCCTTCCACGCGGCGCTCGCCCGCGCGCACTTCGTCGCGCTCGGCGAGACGCATGACAATCCGGTGCACCACGAGCTGCAGTCGCGCGCGCTCGCCGCGATGATCGCCGCCGGCCGGCGGCCGGCCCTCGCCTTCGAGATGCTCGACCTCGCGCAGCAGCCCCAGGTCGACGCGGAGCTGACGCGCTCACCCCCGCACGACCCGGACGCGCTCGCCAAGGCGGTCGGGTGGGCTGGCACGGGCTGGCCCGACTTCGCGCTCTACCGGCCGGTGTTCGCGACCGCGCTGGCGGCCGACCTCCCCATCGTGGCCGCCAACCTGAGCCGCAAGCAGGTGCGCGCGGTGGTGAAGAGCGGCGCGTCCACGCTCACGCCGGCCGTGCGCCTGCTGCTCGACCGGGCCGGGCCGCTGCCCGAGGCCGCCGCCCAGGAGATCCGCGACGAGATGTGGGAGTCGCACTGCCGCGAGCTGCCGCGCTCGATGCTCGATCCGTTCGTCACCATGCAGCGCGCGCGAGACGCGCAGCTGGCAGAGCGGGTGCTCGCGTCCCAGGGCGACGGGGCAGTGCTCGTCGCGGGCTCCGGCCACGCTCGCACCGATCGCGCCGTGCCGAGCTACCTCGCGCGAGAGGCGCCGGACCGGAGCCGCGCCGCGGTCGCCTTCCTCGAGGTCAGCGAGGGACGGCGCACCCCGGCCGACTACGCCGAGGCGTTCGGGCCGGGCGGTTTGCCCTTCGACTACGTCGTCTTCACGCCGGCCCAGCAGCGCGAGGATCCATGCGCCGGCTTCCGCGCCCCCCAGGAGAAGGCCGCTGAGCCGCTGCCGCCCGGCACCGATCTCTGATCGGTGAGCTCGGGTGGATTCCCGATCCCATTCTCGGGACTCCTCGCTCCCGACCTCCTGTCTCGTGCCCGCGTTCGCCCCGGACACGAACCCGGCGCGATCGGGCCTCGTCCCAATATCGCCCGCGGCCCGATTGCGAGAGGTTGTCGGCATGAGGTTCACGCAGCACCGAGGGACGAAGGCCATGACGACGATCGCTGCCGGGACGCAGGTCAGGAAGGGTTACTACTTCAGCATGAAGAGCTGGACGCTCCAGCCCGTCCCGGCCGAAGGCGCGGCGCTGCCGGGCACCGCCGGCGAGCAGTACGTCCGCGTCCCGCTGCTGCTCGCTTTCGCCGTGGCGCCCGTGATGGGGGCCGCGTTCCTGATGTTCCTGCCCTTCGTCGGCTTCTTCCTGGCGGGCACCGCGGCCGTCCGCCCCGTGTCGCGCGTCTTCCGGCGCTCGGCCTCCGAACTCGCCGCCACCGTGCAGCCGGGCTGGGCCCCGGGCGAGGCGCACCTCGCCGGTCGGCATGGGGAGACCGGCGCCGCTGAGGCCCGCGACGCTCGGCTCGAGCGCCTGGAGCAGGAGATCGCCCTGCGCCGGGCGGAGCAGCGGGGCGCCTAGCCGGACGCCTGTGGGGGACAGCGCGCGGCCGGGTGAGCCGGGGTCTCACGACCCCCTCCCCGGCCGCGGGCTTGCGTGCCACAATCGGCGCTCGCTCGCCCCATCCACCGGAGGTCTCGACTTGAACCGCACCGCCGCCATCGCCGCCGCCCTCGTCGCGCTCGCGCTCGTCGCCAGCGGCTGCAAGCGCTCCGAGGAGCGACAGCCGCCTCCCCCCGCCGCCGGGACGGGTACGCTCCCGCTGCTGCCGCCGCCGAGCGCGATGCCGCCCAGCGCGCTGGTGCCGGAGACGGGCGCCGTGAACCAGCGCATCGCCGCCGAGGAGCGGCTGGTGGCGCAGAACCCGAAGGACGTGCAGGCCTGGATCGCGCTCGGGAACGACTACTTCGACACGAACCAGGCGCAGCGCGCCGTCGACGCCTACGCGAAGGCGCTCGCGCTCAAGCCCGACGACGCCGACGTCCTCACCGATCAGGGCGTCATGTACCGGAAGCTCCAGGCCTTCGACAAGGCGATCGCAAACTTCCAGCGTGCGCACCAGGTCGATCCCCGACACGTCCAGAGCGTCTACAACCTGGGCGTCGTCTACGCCTTCGACCTCAAGGACCAGGCGAAGGCGATCGCCGCCTGGAACCGGGTCATCGAGGTGAGCCCGCAGAGCTCGCAGGCGGCGCAGGCCCGGCAGAACATCCAGGAGCTCAAGTCTCCCCAGCGCTAGGGCCTCCGCGTACCGGGCGCGGCGCGACGACCAGCGCCCGGAGCCGTGCCCGCTCCGGGCGCCGGATGTCGGGGCGCGGCGGCAGGTGAGGAGCCGCTCCCACACGGGGCAATCGACCACAGCGACACGACCGCTGGCCGTGTGCGTTGATGGCCGAGGAGGCTTCCCGCATGCCCGCTGCCCTGATGTTCTGGATCCAGTTCGCCCTCGTCCTCACCGCGATCCTCCTCGGAATCCGCCGCGGCGGCGTGGCGCTCGGCCTCATCGGCGGACTCGGCGTGGCGGTGCTGGTATTCGTCTTCCGGACGCCGCCGTCCGAGCCGCCCATCGCGGTCATGCTCATCATCCTGGCGGTCGTGACGGCCTCGGCGACGCTGCAGGTGGCGGGCGGCCTCGACTACCTGGTGCAGCTCACCGAGCGCTTGCTGTGAGCGCACCCGAAGCGCGTCACGCTGCTGGCGCCGTTCTGCACCTTCTTCCTCACCGTCTGCGTGGGGACCGGGCACGCCGTCTACGCGCTCCTGCCGGTCATCGCGGACGTGGCCCTGAAGACGCGCATTCGGCCCGAGCGCCCGATGGCGATCTCGAGCGTGGCCGCGCAGATGGGCATCACCGCCAGCCCGGTGGCCGCGGCGGTGACGACGTTCCTCGGCTACTCCGCCAAGATGGGGACGCCGGTCACCATCTACGACATCATCAAGATCACGCTCCCCGCCGGCCTGGTGGGCGTCCTCGCCGCCGCCCTGTGGAGCGTCAACCGCGGCAAGGACCTCGACCAGGACCCCGAGTTCCAGCAGCGGCTCGCCGACCCCGCCTTCCGGGCCCAGCTCGACCTCTCCGTGACCACGCTCGACAAGAAGCTGCCGCCGAGGGCCAAGCTGTCGGTGGCGCTCTTCTTCGGCGGCGTCCTCTTCATCGTGCTGCTCGCGCTGCGCGACACCTTCGCCAACGCCGGCTATCACCTCCCGCACATCCTGCCGCTCGTCGACGGCAAGCCGGTGCCCATGACCACCGTCGTCCAGATGGTGATGCTCGGCTTCGGCGCGTTCATCCTCTTCTCGACCAACGTCAAGGCGGCCGACATCGCCAAGTCGCAGGTCTTCACGGCTGGCATGATCGCGGTCGTGTCGATCTTCGGCATCGCCTGGATGAGCGACACCTTCGTCACGTCCAACAAGCCCTTCCTCATCGCCAACATCAGGTCCATGGTGCACGTCGCGCCCTGGACCTTCGCCATCGCGATGTTCTGCGTATCGGCCTTCGTGAAGAGCCAGGCGGCGACGCTGACGGTGATGATCCCGTTCGGCATCGCGCTGGGGCTGCCGGCGACGCTGATGCTCGGGCTCATGCCGGCGAGCTACGCCTACT
>DASPZP010000354.1:0-4533 GCA_035636195.1 Anaeromyxobacteraceae bacterium
GAGGCTCGTGCGGGGGTTCCAGAAACACCTCGGCGCCGCGAGGGGTTGAGCACATCCCCTCGCCCCGCGCAGCGGGGAGAGGGACGCAACGGCCTTCCGGAGTTGCCGTAGCGATCGTCGCTGAATCGCTCTGACCGCAGCACGGCCCGGCGTGCCGCGAGAGGGCGTATCCGCGCGCGCGTAGGTCGCCGCGCGGCACTGGCCGTGCGAGCGGCTCGCGTACTGTCGATCCGGTCCGCCCGCAGGCCGGGCTACGCTCCGGCGCAGGGCCACCCCGCCGCCCTTCACGGATGGTGTCGTGGGAGCGGTCGAGGTCGAGGTCGCGAAGATTGAGCCCACTCCCTCTCCCCTGACAGGGGAGAGGGCCGGGGTGAGGGGTCCCTGCTTCGCAGGCGCGCGCGGTTCCGCATGTGCGTCAGGGTGGCCCTGCAGCGGCTGAACCTCCCTCGGTTCCTGTGGTACTCACGACGTGGGATCGACGTGACGCCGAAGGAGGAGAACTCGCATGAAGAAGCTCATGGTGGCCGTCGTGGCCGTCGTGGCGGCCTGTAGCGGGTCGAACGGCTCGTCCTCGGACGTGCTGGCCCTGGCGAGCGTCTCCCAGGACATGTCGGCCGCGGTGGCGAGCTACCGCGCGAGCGCCGCGGCCATGTCCGACGCGAGCACGTGCCAGGCGGCGCAGTCCTCCTATGACGCGCAGCTGGGGCCGATGCTGGACCGCATGAAGCAGATGACCGGCGCGCTCGACGACCGCATGAGGTCGATGGGGCACACCGGCGACGCCGACATGGCGTGCGCCTCGAGCGCGATGGCCGCCGAGGTCGCCCGCCACCGTGCCGCCGCGTGCGCGTCAGGCGTCGACGCGAACAAGGCGGAGGCGGCCCATCACGCCGACGCGATGGACGAGATGATCGATCACCAGGTCGGGCGCGCCGCGGAGATGGGCTCCGCGATGGGCATGGCCGGGATGATGGACGGCGGCATGATGGGGTCGGACGGCGGCTTTGCGCTCCCCGACGGCGGGATGATGGGCGCCTGCTACGGGGCGAGCGACGGCGGGTACATGATGGATGGCGGGATGCACTGACGCCCTCGAGCGGAGCCCATCGCGCGCGTGGGCGCGAAAAGAGCAAGTCGAAGTGCTCGGAGACGGTGCTCCATGGGTACTCGTAGCCGGCGCACAGTCCAGGAGGAGCGAAGGCCATCAGCTTCGTTCGATGTCCACTTCATCGGCTCGAGCCCCTTCCTGGCGGGCGCGAATGGGCAAGCTCGTACGACTGCCGACGCGCCGAAGTGGCGAGCATCCATGCCTCGATGCTCCCATCGTCATGTCGAGGAGGACATCATGCATTGTCAGGATCTGATGAAGACGAACATCATCTGCTGCGCGGGCGACGAGAGCATTTTCGACTGCGCGACCAAGATGAATCGCGAGAACGTGGGCTTCGTCCCCATCTGCGAGAACGACCATGCAGACGGGCACCGGCTCATCGGCACGCTCACCGACCGCGACATCGTTCTGCGGGTGGTCGCCTTCCCAGGAGGCCGTGATCCCCGCGCCGTCAAGGCCGGCGAGGTGATGTCGAAGGATCCCATCTCCTGCAAGCCGACCGACGACATCGAGGAAGCGGCTGACCTGATGGCGCAGCATCGGATCTCGCGGGTGTGCGTCTGCGAGGGCGACAAGCTCGAGGGCGTGATCAGCCTGTCGGATATCGTGCAGGCCTCTCGCGAGCGAGGGGCCGATACACTGCGCAAGGTCAGCGAGCGTGAGGCGCACGCGACTCACTAGAGGCGGCGATCCGCGGCGGCGGGCGACTCCTCAGGGAGAGTGAATCCGATACCGAGGGCTTTGATCGTGAGGTCGCCGTGAGGGGCGTCCTCAAGAGGAGCTGCTCGCTGAGATCGAACGGCGACGCAGGAGGACGCAATGGCCAAGTCAAGAATCTTCCCGTTCCTCTGGTACGCCAGGGAGGCAGAAGAGGCCGCACGGTTCTACGCCTCGATCTTCCCGGACTCGCGCGTCAACCATGTCAGCGCGCTCCAGAGTGAGTCGCCGAGTGGACCGCCGGGGTCGGTCAAGGTGGTGGACTTCACGCTCTTCGGCCAGCCGTTTCGCGCGATGACCGCGGGACCGCACCACGAGTTCAACGACGCCATCTCGCTGATGGTCCTATGCGACAACCAGGCCGAGCTCGACCGCTACTGGAGCGCGCTCCTCGAAGGTGGAGGCAAACCGCTGGCGTGTGGATGGCTCATCGACCGGTTCGGTCTCCGGTGGCAGATCGTGCCTGCGGTCTGGGAGGAGATGATGCGCGACAAGGATCCCGCGCGGGCGAAGAGGTTCGCGGACGCGATGATGAAGATGGTCAAGTTCGACATCGCGACGCTCGAGAAGGCTTATCGCGGGTGAGAGTCGATGTCGGGGGCGCCGCGCCCCACCTTGCGGCGCTCGGCGCGTCTTACGACTCGATCGACTCCGCGATGAGGTCCGCCGTGTGCCGCACCTCGATGGCGGCGCCGTCCTTGTCGAGGCCGCCGCGGAGCTGCATGACGCAGCCGGGGCAGTCGGTCGCGACGAGCGGCGCGCCGGTCTTCTTGATGCTGTCGAGCTTGCGGGCCAGCATCGGCGCCGAGATCTCGGGCAGCTTCACCGAGTAGGAGCCGCCCATGCCGCAGCACATGTCGGACTCGAACATCTCGACCAGCTCCAGGCCCTCCTTCGCGAGGAGCTGGCGCGGCGCCTGCTCGGCGTGGAGGGTGCGCTTCAGGTGGCAGGAGTCGTGGTAGGTGAAGCGGCCGAGCTGCTTCCCCTCGGCCAGGGTGAGGCGCTTCTCGGCCACGAGCTGCGCGACGAGCGTCGAGAAGTCGACCGCCTTGGCCGCCACCCTCTCCGCCTTCTCGGCCCACCCCGCGTCGCCGAGGCTCTCGAGCGTCGCGCCGAACTCGTGCTTCAGGGCGACGGTGCAGGTCGGGCAGGCGGAGACGATCCAGCGCACGTCCTCGGCCAGTAGCGCCTCGATGTTGTCGCGCGCGTTCTGGCCCGCCACCTCGTAGGCGCCGCTGTACCGGGCCGGCGCGCCGCAGCAGGTCTGGCCCTCCGGGAAGAGCACCTCGATGCCGGCCTTGTTGAGGATCCTCACGACCGACTCGCCGGTCCCCGGGTAGGCGAAGTCGAGCAGGCAGCCGGCGTAGAGGGCGGCCCGCTCCTCCGACCTCGGCTGCGCGATGCGCTTCACCGTGTCGCGCAGCGGTTCGGGGGCGATGGCGGGCAGGCTCCGCGTCTCCGTCAGCCCGGAGAGGAAGAAGGGCAGGTGCCGGATGAAGCCCTTCCTCGCGAAGGGCTTCTGCGCTACCGAGGCGGCGCGCAGCATGCCGTGGAAGAGGCGGCGGTTGTTGACCACCGAGAAGATGGCCTTCTGGATCGTGGGCTGGCCGCGCTCCTTCGCCACCCGTCGACGCACCTCGAGGATGAGCTCGGGGATGTCGATCATCCCAGGGCAGACCTCCTTGCAGTTCCCGCACTGGATGCAGAGGCCCTGAATCTCCTCCGAGGCCTTCAGCGCGTCGAACCAGGCGGTCAGGATGGCGCCGATGCCGCCCGTGTACGTCTTTCCGAAGACGTGCCCGCCCACCAGGCGGTACACCGGGCAGACGTTGAGGCAGGAGGCGCAGCGGATGCACTGCATCGCCTGCTTGAACTTGGGGTCGGCCGCCATCTCGCTGCGGCGGTTGTCCATCAGGATGACGTGCAGCTCCTTGTCGCTGCCGTCGGTGTTGGGCGTCACCCCCGAGATCATGGACACGTAGCTGGTGAGGAGCTGGCCGGTGGCGCTCTTCGGCAGCGCGGTCAGGATGGGCACTACGTCCGCGAAGCGATCGATGAGCTTCTCGAGGCCGACGATGGCGACGTGGATGCGCGGCAGGGTGGTGACGAGGCGGGCGTTCCCCTCGTTCGTGACGAGGACGAGGGTGCCCGACTCCGCGACCGCGATGTTGGCGCCCGAGATGCCCATGTCGGCGGCGAGGAACTTCTCGCGGAGCTGCTCGCGGGCGACCGCGACGAGCCGCGGGATGTCAGCCGCGAGTCGCTCGTCCACCTCCTTGCTGAAGAGGTCGGCCACCTGCTCCTTCGTCATGTGGATGGCCGGCATCACCATGTGCGATGGCCGCTGCCCGGCCAGCTGGATGATCCACTCGCCGAGGTCGGTCTCGTTCACCGAGAGGCCTGCCGCCTCCAGGTGAGCATTGAGGTGAATCTCCTCCGAGGCCATCGACTTCGACTTGACGACGTTCTTCACGCCGCGCGCGTTGGCGAGCGCGAGGACATAGTCCTTCACCGCCTGCGGGCTGTCGGCGCGGAACACCTTGGCGCCGCGCGCCTCCGCCTCCGCCGTGAAGCGAGCCGCCAGCTCGTCGAGCCTGCCGGCCGCGTCGCCCTTCACGGCCGCGATCCGGGCGCGCAGGGCCTCGAAGTCGTAGCCCTCGTAGGCGCGGGCCCGGCTGCCGCGGTAGGCCTCGGAGAAGCGACCG
>DASPZP010000355.1:0-4037 GCA_035636195.1 Anaeromyxobacteraceae bacterium
AAGCACCCGGGAGACAGCGCCGTCTGTACGAGCTTCCAGTTCGTGGACGGGGGCGATACGACGGCGACGGCCCTCGGATTCGACCAGACTGCCGGCGCGAAGAACGAGAACCTGGTGATCTTCCGGAGCGGGCTCTGCTCGGAGTTCGCCGCCAGCGATCCCACCCACTGCAGCGGTACCGATCTCGCCGCTTGTGTCGCCCAGAACAACTGCTGGGAGCACGACGGCAACGTCGGCCCCGGTGGGACGATCGCGCTCACCACCGTGACCTTCGACCAGAACACGGGCGAGATCTTCGACGCCGACATGGAGCTGCACGACTGGAACGGTAACCCGAGCGCGCCGACCGGCTGGTACTTCACCTGCCCCGGGCCGGGTGCGCTGGCCTGTACCGGCACGACCAGCAGTCCCCAGCTCTACAGCGAGAGCGGCTGCATCTTCATGGACATCGGGAACACCACGACCCACGAGGCCGGCCACATGCTCGGGCTCGACCATGTGTGTGTGCAGAACATTCCCTCCTCGGACCCGACGAGTGCCTGCCCGGCGGGTGGCGCCGTCATGGAGCCGACGGCGGGCGCGGGCGACACCGACAAGCGCAGGCTCAAAGCCGACGACATCAACGGCGTGTGTACCGTCTACCCGGCCAAGAGCGGTGGCGGTGGCTGTGGCACCACCGGCGCGAGCGGCCTCGCGCTCGTCGCGCTTCTCGGGGTTTCCCTGGCCGCCCTCCGCCGGCGACGGCGGCTCGGGGCGGGCGGCCCCCGGTAGGGCTCTGAGCGGCGAGACGGGCGGCGGCGGGCCGTGCCCACCACTCACCGCGGTTTGGGATGAACCGCTGCGCCAGGGGTGCCCCGCGCCTTCGAGGCGAAGCGGTCCATCCACGCCTCGCCGAAAACCTGCCGCGCGGCGAGCTGATTGTGCGCGTCGCAGAGCACCCGAAGGTTGCTCACCGTGGAGGTCCCGCCCCGCGCGAGCGGCACGATGTGGTCGAACTCCAGGCGCGTCGTGGACCCGCAAACGCCTCCCGACGCAAGCGGCCACCGGCAGCACCCACCATCGCGGGTCCAGACGGCCCGCTTCACGTCTGCCGGGATGTGCCGCGGGCTAGCGGAGGGGCGCGCCGGGCACGGCCGGGGCTTCTTCACGATCCCCTTCTTCTTGTCGTTCGCCGCGAGGAGGAGGTCGAGGGCAGCTTCCAGGACCGTCTCTGTGTCGGCTCCGGGATGGCTGTGGGACAGCGCATCGCGAGCTGCCGCCAGCTTGTCGAGGAAGCGCTTGGACACGGTGGTGTGGAACCGGCGCAGGTCGCCGGTGAGCGGTTCGACCTCGTCGGGCCTGGCGGCGGGGAGAGGCGCAGGCGGCCTCGGGCTGGAGGGGACCTCACCGCGTAGTTCATCCGGTTGAACCAGTGTACCGGGCGTCGCGTGGCAGGCCGCCACCTCGAGCCGAGTCACAGCCTTGGCCGGTGCCGCTAGCGCCGGGACCGTGACGACGTCCCGATGCGGCGCAGCCTCCGCGGGCCGCAGCTCTGCCGCGACCGCCTTGGCCTCCTGCTTCGATGTGTGGAAGAAGCGAGCCACAACCTCGCCCCGGTTCTCGGGGGTGATGACCTTCGCGAGCTCCACCACGCTCGTGATGCACAGTCGTCCGTCCCGGAGCGGCTCCACGACCTCCGGGTAGCGTTGAATGAGCTCGGCGGCGGTCTTCCGGTAGAAGGCCGCGCCCTTCGAGAGCCCTAGCTCTCGGTGCAAGAAATAGAAGAGGCTCGTATGGCCCAACTCGACCCACCGCCGGTCCCGGTCGAAGTCGGCGAGGGCGACGAGGAAGTCGGCCAGCGCGCCGTGTTCGTGGCGGAGCAGCTCGGCGAGGTGCTTCGTGAGGTCTCGCGTGTCGTGCATGACGGTGAGTGTCGCACGCGTTTTTCGGCCTCCGCCAAACGCACGCAGCGGCTCGCTGGAGCGCGATCGAATGACGGGGCTCGCGAACGGGTTCACCACGCCTTCGTGCCCACCCGCCGGCTGTTGGCGCTGCGGGAGAGGGTGTCTAGCGTGGATCGCACTCTCGCAGCGTGATTTGAGCAGTAGGGTGTCAATGGGAGATTTACTCCCGGTCGGGTAGGGCGCCTCCAGCGGCGCGGCCTCGCCCGTGTCCGGCGACTGCCCCTCGACCGGTGCCCGTAAGCCGATCTTGCAGGAGCCGCCGCGAGGAGGTCGGTACCGCCTCGCGAGCGGCGCCAGCCTGCCTGCGCCAGCCGCCGGCGCTTCGGCGCCCGCCAGACAGCACACTCCACTTCACTGCTGTGACCGCTTCATCTTCAGTCAACCGTCCGCATGCGGGGCGACGCCGACCCCGGCCCCGGCCCTGACCTCGACCTCGACCTCGACCTCGACCTCGAGCTCGAGCTCGACCGCGAACTAGACCGCGCCGCCTCCGTAGACCACCGCCCCCGCGTAACCGACCACGCTCTCGTGGTCGCCGCTCACGTCGCCGCTGTTCGAGTAGCGGACGAGCTCCGCGCTCGTCGCTCCGAGCTCGCGAGCGGCGGCGAGCATGACGGTGGCGGGGATGACCCCGCACATGGAGATGTCCTCCCGCCGCACGGTCTCATGCAGGCCGCGGGGGTCGAGCGCGAGGAAGCGCGCCAGCGCGCGCTCGTCGAGGGCGCGCGCCACGTCGGCGGGGAGGTAGTGGCTCATGTCCGACGATGCGACGAGGAGCGCCGGGCGGTCGCGCACCGCCGCGGCGACGGCGCGGCCGAGCTCCTCGCATTCGTCCGCGGACAGCGGGCCGAGGCAGAGCGCGGCGATCGCCACGTCAGGGCGGCGCGCCTGCAGGAAGGGCAGCTGGACCTCCAGCGCGTGCTCGCGCAGGTGGGCGGTGCGGTCGGGCTCGACGAGCGGGCAGGCGCGCAGCGCGGCCGTGAGGTCCGCGTCGATGGGCACGCGCCCGAGCGGCGTGCGCCAGCCGCCGTCCGGCCAGAGCGCGACCCGGGCGCCGAGGCCAGTGTGATTGGGGCAGAGGACGATGGCCCGGGTCGGCACCTCCACCCGCGCCCAGGTCTCGCCCGCGACTTTCCCCGAGTAGAGGTAGCCAGCATGCGGCGAGAGCAAGCCCAGGGCCGGCCGCGGGCGGCCGGCCGGGCCGAGCAGCGCGGCCACCTCCGCCCACAGCCGCTCCTCGCTGCCCGGGTAGAAGCGTCCAGCGACGGCCGGTTCACGGTCCACGATGGCTGAGCTATAACGGGAGCGGCATGAGCAAGCGAAAGACGGTCCTCATCGTCGACGACTCGAACGCGCTGGTCGACGCGCTCTCGGCCGCCTTCGGCGAGGCCGGCTACGCCGTCGGGACCGCCATGGACGGGGAGGAGGTCTTCCGCAAGATGGCCACCCTCGATCCGGACGCCGTCCTGCTCGACATCTACATGCCGAAGATCAACGGCGCCGACGTGTGCCGGCTCGTGAAGACGCACCCGCACTGGAAGAAGACCTTCCTCGTGCTCATGAGCGCGCGCATCTCCGATCGCGAGATCGACATGTACCGTCGCATCGGCGCGAACGAGATCATGCGCAAGCCCTTCGAGCCGGCGACCATCATCGAGACGGTCCGCAAGGCCATCGGCTCGCCCGATCCGACGCCCTGAACCGGGCGCCTGTTGCACGGTGGGTGTAGCAGGGCTTCGGTCCGACATGGGCCCCTGTACGTCGAGGACGCACGGCGCAGCCAGCCTGCCTGCCCTGCTAGCATCCGAGCGTCACTCGATCGGGAGACGCCCCCATGCGCCGGACGCTGCTCACCACCTCGCTCATCACCGCGGCCGGACTGGCGCTGACGGGGGTGTCGACGTGCGGTCCGCAGGGGCCGGGACGGAGGACGTTCGCGTCCGGCTCGCTCGTCATCCCGATGGACAACTGCTACCAGCGACGCGAAGGCGGCGCGGGGGTCGCTCCCTGCAACGCCGCGGCCGACGACGGCGTCTTCCGCGCCTACGGCCTCGTCTACTTCCTCCTGAAGCACAACGTCACCGTCTACTGGGC